>CAZRFE010000009.1:0-3326 GCA_964599565.1 uncultured Gammaproteobacteria bacterium
GCGCACTGGTAAAGGAAGGCTACGTACGGAAGGAAATTCTTCTTGAACGGCTCGCACTCGTGGAATGCGACGAACCGCTCCGGGAACTGATGATGGCGAGAATCGAAAGCGACTTCCGGTACAAGGCAGATTGAATGCTGGCGGAGCGCGCGTCCTCGGTGCGGTTCATTCCTTGCGCGGTTTCGCCGCGCAATGGTCCACGTGCTCGCCCAGCCAGCGCGCGAGCATCGTCGAGGTCAGCTGCGCGCAGAAGGAAACCGCGTGCACCATTTCCCGTTGACGCATCCGCTCGCGAGCATCGGAGGACGGCGCATCCTGGATAAGTGCGTGAAATGTCGCCGTCAAACCGCGCACCACGTATCCCAGCGACTCCGGCGCAATCGCCGCCTCCTGGTCTTCCAACAGCTTTCGCATGTCTTCCATGACTCACCTCGTACTTCCTGTAGGAGCGGCTTCAGCCGCGAACACTCGCGCATCGGTTCGCAATACTCAGCGCCAACACGCTGCATGCAACATCAATGCGAGGACACATTTCCCTCATCCACCGCGGAGCAATCCTCCGCAAGCCTTGCGACATTCACGAGACGGTAACGGCCGATCTTGATGGAAGGGAGATGTCCCTTTTCGATCATTCCCTGGATCACACCTTCCGCCAGACCGGAGAACTCGGCGAACTTTTCCTTGGTCATTACGGGGAAAAACAGGGACAGGCGAAAAGCTTGCAGGTCGATTGGATGGTCCATATCCTCATTGCTCCACTTTGTTCCACAGTAACTGTTGGTAGCTATTAAGCTACCAACAAAGTTTAGGCAAACCAACAATGAAGTCAACCACGTTTGCAGAACGCGTTCAGAAGATTCGTGAGAAAGAGGATGTCAGTCAATCCGAGTTCTGCAAGGTTACCGGAATTACCTTGAGTACCCTTAAGGGAATTGAACATCGCGGACGCGACCCTCGCGGTTCCACGCTCGAAAAAATTGCAATCCGCTATCCCGGCTATTGCAAGTTCCTTTTGATAGGCAAGTGGTAACGACTACTTCACCAGGCAAAAGACCAGATTCGCCAATGCCTCGTTTCAATCGTACCAGTCATAGCAACTGTGCGAAGTTGCATTCTCTTTCAACCGCGGCAGCGCATTCACGAAAAATTCTTCTTCCAGATCGTCGAGTGTGACCGGCGCGAGATCGAACACCACAAAGCGCATGCCTGCTGCACGCTCGCGTAGCAATCGAACGCGCTCAATCTCCTCGGCATCTTCGCGAATGAAAGAATGCAGCTTCGGCCGGGTAACCGTTGCAAGGACCTCAAGTTCCGGCCTGCAGATGCGGTCATAAAAGAATCCGTGGCGCTGAAAGTCGAACACGCGGCCTCCATAGCTGTCGAGCTTCCACCACTCGCCGTCGTCTGCGAGTTCCACGTTGATATCTGCAAACGCTTCGGTGCTGACGATGATCGGCAGGTCAATGCTCGATGTAGCCGTCGGTTTCCCCGCCGACGCACAGCCCGCCAGAACGGCAACGAGAAGTATTGAAAAGAGTTGGCGAGCGCGCATGTGTTACGCCTGCGAGCGCTTCGACTCCAGCCACTTCACCACCGGCTCCCACTGCTCCCAGTCCGGTGCTGCAAGATACGGCGGCAGTTCGTGGATGCCGAGCCCGCGCGTGTAGGCGCGGATGTAGTTCTGTGCATCGCGCAGGTGGCCGAGGTAGGGAACCTTGAGCTTCTGCAGGTACTCATCGAGATCGTCGAAGATGGAGTAGTTCTCGCGCACGCGGTTGGCGACGACGCCGATCTTCACTTCCTTTCTTTCCACCTTGCCGACCTTGAGCAGTTCCTCGACGAAGCGGGTGCAGGCGTTCATGTCCACGGTGCTCGGCAGCACGGGCACGATGATGGTCTCGGCGTGCTTCACGAGCGCGGTGAGATCCGGCCCGTGCGTGGAGGCGCGCGCATCCATGACAAGAAAATCCGTGTTGGAGGGCAGGCTGCGCAGGCCGTCCTTGTAGGCGTTGATGCCGTGGATGGCCGGGCGCTCGGGCGGCCGGAGTTCCAGCCAGTCCATGGAGGATTGCTGCGGGTCGAAGTCCGCCAGGGTGACGTTGACGTTTTCCCACTGGGAGGCGAAGTAGGCGGCAATGTTCGTGGCGAGCGTGGACTTGCCGCAGCCACCCTTGGCGTTCAGGACCATGTACCGGCGCATCAGGAGACTCCTCGTTATTCGAATTTCTTTGTTTTCCCGGAACTTATGTCTGGAAGAGTATAGCGGCTGGCCCGGGATTTGCAGGCGGCCGCCGGCCGGGGAAGGAAGACGCGAGAAGGGCCGCGCGGACGGTAGTGGCTGATTTCCGCAGGATCGGTGAGAATCGCCGCACAAAGTAAAAAAAGCCGCCGCGTTGCGAGTGGTACAGGGGAGCAGCCATGCGTGCGAGGGTCCTGGGAAGTCAGCTTGGGTTGGCGCTGTTCGCGATCGCGCTTGCCGGTTGCGCGAGTGCGCCGGGGCCGGAGAGCGCGGGCACGACATCGCGCACCATCTCGCAGCAGGAAGTCGACGCGCTGCTCGCCGGCCAGGGCATGGGCATGGCGGCGCCCGCGGAGATCAACGGCTATCCCGGCCCCGCACACGTACTCGAACTGAAGGAAGAACTCGCGCTCACGCCCGACCAGCGCTTCGCCACCGCGCGGCTCGTTGGCCTCCTGCAAGGCCAGGCGCGCGCGCTCGGCCAGCGCATCGTGAACGCGGAACGCCAGCTTGATGCGGACATGGCGAGCGGCACGGTGACGAGCTCGCAGGTGCGCGGCCGCATCGACACCATTGCCGCGCTGCGCGCGCAGCTTCGCTTCGTGCATATCGATGCGCACCTCGAACAGAAGAAGATCCTCACCGCCGAGCAGGTGCAGCGTTACTACGAGCTTCGCGGCCGCAAGGTCATCGTGCCCGCACCCGCACCGCTCGCGCAGCCGACCGAACCGCTGACACTGCCGGGCGCAGCGCCGGCTGCAACGCCTGCGGTTGTCGAGCCTGCCGAACCTGCCATCGTGCCCGCACCCGTACTCACGCCGGTGCCTGTGCCAGTGCCCGCACCGGACGTGACGCCGCAAGCCGCACCCGCGCTGCCGCCAGCGACCGTTGAACCCGCACCGCAGCCACCGCTGCCGGAAGAAACAGCAACACCGGAACCTGCACCGGCGATGCAGGAAGAAATGCTTCCCGCGGAACCTGCGCCGCAGGTTGAAGAACCGAAGCAGCTCACGCCTGGCATGCAGGACGCGCTGGAAGACGCGGAACCCGCGAACGCACCGCCCGCGTATCCGCTCACGCCGATGGA
>CAZRFE010000009.1:3426-52359 GCA_964599565.1 uncultured Gammaproteobacteria bacterium
CCGCGCCGCTTGAACCGGTGCAGGAACCCGCGCCGGAAGAAATGCCCGCGCCCGCTGAACCCGTGCGTGAAGCCGTACCGCCAGAAACAAAACTCACGCCCGGCATGCAGGATGCGATGGAAGACGCGGAACCCGCGAACGCACCGCCCGCGTATCCGCTCACGCCGATGGAAGAACCTTCCGCACCGCGTCCGCCGGCGCTGATCCCGGAAACCTCCGCGCCGCTTGAACCGGTGCAGGAACCCGCGCCGGAAGAAATGCCCGCGCCCGCCGAACCCGTGCGTGAAGCCGTACCGGCGGAAACAAAACTCACGCCTGGCATGCAGGATGCGATGGAAGACGCAGAACCTGTAAAGCCGGTTGAAGAAGCAGCGCCAGTGATGCCGGAACCCGCGATGCCGGTGGAAGAAGAAACCGCACCGCCGATGCCTTCGCAGGAACCCGCACCGGTTGTTGCACCGGAACCGGTGCAGGAAGAAATTCCGCAGGAAACACAACCGCTGTCGCCCGGCATGCAGGATGCCATGGAAGAGGCAGAACCTGCGCAACCAGAAGCAGCGCCGGTGATGCCGGTGGAAGAGGAAACCGCACCGCCGATGCCTTCACAGGAAACCGCACCGGTTGTTGCACCGGAACCGGTGCAGGAAGAAATTCCGCAGGAAACACAACCGCTGTCGCCCGGCATGCAGGATGCCATGGAGTTCGCGGAGCCCGTGCCCGCAGAAGCGCCGCCGCCGGTTGAGGAAGAACCGATTCACATCGCGCCGCTGGACGATGAGATCGAGGAACTCGAACCGATGAATCCGCAGGAACCGGTGACGATCGATCTCGACAACTGATCCATCATCCGCGCAACAAAAAAGGCCTCCCTCGGAGGCCTTTTTCATTCTTCGTGCGAATCCGCGCGATAACTCTCGGGAACGTTGTACAGGCGGCGCACGGATGGCTTGCGCAGGTAACCGAACACGAGCACGGCGATCGCGAGAATCACGATGTCGAGCGCCGCTTCAGGAAGATGACGATCGCCGTCGGCAATCTCGCCGGGCGCGCACGCCGTTGCGATGATCTTCAGAAGAACCGTCACGAAGGCAAGAAACGTTGCGAAATGCCACGCGGGTTTCAGCCCGCGCAGCAGGCCGAGCGCAACGTACGCATTCAACCCGCCGATCGCGAACAGCAGCGTCAGCGCGAATGCGCCGCTCTCCAGTACGCCAGCGACAAACGCAATCACCGCCTGCAACGCAAACCACGCCGCGCACCAGCAGATGCCATGGCGATCGAGAATGCGCGGTGAAACCCAGGAACGCAGTACGGGCATCGTTACAATCCGAGCTCGTCCCACATCGCATCCACGCGCTGCTTCACGTCCTCGGACATCTCGATCGGCGTGCCCCATTCGCGGTTTGTTTCGCCCGGCCACTTGTTCGTAGCGTCTATGCCGATCTTCGAGCCGAGCCCTGAGACGGGCGAGGCGAAATCGAGATAGTCGATGGGCGTGTTCTCGATGATGGTGCAGTCGCGCGCGGGATCGACGCGCGTCGTCATCGCCCAGATGACTTCCTTCCAGTCGCGGATGTTCACGTCGTCATCCGTGACGATCACGAACTTGGTGTACATGAACTGCCGGAGAAAAGACCAGGTGCCGAGCATCACGCGCTTTGCATGCCCGGGATAACTCTTCTTCATTGAAACGACGGCAAGGCGATACGAGCAGCCTTCCGGCGGCAGGTAGAAATCCGTGATCTCGGGAAACTGCTTTCGCAGTATCGGCACGAACACCTCGTTGAGCGCGACACCGAGTATCGCGGGCTCGTCCGGCGGCTTGCCGGTGTACGTCGAGTGATAGATCGGCGCATCGCGAAACGTGATGCGCTCGATGGTGAACACGGGAAACGTGTCGACTTCATTGTAATAGCCGGTGTGATCGCCGAACGGACCTTCCGCCGCAACCTCATCCGGATGGATGAAACCTTCCAGCACGATCTCCGCGCTCGCCGGTACATGAAGATCGCTGCCGATGCATTTCACGAGTGCGGTCTTCGAGCCGCGCAGGAGACCCGCGAACGCATATTCGCTCAACGCATCCGGCACCGGCGTCACCGCACCGAGTATGGTCGCGGGATCGGCGCCGAGCGCGACGGCAACGGGGAATGGCTGGCCGGGATTCGCCTTCTTCCATTCCTGGAAATCCAGCGCGCCACCGCGGTGCGACAGCCAGCGCATGATGACCTTGTTCTTCGCGATCACCTGCTGGCGATAGATGCCGAGGTTCTGCCGTTCCTTGTGCGGACCTTTCGTGACGACGAGACCCCAGGTGATGAGCGGACCGGCATCGCCCGGCCAGCAGGTCTGGATCGGCCATTCGGCGAGATCGACCGCATCGCCTTCAATGACATGCTTCTGGCACGGCGCCTTCTTCACGATATCCGGCGCCATGTCGAGCACCTTGCGGTACTTCGGCAGCAGGTTGAGCGCATCGCGAAAGCCTTTCGGCGGTTCGGGCTCTTTCAGGAACGCAAGCAGCTGGCCGACGTCGCGCAACGCATCGACAGACTCCGCGCCCATGCCGAGCGCGACGCGCTCCGGCGTGCCGAAGAGATTGCCGAGCACGGGAACCTTCGAGCCTTTGACATTTTCAAACAGGATGGCGGGTCCGCCGGCCTTGAGCACGCGGTCGCAGATTTCCGTCATCTCGAACTTCGGATCGATTTCACGCGTGACGCGCTTCAGCAGTCCGCGGCTTTCGAGCTGTTCGAGGAAGTCGCGTAGATCCCGGTACTTCATGGTTCTTTCAATACCTTCTGCACATGAAATCCGGGGCGAGCATAGCATCCCTGCTGACGCCGCGCGGCAGGCAGGGGGTAAACTCTGCGCGGATCAAGGCCGGGGCTACTGCCGGACCGCGGCTCGAAAGGATGTGATCGGACACATGGTCCTGAATCGACAAGGAGATACGCATGAAACGCATTGCCATGCTTTTGTTTTCCACGACGTTGTTTCTTTCCACCGCAGCCCGCGCCGGCGAACCGGGGAATTTTGCGCTGAGCTTCGACTACTCGGCTGCAGAAGAAATCGTTCGCGCGTTGAACGGCGGTTCACGCGCGACGGCGCAGATCGACGAAATCCTGGCGCTGCCCGGCGTTCGCGAGATGATCATCCACGCCGCGATTTTCGACAAACGCGCGACACCGGAACGCTTCCGCGAGGATTTCGCGAAAGTGCTGAACGATGAAACGCTGGAAGAAGATCCGTTCAGGCTGAACGCTCTTGTCGCGCAGCGCGACGCACTGAGCGGCATGGTGGCACGCCTGCGTGATAATGAAGCGACACTGCTGGCGAACGTGCGCGCACACATCGCGCCTTTTGTTCCGCCTGGTGCAAGCGCGCGCGTGATGGCGCGCATGACGATCGGCGGCAACTCGACCGGCTGGATCAACCCCGACGACACGAACGTCTTTTACATGAATCTTGCGAAGTTCGACGGCGATCTCGATGGCGCACTGCTGGTCGCGGCACACGAGCTCTACCATGTCGTGCAAACCGGATTCATGAACATGGAGAGCACGGCGAAGGACGAGCAGATACGGCGTGCCGAGGACCTGCTTGCCGCGACGCGCATGGAAGGGTCGGCATACCACGTGGCGGATTTCTCGCGCTCGAAGGCGCAAGGCAGTTTCGTGCGGATGTACAAGAAGGAATACGAGACCAACGAAGCTCGTGCCGAACTGAACTTCTTGTTGTTCGACACGCTGCTGTTTCGCCTGTACAACGACGGCGACGCGCCTGCCGATGCGCTGTACAACCTTGCGTTTTCCGGTACGTACGATCAGCCGATGTACTACGTCGGTGCGCAGATGAGCCGTGCCCTGGATGAAACATTCGGCCGCGAACGCTTTCTCGCCCTGCTGCATGGCGATACCACGGATTTCTTTCTTGCCTACGCGGAGCTTGCCGCGAAACGCAGCGACCTTCCCCGCTTTGCGCCTGCCAGCATCGAACTGATCGCGAAGATCCGGGAAGCAGGGCGCGCGCCGGTCGACTGACGGCGCATGGTGCCGCACGGCAGTGCCAACACTATAATGACGGTGTCAACGAACCACGGAGAGCGAAATGGAATTTTCAAATCCAGGCCGCGATGAGATCAGCCGGATACTTGCCGAATCGACAACGATCGCTGTCGTCGGTCTTTCGCCGAACGTGAACCGGCCGAGTCACGGCGTGGCGGCAGCCATGCAGCAGTTCGGCTACCGCATTCTTCCCGTGCGCCCGAAGATCGCGGAGAAGATTCTCGGCGAGGAGGTGTACCCGGACCTGCGCTCGCTGCCGGAAGTGCCGGACATCGTGGATGTCTTCCGCGCGCCGGAACACGTGCCCCAGATCGTCGATGACTGCATCGCCATCGGCGCGAAGACGCTGTGGCTGCAGGAAGGCGTGATCCATGAAGAAGCTGCGGCGAAGGCGCGCGCGCACGGCATCACCGTGGTGATGGACCGCTGCATATATAAGGAGTGGGTGGCACTGCGCGGCGGCGCGACGCCCTGACGCCTTCCATGCTGCATCGTTTTCGCCGCATCGCGCCCGATACGTGGTTCGCGCTCGGGCTGGAGTTCTCCGCCATCGTGATCGGCGTGCTGTTCGCACTTGCCGTGGACGAATGGCGCGAGGAACGCCAGGTACAGCAGATAAACGCCATCGCCGTGGAACGGCTGAATGACGAGATTCGCCGCAACCACGAGGAAATTCTCGCCAGCGTGCAGATCATCGAGGAACGCTATGTCCGTCTCGCCGCGCTGAATGTCGGTACGGACATGCCGTTCAGCGAGAAGGTCGCGCAGTTCAGCGGCTTCAATTTCCCGGACCTGAAGGATTCTGTCTGGCAGCGCGTCTCGGATGACCGTCTCGCCAACCAGATCAACGCGTCGTACATCGACGGCGCGGCGGAACTGTACAACCAGAACGAGCTGCTGGACCGTCTCGGCATGGAGATATCGCGCCTCTCCGTGAGCGAAGCGTTTCATGACGCCGCGCGCGCACCGCTCGCGCACGCAATCTCGAAACGCATCATGCTGCAGCAGATCCAGTGGTCGCGCGCGGCGCTCGCGCGCTACGAGGATTTCATGAACCGTTACCTGCCAACGACGCCACTGGAACCCGCGCCATGAACATCGCATTTACGAAGATGCAGGGCGCGGGCAACGATTTCGTCGTCATCGATGCAACGCATGCGCCGTTCGAACTCGCGCACGATGAACGTGCGCGCATTGCGCATCGCCGTTTCGGCGTCGGCTGCGATCAGCTGCTCGTCGTCGAGCGTGCGCGCGGCGATGAGGATTTCTTCTTTCGCATCTTCAATTCCGATGGCGGCGAGGTCGAGCAGTGCGGCAACGGCGCACGCTGCGTTGCACGCTTCATCCACGACCACGCGCTTTCCGGCAAGCGCGTGCTGCGTCTCGGCTCGCTCGGCGGAACGCTCGAAGCGGAACTGCTCGATGACGGCAGCGTGCGCGTGAACATGGGCGCGCCCAGGCTCGCACCGGCGGAGATCCCGTTCGATGCTGCGGTGGAATCGCTGACGTATCCGATCGATCTTGAAGGCGAAACGCTCGATATCGGCGCGGTGTCCATGGGCAATCCGCACGCGGTGCTGACGGTGAATGACGTCGCCGCGACGCCCGTCGACGATCTCGGCGAAATGCTCGAGTCGCATCCGCGCTTTCCGCGCCGCGTGAACGTCGGCTTCATGCAGAAGGTGGACGGCACGCGCGTGAAGCTGCGCGTGTTCGAGCGCGGCGTCGGCGAAACGCTCGCCTGCGGCACCGGTGCATGCGCGGCGGTGGTGTGGGGCGTGCTCGCCGGCCTGCTTGAGAACGACGTCACCGTGGAGCTTCCCGGCGGAAATCTCGTGGTAAGCTGGCGCGGCCGTGGCGAACCGGTGTTTCTTGCCGGGCCCGCCATTACGGTATTTGAAGGAACCCTCATCCAGCCTGAGCCAGCAGCGTGAACAACAATCGCAGATCGCGCGGTGCGGAACCCATCACCTCCGAAATCGTCGAGGAGTTTCTCGGCGAGCATCCGGAATTCTTCGAGTCGCATCCGCAGCTCGCGGCGAAACTGCGCATCCCGCACGGCAGCGGCGAAGCGGTGTCGCTGATCGAAAAGCAGGTCGAGATCCTGCGCAAGCAGAACAGCCAGCTCGAAAGAAAGCTTGTCGATCTCATCGAGGTCGCGCGCGCGAACGATGCGGCGGTCGAGCGCATTCACCAGCTCGTGATCGCGCTGATGGAAGCGGACGATCTTGCCGACCTGCTGCACGCCGTCGCCGACCGGCTGCGCCATCGCTTCGGTGCGGATGCGGTGCGGCTGATCCTGTTCAGGGGCGAAGCGGCGGATGTCGAGTTCGGGCCGGCGGTGCGCATGGCGCGCGATGCGCCGGAGATCAACGAATTCCAGAACATCCTGCGCAATGGCCAGCCCGTTGTCGGCCGGCTGCGGCCGCGCCAGCTTGAAATCCTGTTCGGCGCGAATGCGCCGCGCATCGGGTCCGCAGCGCTGATACCGATCGGCGATCGCGCCGAGATCGGCCTGCTCGGCATCGGTTCGCACTCGGAGGATCAGTTCGGTCCGACGCTCGGCACGACATTCCTCGTGCGCATCGGCGAAGTTCTCGCGACGGCGCTGCGCCGCCGGCTGTAGCGCGCGTCATGCACGCCGACGCTGTCCGCTGGACAGACCGTTTCATCCATCACCTCGAGTTCGAGCGCCGGGTTTCCCCGAACACGATCAGCAACTACCGTCGCGACCTGCGCGCACTCGTTGCGTGGTGCGCTGAACGCGGTCTTGCGCACTGGACGAACATCACCCATCCCGACATGCGGCTCTTTGCCGCGGCCTCGCACCGGGGCGGACTCTCGCCGCGCTCGATCGCGCGCCGTCTTGCCGCCGCACGCACGTTCTTCCAGTACCTCTCGCGCGAAGGCGCGCTGCAGGCGAATCCCGCAAAGGACGTCACACCGCCGAAAGGCAAGAAACTGCTGCCGCAGACGCTGGATGCGGACCTGCTCGCGCGCTTTCTCATGATCGAGGGCGAGGATGCGGTGACGGCGCGTGACCGCGCGATGCTGGAACTCTTCTATTCATCGGGGCTGCGGCTCGCCGAACTCTGCGGCCTGGATGTCGTTGCGATCGGAGAAATTCGCGGGGGTGAAGTGCGCGTCGAGGGCAAGGGCGCGAAGACGCGCATCGTGCCGGTCGGGCGCAAGGCGCGCGATGCGGTCGAGCGCTGGATCAAGCTGCGCGGCCAGCTCGCCGGCGCCGATGAAGCCGCGCTGTTCGTCGGCACGCGCGGCGCACGCATCTCGCCGCGCACCGTGCAGCAGCGCGTGGCGTACTGGGCAAGACGGCAGGGCATCGGCCAGCACGTGCATCCGCACATGCTGCGCCATTCGTTTGCATCGCACCTGCTGGAATCCTCCGGCGACCTGCGCGCCGTGCAGGAACTGCTCGGCCATGCGGATATCTCGACAACGCAGATCTACACGCACCTCGATTTCCAGCACCTCGCGCATGTGTATGACAAGGCGCATCCGCGGGCGAAGAAGAAGACGTAGGAGCGGCTTCAGCCGCGATACCGTTCGCGGCTGAAGCCGCTCCTACGAAAACCGCGCGAAGACCGCTTCAATCATCCGCTCCGCCTGCCGCGCATATCCTCCGGCGAACAGGTTCGCGTGATTGATGACGTGATACAGCTGGTACAGCGGACGGCGTTCCTCGTAGCCGTCATCCAGCGGCCATTCCTCGTCATAGGCCGCGTAGAACACCGGTGAGAATCCGCCGAACAGCTCCGTCATCGCGATGTCCGTTTCGCGGTCGCCGTGGTACGCGGCGGGATCGAACAGCACGGGCTCACCGTCACCGCGCATTCCCGTGTTGCCGTTCCACAGGTCGCCATGCAGCGTACTCGCAACGGGCTGGTATCCATCGAATATCTTCGGCAGCACATCGAGCATTTCGAGGCCGCGCTTCACCCAGGCGTTGCTGCCTCTTCGTTCGGCAATTCTCAGCTGGTGACCCAGCCGCTGCTCGGTGAAGAACGTGCACCAGTTGTCGGACCACGGATTCGGCTGGCGCGTGAGACCGATGTGATTGTCGCGCGTCCAGCCGTAGCGGTCCGCCTCGCAGCGATGCAGCGCGGCGAGCATGCGCGCCATGCGCTGCTGCGCATCGGGACCCGCGGGATGAAGATCGATCCATTTCAGCGCGAGGTACGCGCACTCGCCGGCGATGCCGTTCAGCAACGGCCGGGGAAGAATGACCGTGCCGGTTTCGCGCAGCCGCGCGAGCGCTTCGGCCTCGTCATCCAGCATCGCCGCGCCTTCAAGCCGCGTGGTCTTGAGAAAGATGTCGGCGCGCTCGAACCGCATGCGGTGCGCATCGTGCACGCCGCCCGCAATGGTCTCGATGCCGCGGAAATTTCCGGCCTCCCAGCCTGCTGCGGCGAGTTGCTCGAGCAGGCTGTCGATGTCTTCCCTGCGCATGGCTCCCCCTCGTTTCAACAAGCGTAGACCATGCGCGTTTCAGGTTTGTGCTTTCTCCACGGCCAGTTGCTCGACTGCCGTCCGCAGCGTTGCGCCGAAACCGAGTTCACGAAAGAGCCGGTTCACGCTGCGCGTGTCCACGCCGCGCCAGCGCAGATCCGCGAGCATGCTGTTCAACGGCACGTCGCAGCGGATGGTCGCAAGCTCGCGGGAGAGGAACGCAAGCGCGCGTCCCGCGCGCAGCCTTGCAGCGATGCCGCGCGCACCGCGCATGGCCATGCCTTCCACGCGATCGATGTTCGCGTACAGCCGGTCGATGTTCCCGAATTCCGCGAGCAGCGCTACCGCGGTCTTTGCGCCGATGCCCGCAACGCCTGGAATGTTGTCGACGGCATCGCCGGCAAGGCCGAGCAGGTCCGGCACCTGTGCAGGCGTGACGCCGAGCTTCGCGGTGAGCGATGCCTGGTTGTGACGCTCATCGCTCGCGTAATCCCAGAAGACGTCGTTTGCGTTCACGAGCTGCGCGAGATCCTTGTCGCACGAGACGATGACGGCGGGACGCCGCGGCGTTGCGTGGCGCTTCGCGAGCGTGCCGATGAGATCGTCGGCCTCGAAGCGCCGGCTCGCGTAATCCTTGATGCCGAGCGCGCGCGTCATGCGCCGGCACGCGGCGAGCTGGCGTTCAAGCTCGGGCGGCGGCAGCGCGCGGTTGGCCTTGTAGGGCGGATAAAGGCGGTTGCGAAATGACGAGGTGAGGCTTTCATCGAACGCGCACGCGATGTAGCGCGGACGCGCGCGACGCAGCAGGTCCGCGAGGAAGCGCGTGAAGCCATGGATTGCCTGCGCGGGATTGCCGTCGCGGTCGCGAATGCTTTCCGGCAACGCAAAGTACGCACGGAATATGTAAACGCTGGCATCGATCAGGTAGACCATCGGGATTGTCACGCGGCGACGGGTGGCCTACGGTAACCGGGGTTCGCGCGGTACTCAAATCCGGGCGCGGCGCGAGTTCGATCCAGCCAATGCAGGGGGAAACATGAGCGCAAGAATCAGCGCGGCGCTTGCCGCGATCTCCATGTTCGCGCCGCATCTCGCGTGCGCGGAAACGCAGATCACGTATGTCGATGAAGCCTCGGGCGCGGTGAAGACCGTCATCCGCATCGCCGATGGCAAGGTGCGCATGGACAGCGGCGCGTCGGAAGGCTGGTCGCTGTACGACAGCGAAACCGGTACGTTGACGACGGTGGATACGAGAAAGCGCAGCTACACGGTGCTGGATGAGGAGAAACTGCGCGCACTCTCCGGACAGGTGAACGATGCGATGGCAACGATGCGCAAGCAGCTCGAACAGATGCCGCCGGAGCAGCGCGCCGCGATGGAAAAGATGATGGGCGGAATGGGTGCGGCGACCGGCAAGTCTGCCATGGAGATCGCCGTGGATCGCACGGGCAAGCGGCTGACGAAGGGCGGCCATGACTGCCGCCAGGTATTCTTGTCTGTCGGCAGCTTCGCGCGCATGGAGCTGTGCGTGGTCGACGAAAGCGAGATCGACATGCCGGATGCAGACCGCGAGACGCTCGCCTCGATGCAGAAGATGATGAAGACCGTTGCGGAAAGCGTGACGGGCGGCGACCGCCGTGCGCCGCTCGACTACAAGTCGCTCGGCGGCATGCCCGTGTACATGAAGCCCGGCAACGCGCGCAGCGGCGAAGTGCTGAAGGACGTCGCGCACGATGTCGATGCCTCGCTGTTCACGGTGCCTGCCGGTTACCGCGAAGAGAAGCTCTCGATGGAGTGACGTCAGAGGTAGCCGGAAAACAGCCAGAAGAAGCCATCGCGCAGCCTCGCCGGTATCGAGCGCGTATCGACATCTTCAAGCGTGAGCGCGCGCGACGCGCGCCAGTTCTCCTCGAAGTGCGCATGGACGCGCGCGGCGAACGCCGCATCGAACATCTCCACGCCGACCTCGAAGTTCAGCCGCAGGCTGCGCGGGTCAAGGTTCGCCGATCCGCCCATGACGTAATCGTCATCCACGAGAAACAGCTTGGTGTGCGCGAACGGTGCAGGTTCGAGACGCACCTCGATGCCCCACTTCAGGAACTCCCACAGCTGGTGTCGCGACGCCCAGTCGACGAAGCGAAGATTCGAATCTTCAGGAAGAAGGATTTCGACATGCACGCCGCGAATGGCCGCGGCCTGCAGCGCGCCGACAAGCTCGCGGTGCGGCAGGAAATAAGGCGTCATGATGCGGATGCGGCGGCGCGCGCTGCTGACGACGCCGAGCAGCGTCATCGCGAGACGGTAAAGGCTTTCATCCGGCCCCGCATCGATCACGCGCATGCCGGCATTGCCCGCCGGTTCGGCCTCGCCGCGTATCTCAAGACGCTCGCGCGTCGCCGCGTACCAGTCCTGCGCGAACAGCGCGGCGAGCGTGATGACAACCGGGCCGCGCGCCTCGAAATGCACATCCTCGTGCGGATGTTCGATGCGCGGCGGCGCGACGAAATGCCGGTCATCGATGTTCAACCCGCCGAAGAATGCAACGCGATTGTCGAACACCGCGATCTTGCGATGGTTGCGCATGTTGATGTTGATCGACGGCGGCAGCAGGCGCGGCGGCAGGAACTCCGCGAACTTCACCGGCGTGCCGCGCAACCGCTTTCGCAGCGAACGCCGCGTGTAGAGTGCGCCGATGCCATCCACGAGCACGCGCGCATCGACGCCGCGCCCGGCGGCGGCGATCAGCGCCGTTGCGATGTCATCGCCGATGCCGCTGCCCGAGAAGATGTAGCTCGATATCCACGCATGCTCGCGTGCCGCGTTGATCGCGTCGATGAGCCGTGGAAAGAGTTCTTCGCCGTTGCGCAGGAGTTCGATGCGGTTGGCGGGAATGAGCGATTCCGCGGTCGTGTTGTGGCCGGCGCGTGCGAGGTAATGCGTGTCGTCCGCGCCGCGCGCGAGCGGCGAACGCGCAACGCTGCTGACATAGCCGAAGAACGCCGCCGGCGCGTCGTCGCCGCGCACCTCGCGTGCGCGGCGGCGGATGCGGTTCACGCCGAAGAAGAAATACAGCAGCGGACCGAGGACGGGAAACAGGATGGACACGCCGATCCAGCCGAGCGCGGAACGGTAGTCGCGCTTGTAGAGCAGCGCGTGCATCACCGCGACAGGTGCGGCGACGACGTGAAAGAAAAGAACGATCAGCCCGGCGAACATGCCGTCAGGCGCAGGCACGGCGCTCCCGGATGCGCGCATGCAGCGGGCTGGTGCGCGGGAAATGCGCCAGCAGGAAATCCATCTGGTCGGCGAGGATGCGCCGGCCTTTCAGGTAGATGTATTCCGCGTGCGTGGGTGTGAACGGCACCGCCAGCAGCTGCATGTTCGCCTGCTCCGGCGTGCGGCCGGCCTTGTGGTTGTTGCAGCGCTTGCAGGCGGTGACGACATTCGTCCACAGGTCGAGCCCGCCCTGGCTGATCGGCGTGACGTGGTCGCGCGAGAGATCCCAGGAAAGAAAGCGTTCGCCGCAGTAGAGGCAGAGGTTCGCGTCGCGCTTGAACAGCGTGTGGTTGTTGAGCGGCGGAATGTACTTGTCGCGCGCCTTGAGCAGCGCGTGGTTGTCGCCGAGCGTTGCGATGATGGAGTTCACCTCGATCACGGAGCGGTGACCGGTCTTCGCGCAGGTGCCGCCGCGGACGCGATACAGCGTGCTGCCGCAGGCGTAGGCGACATGATCCGCGAAGTAGAGCTTCACGGCGTCCTGGTAATCGATCCATTCCAGCGGCATGCCGGAAATGTCGGTGCGCAGAACCTGCTGACTGAAGTCGGTCATCGCCACTCCTCGCGGCCATCGCCTGTGCGGCGGCTCGCATACCGCCTGCAATAATCATTCCTTTACTTCGACTGCTGACTAACCTAAAAGCATGAAATTGCGGTTGCAAGCGGTTGGCAGCCGAATCACGAAAAAAGAAATGCGGGGAGAAGACCTTTCATGCCCGAGAATTCCACTGAAAACACGCCCATCGGCCGGCTTGCCGTGCCGCGGGAAACCGCGCCGGGCGAGCGCCGGGTTGCGCTCGTGCCCGCGCTGGCGGCGCGCTTCGGCGCGCTCGGCCTTGATCCCGTGCTGGAAACCGGCGCCGGTTCAGCCGCCGGAATCCCGGATTCCGCCTATGCAGGCGTTGCGGTCGAGTCCCGTGCAGCGCTGCTTCCGGGCGCGAAACTGGTGCTTTGCGTGCAGCCGCCCGCGGCGGATCTCCTCGATGCACTCCCCGCCGACGCCGTGCTCGTCGGGCTGCTGCAACCCTTCCAGGATGCGGACAAGCTGCGCCGCCTGGCCGCGCGCGGCGTGACCAGCTTCGCGATGGAACTCGTGCCGCGCATCTCGCGCGCGCAGTCCATGGACGCGCTTTCCTCGCAGGCCGCCTGCGCGGGCTACAAGGCCGCATTGCTCGCCGCCGCCGAGCTCGACCGTTTCCTCCCGATGCTCACGACCGCCGCCGGCACCATTCGCCCGGCGCGCGTGCTCGTGATCGGCGCGGGCGTGGCGGGCCTGCAGGCCATTGCAACGGCACGGCGGCTTGGCGCGCAGGTGGAAGGCTTCGATGTGCGCTCCGCAACGCGCGAACAGGTGGAATCGCTGGGCGCGAAGTTCGTCGACACCGGCGTGAAGGCGGAAGGCGAAGGCGGCTATGCGCGCGAACTCACCGATGAAGAAAAACGCCAGCAGCAGGACGTGCTCGCAAAGCACATCGCGCTCGCGGACGCGGTGATCACGACCGCGGCGATTCCCGGCCGTCCCGCGCCGAAGATCATCACGCGCGCCATGGTGGATGACATGAAGCCGGGCGCGCTGATCGTGGATCTCGCCGCGGAAACGGGCGGCAACTGCGAACTCACGAAGGCCGGCGAAACCGTGATGCATGGCGCGGTGCGCATCATCGGTCCCGTGAACCTGCCAAGCCGGATTGCCGAACACGCGAGCGAGATGTATTCGCGCAACCTGCTGAACTTCATCACGCCCTGGTTCAAGGATGGCGCGCTTCAGATCGACTGGAACGACGAGGTGTATGCAAAGAGCGTGCTGACGCGCGGCGGTGACGTGATGTTCGAACCAGCGAAGAAACTGCTTGAATGATTCGGCAGCGCTTTTTCGGCTCCCCGAGCGCAGGGATTCCAGTTCCCGGCGCGGCGGAGATGATCGAGGAAGCGGACGAAGCCTCCGCACTCGGGGGAGTTGCAAGTAACAAATGAGCATTCCGAGACCGCCTCCAGCAAGGCTGGGGGCAAAAAGATCAAGCTCCGGGAGTCGAAAATGATCGATGGATGGGTTGCGCTCTATATCTTCATGCTCGCGGCATTCACCGGCTACGAGATCATCGGCCGCGTGCCCGTCATCCTGCACACGCCGCTGATGTCGGGCTCGAACTTCGTGCACGGCATCGTGCTCGTCGGCGCGATGGTCGTGCTCGGCGAAGCGGACACGACGCTTGAACGCGTCATCGGTTTCATCGGCGTGTTTCTCGCGGCGGGCAACGCGGTCGGCGGGTACGTGGTGACGGAGCGCATGCTGGAGATGTTCAAGTCCGGCAAGGACGAGAAGAAGAACACGGGAGACAAGGCATGAATCTCGACATGCAGTTCTTCGTGAAGGGCGCGTATTTCGCGGCTGCGCTGCTGTTCATCGTGGGGCTCAAGCGCATGTCGTCGCCCCGGTCCGCGCGCGGCGGCATTCTCTGGGCGGGCATCGGCATGCTCGTCGCGACGCTTGCGACGTTCGCAACGCCGCACATGGAAAATTTCGTTCTCATGCTTGCCGCGATGGGTCTTGCGACGGTGCTCGCGTGGTGGAGCGGCAGGCGCGTGGCGATGACGGACATGCCGCAGATGGTTGCGCTTTACAACGGCATGGGCGGCGGTGCGGCGGCGGCGATCGGCGCGGTCGAGCTGGTCGGTGGCGGCGAACACGCGCTCGCGTTCGTCGTGCTTGCCGTTGCGGGCAGCATCATCGGCGCGATCTCGTTCTCCGGTTCGCTGATCGCGTTCGCGAAACTCCAGGGCTGGATGCGCAAGCCGGTGCGTTTCGGCGGGCAGAACGTCGTGAACCTGCTGTTCTTTCTCGCCACGCTCGTGCTTGGCGGCATGCTCGCGAGCGGCCACGCTGACGGCAACGGTGCGGTGCTTGCGTTCTTCGCGCTCGCGCTCGTCTTCGGCGTGCTGATGACGCTGCCGATCGGCGGCGCGGACATGCCCGTGGTCATCTCGCTCTACAACGCGCTCACCGGTCTCGCGGTCGCGTTCGAGGGTTTCGTGCTGAACAACGCCGCGATGATCATCGCGGGCACGGTGGTCGGTGCGGCAGGCACGATGCTCACGCAGCTGATGGCGCGCGCGATGAACCGCCCGATCTCGAACGTGCTGTTCGCGGGCTTCGGCGAAAGCGGCGCGGGCGGCGGCGAAGTCACAGGCTCGATGAAGCCTGTCGATGCCGCGGATGCGGCGGTGATGATGGCGTACGGCGAGAAGGTGATCGTCGTGCCCGGCTACGGTCTCGCCGTTGCGCAGGCACAGCATAAATTATGGGAGTTCTGCCAGAAGCTGATCGAGCGCGGCGTGAAGGTGAAGTTCGCGATTCATCCCGTTGCCGGACGCATGCCGGGACACATGAACGTGCTGCTCGCCGAAGCAGGCGTTCCCTACGATCTCATCTTCGATCTCGAGGAGATCAACAACGAGTTTCCCACGGCGGATGTCGCGCTCGTTGTCGGCGCGAACGACGTGGTGAACCCGATGGCGCGCACGAATCCCGATTCGCCGATCTACGGCATGCCGATCCTCGATGCGGACAAGGCGAAGAACGTCATCGTGATCAAGCGCGGCCAGGGCACGGGTTTCTCGGGAATAGAAAACGCGCTCTTCTACGAAGACAACACGCGCATGCTCTATGGCGATGCGCAGGACGTGGCGGGCAAGCTGCTCCAGGCGCTGAAAGGCCTGTAAGTCATTCGTTCAGCCACTCGAACGCCGCGCTCGCCGCGGTGCGGATCGCATCGTGATCCGCACCGTCCGTCGGGCAGATGGTATCCATCAACGCTTCTGCATCATCGATTTCCCTGAACGGCCAGTTCGCGCCGATGCAGCGCCGGTCGAGATTGTGGCCGGCGCCATCGATGATCGCGACGTGACTGCCGTTCGCGCAGTCGAACATCCCGCCCGCCGCCGACGCATCGCCGCCGAGCGCGTTGCATGCAAGCAGCGCCTGTTCGACGGGCACGGTTTCATCCGCGTTTCCCTGCACCATGAAGAACGGCGGCACCGCGCCCGCACCGTTCGCGGCAATGATCTCGCTCAGGCTGTTCGCGGTGACGACATCCGCGTACGGGCGTTCGAGCGTTGCCAGGTCATCGACGTCGAGCAGGCTCGCCATCAGCCGCCGTGATTGCGAAAAGGAATCCGCGTAGCGGCCATCGACCTGGTCGATGAAATCCGCGAACTCGACCGGACCGTAGAAATTCACGAGCTTGCCGACGCCTGCGCGATTCTGCGTGGCGATCCACGCCGCAAGCTGGCCGCCCGCGGAATGCCCCATGACATCGATGGCCGCCGCGCCTGTTGCGCCGAACACATCCTTGTTCGCGACGACCCAGTCGAACGCCTGCTGCGCGCTCGCGAGAATGTCGTCGAACGTTGCATGCCGGCAGGTGACGGGACCGTCCTTGTCGTCATGCAGCGGATATGCGGGCATGAACACGACGTGCTCGCGGACGAGATGCGTCGTGAGAATTTCGGCAGCCGTCAGCGTGGTGCTGCGATTGCGCCAGCCGCCGCCGTGAAAGTACAGCAGCGGTTTCTTGCCGGTCTCGCCGATGTCTTCCTGGTAGACGCGCATCTCCAGTGCGCACGTGCCGTCGGGACCTTCCCAGTCCGCGAAATGGATCTTCCGCACGAACGGGATGGTGCCGCGCGGTTCCAGCGCGTGGATGTCGAGGCGCGCGCCCTGCGCGAGCGCGGGCCGCGTTGCCCGCCCGAACGGCGACGTCGCGGTGATGGCCGGATCGTCTTCGTCCGCAGGCCATGCGGCGGCGTTGCCGACGAATTCCTCGCGGTCGTCCGCGACGATGTTCTGCATGCACCAGTCGATGAACGACACGTCTTCGTACGCGCTCCCGGGCGTTGCGGCAGATCGCGGCAGATCGGCGACAAGCGTTTCGGCGAGCGCCGCGCAGGAGATGCGGTGCATGCCGTCGTTCGCGTCGTCGTCGGCGTTGTTGTCGTCCGCGTTCGCGATGACTTCATGCTCGACGCCTTCGATATCGCAGCCGGCCGGCAGGACCAGCAGCAAGGCAAGCGACGTGCGCAAAAGCACGTTTCGGTGCATGACGTTCACTCCGCGCACTAAGGTCGTGCGTGCAAGATGAGAAGTGAACGCCAGTTAAACATCGCCATCCATCGCGACGCATGACGGTCGATCGCCTAGGGATTACACCTTTACGGCATCGCCACCGCGCGGTGCGCATCCATTTGACGTAACGCGCGACGGTGCCGTTCCGTTACGCAATGCGACCGATATGCAGGCAATAAAAAACCCGGCTCGCGCCGGGTTTTCTTCGAAGCGTCGACGCTTCACTGCGTCGCGGTTTCCGCCTTGGCGCCGTCCTTGCTGTCTTCACCGCCGCGGTCGGCATCGGTGAGCGCCTGCGCCTGCTCATCCAGTTGCTGCTCGACTTCCGCCTTCTGCTCATCGACACGCTCGGAGAGCTTGCTGTCGAGGCCCGCGGACGGGTCGCGTTCCCCGCCGACGTTGCCGTTCAGTTTTGCATTCAGCTTCTGCTGCATGCGGGCGTTGAGGTCGAGGACCGGAGCGGCCTTCTTGCCATCGGCATCCGCCGCGAAGCTGCCGGCAACCGGAACGATGACCAGTGCGATCGCGGCAAGCAGCGTCGAGCAGTTACGCACGTTCAGCATGAATCTCTCCTGTAAGATGTTTCGCCAGTACGGGCTTGTGACCACCGGGTTTTCCCCGGGGTTTCAAAGGCGCGGCATTGAAGCATTTATGCACACCCGAAAACAAGGACCCAAACCGCAACTTTCAAGTGCCTGACCGGCATGGAGATTCTTCAAGTGCTTGATTTGTTTTGTTTTGCTGCGGTGAAAATTTGTCCAGATCAACGTTTTCGCGAAACGGTCCCGATGAAATCGCCTTTTCCCGCACGGCATCCACAAGGTTATCCACAGACTTTGTGGATAAGACGCTTCGGGTGAACTGCCGATGATCCGCGCGAAATACCTGCGCGTTGCGCTGCCCTCACCGTTGTACCGGCTGTTCGACTACCTGCCGCCCGAGGGCGTTTCCATCGAACATATCCTGCCCGGCGTGCGCGTGCGCGTGCCGTTCGGCCGGCGGACGCTGATCGGTGTCGTCATCGAAACGTGCAGCGAAACGGACGTGCCGGCCGACAAGCTGCGGCGCGCCAAGGCGCTGCTCGACGCCGAACCGCTGGTCGGCGAAGAACTTCTCTATCTCGTGCGCTGGGCCGTGGATTATTACCGCGCGCCGCCCGGTGCGATGTTCGATGCGCTGTTTCCCGTACGACTTCGCAATGGCGATCACGTGGACGCGGGCGCAAGCGAGCGCTGGCGGTTGAGCGAAGACGGTTTGCGAACCTCGCCCGATGATCTCTCCCGCGCGCCGCGCCAGGCGCGCCTGCTCGCCCGGCTGCAACGACACGGCGGCACCGCGGACGCCGCGCTGTTCGCCGAGGACGGCGCGGGCTGGCGCACGGGCATCAATGCGCTCGAAGCCAGGGGACTGGTCATCCGCGAAACGGCGACGCCGGTGCTGCCGCCGCTGCCTGCGGACAGTGCGCCGGAAGCGAACGCCGCGCAGCGCGAAGCGTCGGCGTCGGTCGTCGCCGCGCTCGGCAGCTTCCAGGCATTCCTGCTGGAAGGCGTCACCGGCAGCGGCAAGACGGAGGTTTACCTGCGCGTGCTGGAACGCGTGCTCGCGGACGGACGGCAGGCGGTCGTGCTGGTGCCGGAGATCGGGCTCACGCCGCAGCTCGTCGAGCGGTTCCGCCGCCGCCTCGCCGTGCCGCTCGTCGCGAGCCATTCCAGCCTCAACGACACCGAAAGGCTCGCGGCGTGGAACGCAATGCGCACGGGCGACGCACGCGTGCTGATCGGCACGCGCTCTGCGGTGTTCGTGCCGCTCGCCGAACCCGGCATCTTCATCATCGACGAGGAACACGATGCCTCGTTCAAGCAGCAGGAAGGATTCCGCTATTCCGCGCGCGACCTCGCGGTGGTGCGCGCGCAGCGCAACAGCGTACCGGTGCTGCTCGGCTCCGCGACGCCGTCGCTGGAAAGCCTTTCGAACCTGCGAAACCGCCGTTACCGGACGCTTCGCCTGCCGGAGCGCGCGGGCAACGCCGCCGCGCCGGCGGTTTCGCTCATCGACATCCGCGGCCGCCCGCTCACCGGCGGACTCTCCGACACCCTGGTACATGCCGTGCGCCGCCATCTCGACGCCGACGGCCAGGTGCTCCTGTTCCTCAACCGCCGCGGCTACGCGCCACGGCTTGAATGCCACGAATGCGGCTGGCTCGCGCAATGCCGGCGCTGCGATGCGTATCTCACGCTGCACCAGCGGCGGCGGCGCCTGCAGTGCCACCACTGCGGCGCCGAAGCACAGGTTCCATCGCACTGTCCCGACTGCGGACACGGCGCACTGGAAAGCATGGGCCGTGGCACGGAGCGGCTGGAAGAAACGCTGGCGGCGCTGTTCCCCGATGCGCCCATCGCGCGCGTCGACCGCGACACGACGAGCCGCAAGGGTTCGCTCGATGCCTTGCTGAAGGAAATCCGCTCCGGCGAACGTCGCGTGCTCATCGGCACGCAGATGCTCGCGAAGGGACACGACTTTCCCGATCTCACGCTGGTGGGCGTGATGAACGCGGATCACGGCCTGTTCGGGCTGGATTTCCGTTCCGCGGAACGCATGGCGCAGCTGATCGTGCAGGTCGCGGGCCGCGCGGGGCGTGCATCGCGCCCGGGCGAAGTGCTGGTGCAGACGCATCATCCCGAGCATCCGCTGCTGGTCCGGCTTGCCGAACACGGCTACGAAGCCTTCGCCACCGCCGCGCTCGAGGAACGCGAGCACGCCGGCCTGCCGCCTTACGCCTCGCTTGCGCTGCTGCGCGCCGAAGCCGCCGCGCTCACCGCGCCGCAGGCGTTCCTTGAGGATGCGGGCGCGCTCGCGCGGGAGATCGATGTGCGCGGCGTGACGCTGCTCGGCCCCGCGCCCGCGCCCATGGAACGCCGCGCGGGGCGCTACCGCGCACAACTTCTCGTCAAGGCCGCGGCGCGCGCCGACCTGCAGCGCCTGCTGTCGCGCTGGGTGCCGCGTCTCGAAACCCTGCCGGGTGCGCGCAAGGTGCGCTGGTCGGTGGATGTCGATCCCGACAATCTTTTCTGATGGCGCACGAGGGCGCGCCGGCAACAACGTCCGGTCGAATCCGGTAAAATTGCGCGTTTTCCGCAGCCGCGGACACTGACGAGACATCGCCTTGAAAGCTTCCATCATCGAACTGCTCCGCATCGCGCTCGACCGCCTGCCCGCCGACGTGCTTCCCGCGGAAGCAAGGACCGGCATCGACATCCAGGCGGAACGCACGCGCGATCGCGCGCATGGCGATTTCGCGAGCAACCTCGCGCTGATGCTCGCAAAGCCAGCACGCCGCAAGCCGCGCGAGATCGCGCAGGCGCTGGTGAATGAACTGCCGGTTTCGGATCTCGTCATCCGCACGGAGATCGCAGGCCCCGGCTTCATCAATTTCTTTCTCTCGCGCCAGGCGTATGCCGCGGAGATGCACAACGTGCTCGGCCGCGGCGCGGACTACGGTCGCAACGACAGCGGCGCGCAACGAAAGGTGCAGATCGAGTTCGTGTCCGCGAACCCGACCGGGCCGCTGCATGTCGGTCACGGCCGCGGTGCCGCCGTCGGCGATTCGCTCGCGCGCGTACTCGATGCGAACGGCTGGGATGTGACGCGCGAGTTCTACTACAACGATGCGGGCGTGCAGATCGACAATCTCGCGCGCTCCGTCCAGGCGCGCTGCAAGGGCATTGCGCCGGATGATGCAAACTGGCCGGAAGACGGCTACCGCGGCGATTACATCAAGGACGTCGCGGATGCGTACATGCAGAAGCAGACGGTCGCCGCGGACGACCAGGAATTCACCGGCACGGGCGATGCAGACGATCTCGAAGCGATCCGCCATTTCGCGGTCGCGTACCTGCGCCGCGAGCAGGACCTTGACCTCAAGGCATTCGGCGTGGAGTTCGACGTGTTCTTCCTCGAGTCCTCGCTCTATACCGACGGCAAGGTCGACGCGACCATGAAGCAGCTCGTCGCGAAAGGCCACACCTACGAGCAGGACGGCGCGGTGTGGCTGAAGACGACGGACTTCGGCGACGACAAGGATCGTGTCATGCGCAAGTCCGACGGCACGTACACGTATTTCCTGCCGGATGTCGCGTACCACATCGACAAGTGGAACCGCGGTTTCACGCGCGTGATCAACGAGCACGGTGCGGATCACCACAGCACGCTTGCGCGCGTGAAGGCAGGATTGCAGGCGCTGGAAACGGGCATCCCGAAAGGCTGGCCCGACTACGTGCTGCACCAGATGGTGACGGTGATGCGCAGTGGCGAGGAGATGAAGATTTCAAAGCGCGCGGGATCGTACGTGACGCTGCGCGATCTCATCGACCAGGTCGGCCGCGACGCAACGCGCTACTTTCTCATTGCGCGAAAGCCCGACTCGCAGCTTGTGTTCGACATCGATCTTGCGCTGAAGAAATCCAACGAGAATCCCGTGTATTACGTGCAGTATGCGCACGCGCGCGTTGCAAGCGTGCTGCGCGAAATGCGCGAGCGCGGCATTGCGCACGAGCGCGCGGGACTTGCGGCGCTCGAACGGCTGGATTCGGAGCACGAACTTGCGGTGATGTCCGCCGTCAGCCGGTTTCCCGAAGTCGTCGAAACCGCGGCGCGGAATCTCGAGCCGCATCTCGTTGCAATCCATCTCAATGAAGTCGCGACGGCATTCCACACCTGGTACCACGCGCAGAAGTTCATCGTGGATGACGTCGAGCTTCGCAATGCGCGCGTCACGCTCGCGCTGGCCGCAGGCCAGGTGATTCGCAACGGCCTTGCGCTGCTTGGCGTCAGTGCGCCGGAGAGCATGTAATGGCACGCGACTACAAGCACGCCGCACGCGGACCGCGCAGCGAGTCGCGCGTCTCGTCCGGATTGCTCGGACTCGTCGCCGGATTCGCCGCGGGTTTCGGCACGGCGGTGCTGCTGCAGATCGGCGTTCCGGAGAAATCCTCACCGGTTGCCGTTGCGCAGCCGGACAAGCCGAAGACGGAAGAGAAGCCGAAGGACGATGCAACGACCTTCGATTTCTACCAGATGCTGCCGAACTTCGAAGTGGTGATCCCCGAGCAGGACAAGGACGTGCAGCGTTCCGGTGATGTTTCGCGCGTCGAGCAGCCGGGCATGTACGTGTTGCAGGCGGGTTCGTTCCGCAACGCGGGAGACGCGGACAAGCTGCGTGCGGAACTCGCGCTCTCGGGCATCGAATCGGACATCCAGACGGTGACGATCGACCGGAACCAGACATGGCATCGCGTGCGCATCGGGCCGTTCACGGATCTCGCAAAGCTGAACGCAACGCGCGCGCGGCTCGCGGACAACGACATCCAGGCGCTTGTCATCCGCGTCGGCGAAAACAACTGAATAGCGTGCGCATCCTGCGGACATTCATCGGCGTCCTGCCATTCCTCCTCGCGGCGTGCGCCGCGCCTTCGCGCGCGCCGTCACCGCCGCAACCGGAAACCGCTGCCGTTCCCGTTGTCGTGAAATCGCCGTTGCTGCGTATCCGCGCGGTCGGCGACATCATGCTCGGCACGGATTTTCCCGAAGACCGCACGCCGCCGGATGACGGTCGCGGATTGCTGGCGCCCGTCGCGCACTGGCTCGCCGACGCGGACCTCACGTTCGGGAATGTCGAAGGCGTGCTGATGGATGGCGGTGCGCCGGAGAAGACCTGCAACAATCCACGTCTCTGCTATCTCTTTCGCTCGCCGGCGCGCTATGCGTTCACATTGCGCGATGCGGGTTTCGACGTGGTGAGTCTTGCAAACAACCACGCGCGCGATTTCGGCGAAGCAGGCCGCACAGCGAGCATGCGCGCGCTGGATGACGCGGGCATCGCGCACACGGGACGCGCCGGCGACATCGCGAGTCTCGTCGTCGAGGGACATCGCGTCGCGGTCGTCGGCTTCGCGCCGAACATCGGGTCATGGTCGCTGCACGACATCGATGGCGCCGCGCATCTCGTGGCAGGACTTTCCATCGGTCACGACATCGTGATCGTGTCGTTTCACGGCGGTGCGGAAGGCGCGGACGCGCTGCATGTGCCGGACGGAATGGAAACGTATTACGGCGAGCAGCGCGGCGATCTGCGGAAATTCTCGCGCGCCGTCATCGACGCGGGCGCGGACCTCGTCATCGGTCATGGTCCGCACGTGCCGCGCGGACTCGAGATCTACCGCGACCGGTTGATTGCATACAGTCTCGGCAATTTCGCAACGCACTGGGGAATCAGCGTTGCGGGCAACAAGGGACTCGCGCCGGTGCTGGAAGCAACACTGGACGGGGATGGCGCGTTCGTCGATGGCCTGCTGCTCTCGGCGGTGCAGCGTCGCCCGGACGGCGTCTTCCCCGACAGTTCAGAAACCGCACTGCGCCTGGTGGAGAAACTCACCGCAGAGGATTTCGATGGCGGTGGTCTCGTGTTCGACGGTGCGCGCCTGCTGCCGGCGCGTCAGTGACGATATTCCTCGATGATCGCGGCGAGCGTGCCATCATCGCGAATCTTCTGAAGCCCATCGCTGAATCGCCTGACCGTTTCCGGCGCGACGCTCTGCCGGCTGATCATGAATGCGACGTCTCCCGTTGCAGTGCCGATGTTCGTTGCAACGATGCGCCGGCCCCAGCCGCGGCTCCTCAGTATCGATGACGCGACGAACGGATCCTCAAGAAACGCGTCGATCTCACCGTGCAGCAACCGCTGGTAGTTGAGTTCCGAGACAGCCGCCTCACCAAGCCGACCCTCGGCGGCGATCGCATCCAGCAGCGCGGAGGCCTCCTCGCCGTAGTAGTACTCCGATACCGTGCCGATCCGCGCGCCGCTGCCGAATACTTCTTCGAGCGACTTCGCATCGCGGATGCCTGCGTTGTCCGCGAGCGTGAACACCACGAAGGATTCCGAACGATACGGTGCGGTGAAAGCCGCGAACGCCTCGCGGCCAGAGGTTGCGGTGGCGCCGGCGAGCAGGTCGACGTCGCCGTCGCGCAGCCGGTTCAGCATGTCCATCCACTGGCCATCGACGAACACAAGTTCACAGCCCGCCGCCGCCGCAACTGCCTTCGCGATCTCGACGTCGAGCCCGGTGACCTCGCCGCGCACGTCGCGGTACTGGTACGGCTCCCAGGGATCCCAGCCCATGGTCAGTTCGCATGCGGGCGGAGGTGCTGTTGCCGGAGCCGCCGCGGCGGTCGCATCGCCTTCCGGTTCCTGGCTGCAGCCAGGCACGACGAAAGCTAGGAGAAGAATCAGTGGTGTGAACGGTTTGCGTACGTGGCGCATGTCATCCCCCGCAGTCCGGAGACAAGGCTTTATATAAGGTATAGCTCGCGGGCGGGCGCCTCGCCAGCGCGGGGATCAGGGTGACTTCGCGATCACGGCGTAGAAGAAGCCGTCCATGCCCGCCTCGCCGGGCAGCACCTGCCGGCCAAATCCTGAAGGGCGGCCCCAGGCGGCGTGGATAGGCATGGCCAGCGCGTCGGGGTGACGGCGGACGAACGCCGCTACCTGGTCGGCATTTTCGGCGGCGAGCACGGAGCAGGTCGCGTACACCAGCCGGCCGCCCGGCGCGAGCAGCGGCCAGAGCTGGTCGAGGATGCGCGCCTGCAGGCCCGCGAGCGCAGCGATGTCCTTGCGCCGGCGCAAAAGCTTGATGTCGGGATGGCGGCGGATGACGCCGGTGGCGGAACACGGCGCATCCACAAGGATGCGATCGAACGCGCCGCCCTCCCACCAGTCGTCCGGCTTCGCCGCATCGCCGTGGACCAGCGTCGCCGCGAGATGCAGCCGCGCGAGGTTCTCCGCGATGCGATCCAGCCGCTCGGCGTCCCGGTCCACCGCAACAAGCCTTGCCAGCGCGGGACAGGTTTCAAGCAGGTGCGCGGTCTTGCCGCCCGGCGCTGCACAGGCATCGAGAACCTGCTCGCCGGCCTTCGGATCCATGAGTCCCGCCGCGAGCTGCGCGGCGGCGTCCTGCACGGAAACCCGTCCTTCGCTGAATCCGGGCAGGACGCTGACGTCGACCGCCGCATCGAGCTGGATGGCATCCGGCGCGGTCGCATGCGCTTCCCCGGCGATACCCCGTTCCTGCAGTTCGGCGAGGTACGCCTCGCGCGTTCCGATGCGCCGGTTCACGCGCAGCGTCATCGGCGGGCGGACATTGTTCGCGGCGACGATGGCTTCCCAGTCCTCGGGCCAGTCGTGCTGCAGCTGTTCCAGCAGCCAGTCCGGGTGCGCACTCCGGCCGACCGGGTGCGCATCCGCGCTGGCGGCGAGCGCGTCCTGTTCGCGCTGCACGCGGCGAAGGACCGCGTTCGCAAGACCGACGGCCCAGGGTTTTTTCATCAGCCGCGCGGCCTCGACCGTTTCCGCCACCGCCGCATGCGGCGGAATGCGGGTGTAGTAGAGCTGGTAGAGGCCAACCATCAGCAGCGCGTGGATGCGTGGCTCGCGCTTTCGCACGGGCCGCTCAAGCAGGCCGGAAAGCATGAATTCAAGGCGCGGCGCATAGCGCAGCGTGCCGTAGACGAGTTCCTGCGCGAGCGCGCGGTCATTGGATTCGGAGATGCCGGCGAGAACCGCGGGCAGGAGGTCGTTCAGCGATCCGCCCTGCAGGACCCGTGCCACGGCGCGCGCGGCGGCGGCGCGTACGCTGCCCGGCATGTCAGCCGCCCAATCGCGCGCCGGGCGCGAGCGGATGGCCGTTGAGGAACTCCGCGGCGTTCATCGGCCGCTTGCCGGAAAGCTGGAGCTGCGTGATCCGCAACAGGCCCTCGCCGGTCGCAACGTCGATGCCGTCGACAGACGTCGCGGCAATTTCGCCCGGGGAGCACCTGTCGGCTGCCAGCGGCAGCGGGGTTGCGGTCAGCACGCGCAGCGTGTCCTCCCCGAGGGTGGAGAACGCCATCGGCCACGGGTTGAATGCCCGAACCTGGCGCGAAAGTTCCGCAGCCGGTCGCGACCAGTCGAGCGCCGCTTCCTGCCGCGACAGCTTGTGTGCGTAGGTCGCGCGGGAGGCATCCTGCGGTCTTGCCTTCGCATCACCGCTCGCAAGCCGAATCAGCGCCTCGACAATCGCGGTGGCGCCTAGCGCCGCAAGCGTATCGTGCAGGCTGGCGGCCGTTTCATCGGCGCTGATCGTCACTCGCCGCTCCAGCAGCACCGGGCCGGTATCCAGTCCCTTTTCCATGCGCATGATGGAGATGCCGGTTTCCGTGTCGCCCGCCGCGATGGCGCGCTGGATCGGCGCTGCACCGCGCCAGCGCGGCAGCAGGGAAGCGTGGATGTTGAGGCAGCCATGCACGGGAATTTCGAGAACGCTTTGCGGCAGCAGCAAGCCGTAGGCGACCACGACCATCACGTCCGGCGCGTGGTCCGCCAGCCGGGAACGCACGTCGCCGAAGCGAAAGGATTCCGGCTGTTCGACGGGAACGTTGAGCGCGAGCGCGCGGCGCTTGACGGGTGAGGGGCTCAGCCGGCGGCCCCGGCCAGCCGGCCGGTCCGGCTGCGTGTAGACCGCGGCGATGTCATGCCCCGCGGCCACCAGCGCGTCGAGCGCGGGCACGGCGAACTCGGGAGTGCCGGCAAAGACGATTCGCAATGTATGGCTCAGATGACGGGCGTGGATTGCCGCTCGGGCTCGCGCACACCCGCCGCTTCGAGCCGCTGCTGTTTCTCGAGCTTCTTGCGGATTCGCGTGCGCTTGAGGTCGGAGAGATAGTCGACGAACAGCTTGCCATCGAGATGGTCGATCTCATGCTGCACGCAGACCGCGAGCAGGCCGTCCGCGTCGCGCTCGACCTGCTTGCCGTCGCGATCCAGGTAGCGGAACCGGATGCGTTCGGCACGCTGCACGGTTTCATAGAAACCCGGGACGGAGAGGCAGCCTTCCTGCATGGTCTCGACGCCGTCCTTCTCCAGTATCTCCGGGTTCACCAGTGCGAGCGGGGCGTTGCCGTCATCCGAAACGTCGATGACCACCACGCGCTTCGCGACGTTCACCTGGGTGGCCGCAAGACCGATGCCCGGCGCGGCGTACATGGTTTCAAGCATGTCGTCGATCAGCGTGCGGATTTCATCCGTGACCTCGGCGACGGGCTTCGCCACGTTGCGCAGGCGGGGGTCCGGATAGTGAAGAATGTCGAGTAACGCCATGTGTCACCGATTGGATTTCGTGTATTTTCAGAACATATGCTGCTAAAGTTAGGAGCATACTAAACATTAAGCCGCAAGCCCTTGGTTTAACACCATGTTTTCGCGGACAGCAACATGGCAAAGGGCTGGAGAACAAGGCCAGCAGCCTCGGAGAGCCTGAGCATGAATTACTCGCCGCGTACCGGTTTCCGGCTCACCCGCAAGGACCGTCCGGTTCAAGGGTCCACTGAGAATTCTGTGCATTATAACCGTTTTCAAGCACGCGCCTTTGTGGCCGCACTGGCTGTCGGCGTGCTGCTCGCCGGCTGTGCGGCACCCCCGCCGCCTGCACCGGAACCCGTGCGCGAAGCACCCGTGCAGAAAGCGAAGCCCCGCGTCGAACTCGCGCCCCGCGCGCCGGAACGCTATATCGTGAAAAAGGGCGACACGCTCTGGGATATCTCGACGATGTTCCTGAAGGATCCGTGGCTGTGGCCTGAAATCTGGTACACGAATCCGCAGATCCGCAATCCGCACCTTATCTATCCCGGCGACATCATCACGATCTTCTGGAAGGACGGGCAGCCGCATCTGCAGATCACGCGCGATGGCGAGATCTACCAGACGACGCTGCCGATCACGCGGCTTTCGCCGAAGGTGCGCGTCATGCCGCTGGCGGCTGCAATCCCGACCATTCCGCTCGACGCCATCCGCCCGTTCCTCGCGCATCCGCGCATCGTGGATATCGACGAATACCGCGAACTGCCGTACGTGCTGCGCAGCATGGACGGCCGGCTGATGTCCGGTGCGAATGAGTCGGTGTATGTGCGCGGCATCGGGACGGACGGCCCGGCTCGCTTCCATGTGATCCGTATCGGCGACGAATACGTCGATCCCGACACGGGCGACACGCTCGGCTACGAGGCGATCGAAGTGGGCCAGGGCACCATCACGCGACACGGCGATCCGGCAACCCTGCGCCTTGAGGCGACGCAGCGCGAAGCCATGCAGGGCGACCGGCTGGTTCCCGTGCAGGACATGGAGTTCAACACCAATTTCCTGCCGACACCGCCTGACGTCGATATCGATGGCCAGATCATCGACGTTCTCGACGGCGTGCTGCAGATCGGCCAGTACCAGATCGTGACGCTGAACCGCGGCGCGAACGACGGCCTGGATGTCGGAGATGTGCTGGCGATCTACCAGCGCGGCGAGGAAATCGATGACGACGTTCCCGGTGCTGTAAGTTCCGATGTTCGCCTGCCGGATGCGCATGCCGGCACGCTGCTCGTGTTCCGCACCTTCGACGAGGTGTCATACGGACTCGTGATGCAGGCCACCAGTGAGATTCATCTGCTGGACATGGTCAGGAATCCCTGAAAGACTGCGTTGAAACGGGTCCGCCATGGCAGGCGGACCCTGCTACGGAGACGGGAACCTTAAAGAGATCCCGATCCTGATCGAACGGGAGGGCCACGAAAGGCACATGAAGGATCTGCGCCCATGGCTCGCCCTGGTCCGGATACCCGGACTCGGGTGGGACAGCCTCGAGGCACTGCTGGCCGAATTCGGCTCGCCTGAGGCCCTTTTCTCCCTCGAACCCCGCCAGCTGTCACCCTTCAACCTGCTGCCGCGAACACGCGATGCATTGCTCGCGCCGGACTGGCCGCGCGCGGATGCGGACCTCGAATGGCTCGAATCGTGCGGCGGAACGCTCCTGCCGGCGAATTCGCCCGCATATCCCGCCATGCTGCGACGAATTCCCGATCCGCCGATTGCGCTCTTCGTGCGCGGCAATGTCAGCCTGCTTGGAAAACCGCAGCTTGCCGTTGTCGGCAGCCGCAATCCGACGTCAAGCGGCGTGGATACCGCGTATGACTTCGCACTGACGCTCGGACAGGCGGGGCTCGTCATCACCAGCGGTCTTGCGCTTGGCATTGATGCCGCTGCGCACCGCGGCGGCATGGATTCAGGCAGCGGGACGATCGCGGTTTGCGGTACGGGACTCGATCGCCTCTATCCGAAATCGAATCGCCTGCTCGGCGAACGCATTCTCGCGGAAGGCGCGCTCGTCTCGGAGTTTCCGCCGGGCACGCCGCCGCGCGCGGAAAACTTTCCGCAGCGCAATCGCATCGTGAGCGGCATGTCGCTCGGCGCACTGGTCGTTGAGGCGGCGTTCCGTTCCGGTTCGCTGATCACCGCGCGGCTTGCGAGCGAACAGGGCCGCGAAGTCTTTGCGATTCCAGGTTCGATTCACAACCCGCTCAGCAGAGGTTGTCACCGCCTCATTCGCGATGGCGCAAAGCTGGTGGAATCCGCGAACGACGTCATCGAGGAACTCGCATCGCTTGTGGACGTTCAGTCGCCGCAAGGTGCAGAGGTCGATGTTGTACAGCCAACAGAGGAGGTCATGGACCCGGAGTATCACAGCCTATTGGAAACGATAGGCTACGACCCCACTCCCGTGGACGTAATCGTCGCTAGAACCGGCATGAAGGCCGACGTGGTATCCTCCATGCTGCTCATTCTTGAGCTGCAGGGAAAAGTGGAGGCTGCACCTGGCGGTCGCTATGCACGAGTGACATAAAGGTAGCCATGATGAAAGAAAATCTGCTCGATGTTCTGATGTATCTGTTCGAGAACTACCTGGACGACGAAGCGGAAATTCAACCCGACCGCGAACTGCTGCGCATCGAACTCGAAGAAGCGGGCTTTGATCGCGGTGAAGTCAACAAGGCCTTCCAGTGGCTCGAAGGCCTCGCCGGCGATCCCGCAACGGGATTGAGGCGCCACGCCGAAGGCTCCATCCGTGTCTATCATCCCGACGAACTGCTGCGCATCGATACCGAGTCGCGCGGTTTCCTGCTGTACCTGGAGCAGATCGGCATCCTGAACCAGGAGAACCGCGAGCTCGTCATCGATCGCATCATGGCGCTCGACTCCGACGAAATTGACATTGATCAGGCCAAGTGGATTATTCTCATGGTCCTTTTCAACCAGCCGGGGCAGGAGCAAGCCTACGCCCGGATGGAAGACCTGGTCTTTGAAGAGGGCGCAGGCGCGGTTCACTAGAAGCGCGTTCCGGGGGGAAGCAACCGGGGGACCCGCGGACAAGCCGCCTGTCGAATCACACGCCGCGCCGCAAGGCGCGGCCAATCCGTTTTTTTCCTCCTGGCCCTGAAGACTGGAACCATGAGCAAGAACCTGGTCATCGTCGAATCGCCGGCAAAAGCGAAAACGATCAAGAAGTACCTCGGCAAGGATTACGAGGTGCTCGCATCCTACGGCCACGTCCGCGATCTCGTGCCGAAGGAAGGTGCGGTCGATCCCGCTGCCGACTTCCGCATGAAGTACCAGGTCATCGAGAAGAACGAGAAGCACGTCGACAAGATCGAGAAGGAACTGCGCAAGGCGGACGCATTGCTGCTCGCGACCGACCCGGACCGCGAAGGCGAAGCCATCTCGTGGCACCTGTATGAAATCCTGAATGAACGCGGCGCGCTCGAAGGCAAGGACGTCAGCCGCGTCGTCTTCCATGAAATCACCAAGCGTGCGCTCAACGAGGCCGTCGAGCATCCGCGCGAACTCTCGCTGGATCTCGTCAGCGCGCAGCAGGCGCGCCGCGCACTCGATTACCTTGTCGGCTTCAACCTCTCTCCCCTGCTGTGGAAGAAGATCCGCCGCGGCCTCTCTGCGGGGCGCGTGCAATCACCGGCACTGCGCATGATCGTCGAGCGCGAAGAGGAAATAGAACGCTTCCAGCCGCGCGAATACTGGACACTGGAAGGACGCTTCGCGAAGGCCGGACAGAACTTCGGCGGCAAGCTGTGGCGCTTCCATGATGAGAAGGTCGAACAGTTTTCCTTCGGAGACGAGACGTCGGCGCGCGCGGTGGAACGGGAACTGCTGTCCATCGGACGCGATCTTGTCATCGGCACCGTCGAGAAGAAGCAGCGCAAGCGCAATCCGGCCGCGCCGTTCACGACATCCACGCTGCAGCAGGAATCCTCGCGCAAGCTCGGCTTCGGCGCACAGCGCACGATGCGCATCGCGCAGCAGCTTTATGAAGGCATGGAGACCGACGAAGGCACTGTTGGTCTCATCACCTACATGCGTACCGACTCCGTGACACTCTCCCAGGACGCGCTCGTCGAGATACGCGACGTGATCAAGGAGCGTTTCGGTGCGGACAACCTGCCGGCCGAGCCCAACGTCTACAAGACCAAGGCGAAGAACGCGCAGGAAGCGCATGAAGCGATCCGCCCGACGTCCGCGCAGATCACGCCGGACAGCGTGAAGAAGTACCTGACGCCGGATCAGTTCCGGCTGTATGACCTGATCTGGAAGCGCACGATCGCCTGCCAGATGGTGCCCGCACTGTATGACACCGTCGCCGCGGAAATTGCCTGCGGCAGCGGCAATGCGTTCCGCGCAACAGGCTCGACGCTGGTCAAGCCTGGCTTCATCGCCGTCTACCAGGAAGGCGTGGACGACAAGGCGGAGGAAGAAGACGACAAGGCGTTGCCGGAACTGAACGAAGGCGACCGCATCGTGCTTGACGGCATCGAAACCACACAGCATTTCACCGAGCCGCCGCCGCGCTTCTCGGAAGCAAGTCTCGTCAAGGCGCTGGAAGAACGCGGCATCGGCCGGCCATCGACGTACGCAACGATCATTTCCACGCTGCAGAACCGCGAGTACGTGGAGATGGACAGCCGCCGTTTCATTCCCACCGACATCGGCCGCATCGTCAGCCGTTTTCTCACGGACCATTTCACGCAGTACGTCGATTACGATTTCACGGCGAAGCTCGAAGACGAGCTCGACGCCGTTGCGCGCGGCGAGGAAGACTGGGTCCCGCTGATGAAGAAGTTCTGGGAGCCGTTCAAGGATCTCGTCGAACACAAGGAAGAGAACGTCACGCGCGAGGAAGTTGCGCAGGCACGCGAACTCGGCACCGATCCGAAGTCCGGCCGGCCCGTATCCGTGCGCATGGGACGTTTCGGTCCGTTCGTGCAGATCGGCACGAAGGATGACGAGGAGAAGCCGAAGTTCGCCGGTCTTCGCCCCGGGCAGAAGATGGATCACATCACGCTCGATGAAGCGCTGTACCTGTTCAACCTGCCGCGCGATCTCGGTGAAACGCCGGAAGGCGAGCGCGTGTCGGTGAACATCGGCCGTTTCGGACCGTACGTGAAGTACGGCGCGAAGTACGCATCGATCAAGGAAGACGATCCTTACACCATCAGTTTCGAGCGCGCGCTCGAGATCGTCGCGGCGAAGAAGGAAGCCGATGCGAACCGCATCATCCATGACTTCACCGACGAAGGCATCCAGGTACTGAACGGCCGCTATGGTCCGTACGTCACCGACGGCGCGAAGAACGCAAAGATCCCGAAGGACACCGATCCGAAATCGCTGACGCTGCCCGATTGCCGTGAGCTCCTCGCGAATGCACCGGAGCGCGGCCGCCGCGGGAAGAAGGTTGCGGCGAAGAAGACGGCAGCGAAAACGGAAACCGCAGCGCCGAAGAAGGCGCCGGCAAAGAAAAAGAAGACCGGCGCGAAGAAGAAAAAGAAGAAAGCCGCTTCACGGAAGAAAGCACCGGCCAAGAAATCCGACGCGTGACCCTTGTCGATATTCCCGCTGCGTTTGAAACGCTGCGCGCAGGCAGCGTCGTTGCCTGCCCGACGGAAGCCGTCTACGGGCTGAGCTGCGATCCGTGGAACGAGCAGGCCGTGATGCAACTGCTCGCGCTCAAGCAGCGCGACGTCGCGCAAGGTCTGATTCTCGTGGCCGGCGGTCTCTACCAGTTCACCTCGCTCGTCCGGCACCTGCCGCGCGCGCAACAGGAAACGCTCGCCGCGAGCTGGCCGGGTCCTGTCACCTGGCTTGTTCCGGCCAACGAACATGTACCCGCGTGGATACGCGGCGCGCACGCATCCGTCGCGTTGCGCGTCACCGCACATCCCGTCATGGCGGAACTCTGCCGCATTGCCGGCAAGCCGCTCGTCTCGACAAGCGCGAACCGCAGCGGTGAATCGCCGGCGCGCGATGCCGAAACGGTTGGACGGTATTTCCCCGACCTTCCCGTTGTTGCCGGCGCTCTCGGCAGCGCGGCGCGTCCAAGCGAGATTCGCGATCTTGAAACCGGTAAGATTCTCCGCCCCGCCTGAAGCGACGCCGAGGACGTGATGGCGAAGCCACCAGAAGTCAATGAAGTCCGCAGCTGGCTCACCCGCCTGCAGGATGACATCACGCACGAGATCGAAACGATCGATGGCGCAGCAACATTTGCAAGCGATACCTGGGAGCGTGCGGCGGGCGGCGGCGGAACCAGCCGCGTGCTGAAGGACGGCGCGATCTTCGAGCAGGCAGGCGTCGGTTTCTCGCACGTGACGGGCAATGCACTGCCGCCATCGGCGTCCGCAAACCGTCCCGAACTCGCCGGCAAGGCATGGCAGGCCATGGGCGTCTCGCTGGTGTTTCATCCGCGCAACCCCTTCGTGCCGACCACGCACATGAATGTGCGTTTTTTCATGGCAGGTGAAGGCGACAGCGCGACATGGTGGTTTGGCGGCGGCTACGATCTCACCCCGTACTACCTGTTCGATGACGACGCGCATCACTGGCACGCCGTCGCACGCGATGCCGTGCAGCCATTCGGCGCCGATATCTATCCGCGCTTCAAGCACTGGTGCGACGAGTATTTCTGGCTCAAGCATCGCAATGAGGCGCGCGGCATCGGCGGCATCTTCTACGACGACTGCAACACCGCGGACGCGTTCGGCATGACGCGCGCGGTCGGTGAAAGCTTCATGCGCGCCTATGCGCCGATCGTCGAGCGCCGCAGGAACATGCCGTACGGCGAACGCGAGCGGAACTTCCAGCTGTACCGTCGCGGCCGCTACGTGGAATTCAATCTTGTCTGGGATCGCGGCACGCTGTTCGGCCTGCAGTCGGGCGGACGCACGGAATCCATACTCATGTCGCTGCCGCCGCTGGTGCGCTGGGAGTATGGATATGAACCGGAACCGGGCGGACCCGAGGCGAGGCTTCACGAGGTGCTGCGCGCACCGCGCGACTGGCTCGAGCGGGCAGGATAAACGCAGCCAGGCAAGAACGAAGAACCATCAGCATCAGCGAAACGCCATGCAACGTCCCCGCTTTCATCTTGCCTTTCCCGTACGCGATATCGAAGCGACGCGCGTCTTTTTCGTCGAACGGCTGGGTTGCCGCGTGGGTCGCGAAGCGGAACGCTGGATCGACTTCGATTTCCACGGCCACCAGGTTTCCGCGCATCTCGTCGATGAAAGCGATCGCGATGCGCGCAATTCCGTCGACGGCAAGCAGGTACCGGTGCGGCACTTCGGTCTCATCCTGGAATGGAAACAGTGGACGGCGCTCGCGGACCGCCTGCGGGAATCGGGCGTTCGGTTTCTCATCGAGCCGTACGTGCGGTTTGAAGGCGAACCGGGCGAACAGGGAACATTCTTCGTGGAGGATCCATCCGGCAATGCGCTGGAGTTCAAGACGTTTCGCGAGGAAGGCGAGATATTCCGTCGTTGAGCTGCGACTGCGCCACCTTGTTACGGCGCCACCCACTCCATGTTCTCCAGGTAAGCCCGCAACTGGCCGGCGCTGCGGAATTTCTTCTTGATGAGATCGCGCCGCAGCCCGCTGCAGATCGCCTTGATCTCCGGACGCTGTTTTGCATAGTGCGCGCGCCCGCCGATCACGTCGTAGAAGATGCGGATGATGTCGTAGACATCTTCGGTGATGTTCTCGCTGGTCGGGCCGTGCCAGCGGTAGATGTCGATCAGCTTGACGTTGAAACCGATTCCCTGCCGCCCGACGATGATGTTGCCGCTGTGCAGGTCGCCGTGATAGTCGCGCAGCTCATGCACCTGCTCCATGCCGCTGACAAGCGTGTGCAGCAGGTGCAGTCCTTCGAACGGCGTCAGCCGCCGGCCCGGCTGCTGCTTCAGGAATTCGGCCAGCACCATGCCTTCGACGAACTCGGAAACCAGGAAGCGCACGTTGTGCTTGCGGAACTGCACCTGGTCGTGCGTGAGATAGGGAATCAGGATGTCGCAACGGCGCAGCTTGTTCAGCTTCTTCGCGTAATACGTGATTGCCTTGTCGCCGATGTTGCGCTCGGGATAGTAGAACTTCGCGGCGCGCTGGATTCCGGTTGCGATTTCGCGCACGCGATAGACTTCGCCTTCCCAGCCGGTGCCGAGCAGCGCTTCGACTTCATACTTGTTGGCCAGCTTGCGGCCGGGCTGGAAATTGAAGCGCTCGGGTTGGCGTCTTGCCGGCATGCGTCTGTGCTTTCGTTCGACTGGCGGGACGCAGATCATACCGCGCCGCCGCCATCGCACGCTATTTCAGCCGCGCGACCTGTCCGTGACGAAAGCAGTCGAGCTGATGATCGTTGACGACGCCGACAGCCTGCAGGTACGCATAGATGATGGTCGTGCCGACGAAACGGAAACCGCGCTTCCGGAGTTCCTTCGAGATGCGATCCGAAAGCGGCGTCGATGCCGGCACGTCGTGCCGGGATGCGCGACGGCTCTGCACGGGAACGCCGTCGACGAAATTCCACAGCCAGGCGTCGAAGCTGCCGAATTCATCCTGCACTTCGAGAAAGCGGTGCGCGTTGTCCACCGCGGAATTGACCTTCAGGCGATTGCGCACGATACCTGGATCCTGCAGCAGTTTTTCGCGCCGCGCGGCAGTGAAGCGCGCAACACGGTCGGGATCGAAGTATTCGAACGCGCGCCGGTAATTGTGCCGCTTGTTCAGGATCGTCGACCAGGAAAGGCCGGCCTGCGCGCCTTCGAGAACAAGGAACTCGAACAGCACGTTGTCATCGTGCACCGGCACGCCCCATTCACGGTCGTGGTATTCAAGATACGAAGGCGTGCCGCCGATCGCCCATCCGCAACGCGTCTTCTCCACGCCGTAACCTCGCTCCGCGCGCCAGATGCGCGGCGAGGATTCTAGCGCAAACAACCGGTGGCGCCCGGGCGCGACTGCAGAAGGCGTTGCCTGCAACGGCGCGACCATCATGTGCCTGTTGCCCTTTGGTTGCCGTCAAGCGTGTCGCGTTTCATCTTCTCCGCTCCTTGATCCTGTATGAGAGGAATACGCCACGATGCAGGTGGAGGTACATCCGGGAAACGCATTACAAATCCTTTTGCTGCAGTGATTACGTAAAACAGGCACCGATGTGCGTTGATGCTGCGTTGGAAATTGATAGGATGCATCTATGACACTCACCGAACTTCGTTACGCGGTGGCGGTTGCGCGCGAGAAACATTTCGGCCGCGCTGCGCGCGCGTGCTTCGTGTCGCAACCGACGCTGAGCGTCGGCGTGAAGAAACTCGAGGAAGAACTCGGCGTCGTCCTGTTCGAGCGCCAGTCGGGCGAGGTGATGGTGACGCGGGCGGGAGAATCGATCATCGAGCAGGCGCGCCGCGTGCTGGAAGAAGCGGACCGGGTGAAGCTGCTTGCGCGCCAGGGTACCGATCCGCTGAAAGGCGAGCTTCGCGTCGGCGCAATCTACACCGTCGGCCCCTACCTGTTCCCGCACATGGTTCCGCGCCTGCGCAGGCTCGCGCCCGAGATGCCGCTCGTCATCGAGGAAAACTACACCGCAACCCTGCGCGAGAAACTCAAGCGCTCGGAACTCGATGTCATCATCGTTGCGCTGCCGTTCACCGAGTCGGGCGTTGTGACGTGGGAGCTGTATGAAGAGCCGTTTCGCGTCGTGCTGCCGAGCGGTCATCGCTGGGCGGACCGCAAGGACCTGCGCTCCTCGGAACTCACGGAAGAAAATCTCCTGCTGCTCGGCAAGGGTCACTGCTTCCGCGACCAGGTTGTCGAGGCATGCCCCGAATGCGTGCCGGGTTATCCCGGCGAGGCGCTGCAGAACACGATCGAAGGCTCGAGCCTCGAGACCATTCGCCAGATGGTGGCAAGCGGTCTTGGCATCACCGTGCTTCCCGCCACCTCGCTTGATCATCACGCCGGTGCACGCGGCGACCTGCTGGTCGAAGTTCCGTTTGCCGGCCGCACGCCGACACGCACGATCGTGCTCGCATGGCGGCGCAGCTTTCCGCGCACTGCCGCCGTTGCGATGCTGCACCGTGCGATTCTCGAATGCGAACTGCGCGACGTGACATTCCGCGTCGATGCGAATACTTCCGACGGCAACCGTCCGCTCGAACGCGACGCATCCGCCTGATTCAACGTCACCGAGAAACCCGTGATCCGATTGCCGGATGTGGGATGCGCACGCGACAAAGAGCCTGAATGCGATCCGTTTGCGCACGCACTGTTCTCGAAGGTCAAAACGGGAACGGCAGATGAAAGGCTTCTACGAACAACGGCAGGGCGAACATCCGGCACCCGCCTGGATCATCAACTACGACGTCGAGCGCGCACTGGCGAACTATCATTTTCTTGCCGCGCGCATGACGGACAACGGCGACACGCGCTGGCCGCGCGTCTATGCGTCGACGCAGTGTGCGGCGATCGTGATCAGCAACACCGCGCTCGACGCCGTGCGCGACCCGCACGTGATGGCGTGGCGCAACAGCTTCATCGAACTCAACCGTTTCGAATTCCTCACGCGCGTCGGCGAATGCCTTGCCGGCCTGCGTGCGAGTCTCGGTGCGGAGCGTGCAGACAACGCGGCCGCATGAAAAAAACCCCGGCGATTGCCGGGGTTTTCGTTCGATGAAGGTACCGTCAGGCAGCGCCGCCGCACTTGCCTTCTTCACCCTTGTCCTTGTGTTCGCCGCATGAACCTTCGGCGCCCTTGTCCTTGTGCTCACCGCACTTGCCTTCGCCACACTTGCCTTCTTCACCCTTCTTCTCGCCGCATTTTCCCTCGCCGCACTTGCCTTCCTCGCCTTTCTTCTCGCCGCACTTGCCTTCACCGCATTTGCCTTCTTCGCCCTTCTTCGCGGCATCGCCGGCGTCGGCCATGTAGCCGGTGACGAGACTGGTCATGCTGAACGGCGAGGCATCGGCACTGGCGATGCCGCTCGCAAGGCTGGTGGCGAACGCTGCGGAGATCGCGAGCGCGATCGGTTTCATGTTGTTCTTGCTCATTGTTGTCACTCCTGCAGGGACTGGCCCCTCTTGTTGTCATTGTTTCCCGTCGCCGGGAACCTCTTCTTGCGACCTTCCCCGCATCGGCAAGGTCGCGGATCGGGTTGCGCCGTCATGTTCGCCAGCGTACCGCCGCTTCGAGCTGGTTTTGAACAGGCTGCAGCAGATCAGGACGCGCGCCGACGATCGCGATGCTGCCGCCCGCACGCGGCACGATCACGCCGCGGTAACCGTCCTCATCGAATTCCTTCTCGGCATCGACAGGTTCGTCCTTCAGCAGCAGCACGCTGACCGGCTCGCCATCGACATGCATCACGAGGTGCGGTACGAGCCGCCCGCGGAACGGGCAGAGCCCGGCGTGCGTCACGTTGTCGAGCGGCTGCTTGAGCATGACGCCGCCGCGATCGAGCACGGCGCTGACGCGAACCGGTTCGGCCGTCCGCGTCGTGGGCGCCAGGAGGTCGAGTTCGTGCTCGATGTGCGCAACCACCTCCGCGGACAGCGCGTCGCCGGTGATGAACTGCGTGAGGCCGAAGCCAAGACCCGCGGCAAGGAGCAGGCTCGCAGCGATCGCCAGCCACGGGCGCGGCCGCGCGCGCATCCAGCGTCCGCTCTGGTTGAAGATGACGCGCGCCTTGAGATCGTCCGGCACGGGGACGCGCAGCGCCGCTTCAAGACGCCGGTCCAGCGCGTACTGTGATGCCGCGAACGCTGCGCACGCGCGACATTCCAGGCGATGCGCAGCAATCCCCGCATCGCGGCTGTCAGGTACGGCGCCGACGATCCGGCGGAACTCGAAGCAATCCGGTTTCATCCCGCCACCTCCCGCTCACGGTCGCCCTCAAGCACGGCCGCCAGCTTCCGGCGCGCGCGAAACAGCCGCGTCAGCACCGTGGCCTGTTTCATTTCCATCGCCGCTGCGATTTCCTCGACCGAGAAACCGAGCAGCACCTGCATGATCAGCGGCTCGCGGTATTCCTCGTCGAGCGCGGCGATATGACCGCGGATCACGGCAAGGTCCGCGTCCTCCTCGGGGCCGGGACGCCCGTCCGCGATCGCCACGTGTTCGAGGTCGACGTCCGTGCGCCGCGTGCGCTCGTAATGCCTGGCGAGTTCGCGGCGCAATATGGTGATGAGCCAACCCTTCGCGGCTGCCTCCTCGCGCAGCCCGTCGAGCGCCTTCCACGCGCGCAGCAGCGTTTCCTGCACGAGATCCGCGGCGAGGTCGCGGTCGCGGCAAAGCCACGCGGCGTACCGGTAAAGGTCGGCGTGGAAAGCGTTGACCAGCGCTTCGAAGCGGTGCTGTCTGGCGTTCATGAGGGTTAGAGACCCGCGCGCGTGGATTTCATTTCATTCGCGCCCGCGGTGGCAGGAAGGGAACCCGAAGTATAGTGCGCGTTCATTGGAGCGGCGCGCGGTTTCCGCTACCCTTTGCACCTCGTTTCCTCCCGGGAGCCCGTCATGGCGTCCGACCGCGAATTTCCCCGCTCACGACCGCGCCGCATGCGCCGCGACGACTTTTCGCGCCGGCTGATGCGCGAGACGCGGCTCACCGTCGACGACCTGATCTGGCCGGTCTTCGTGCTGGAAGATGACCGCGGCCGCGAGCCTGTCGCATCGATGCCCGGTGTCGAACGCCTTGGCCTTGATCATCTGCTGCGCGAAGCGGAGCAGCTCGTGCGCCTGCGCGTGCCGGCGATCGCGCTGTTCCCGGTCGTGGACGCCGATGCAAAGACCGAAGACGCGGCGGAAGCGTGGAACGAGGACGGTCTCGTGCAGCGCACGGTGCGCACGCTCAAGGATGAATTCCCCGAACTCGGCGTGATCACCGACGTGGCGCTCGACCCGTACACCGTGCACGGCCAGGACGGCTTGCTCGATGCGAGCGGCTACGTGATGAACGACGAGACGGTTGATGCGCTGGTGAAGCAGGCGCTCTCGCACGCGGAAGCCGGCGCCGACATCGTCGCGCCCTCGGACATGATGGACGGGCGCATCGGCGCGATCCGCGACGCGCTGGAATCGCGCGACCAGATTCACACGCGCATCCTCGCCTATTCCGCGAAGTATGCTTCCAGCTTCTACGGGCCGTTCCGCGATGCGGTCGGGTCCAGCGGCAATCTCGGCACCGGCAACAAGTACACCTACCAGATGGATGTCGCGAACTCCGACGAAGCGTTGCACGAAGTCGCCGCGGATCTCGCGGAAGGTGCGGACATGGTGATGATCAAGCCCGGCCTTCCGTACCTCGACATCGTGCGCCGCGTGAAGGATGCATTCGGCGTGCCGACGTTCGTGTACCAGGTGTCCGGCGAGTACGCGATGCTGATGGCCGCAGCGCAGAACGGCTGGCTCGACGAACGCGCCGTCATCATGGAATCGCTGCTCTCCATCAAGCGCGCCGGGGCCGACGGGATCCTCACGTATTTCGCGCCGCGCGCGGCCGCCTGGCTGGACGACTGACGGCCACATCCCGCGGCCGGAACAGACGGCCGCCGGATTGCTACAATCCGCACCTCACTCCACATCGAAGCGAGTCATCCATGGCAACCAAGACCTTCCTGTCCGGCGTTTTCGGCCGGTCGCCGGCACGTCCTCTTCAACAACACATGGCAAAGGTCTATGCCTGCGTGAGCGAGCTGGTCGACTTCTTTGAAAGCGCCATCGCGAACGACTGGGAGCGTGCATCGAAGACACGCGAGAACGTTTCGCGCCTTGAGAACGAAGCGGATGCGATGAAGACCGACATCCGCCTGCACCTGCCGAACACGCTGTTCATGCCGGTCGCGCGCGCGGACATCCTCGATCTCGTCACCGTGCAGGACAAGGTCGCGAACAAGGCGAAGGACATCACGGGACTGATGACCGGACGGCGCATGCAGATCCCGGCGGAGATCGGTGATGCGTTCCTCGCGTTCGTGAAGCGCACGATCGATGCCGCGGCACAGGCAGCGAAGTCCGTCGAGGAACTCGACGAACTGTTCGAGACCGGCTTCCGCGGACCGGAGGCCGATGCCGTGCATTCCATGATCAAGGAACTGGACCGCATCGAGAAGGACACCGACCGCATGCAGATCGACATCCGCGCGCGCCTGTTCCAGATAGAGAAGAACATGCCGCCTATCGACGCGATGTTTCTCTACAACATCATTGAATGGGTCGGCGACATCGCCGATGACGCGCAACGCATCGGTGCACGCCTGCACCTGATGCTCGCCCGCTGACCGGTCCGGGGAATCCGCATGGAATACGCAACGATCTATATCGCGCTGGCCGCGATCTTTGGACTGTTCATGGCCTGGGGCATCGGCGCGAACGATGTGGCGAACGCGATGGCAACCTCCGTCGGCTCGCGCGTGCTGACAATGAAGAAGGCGTTGATCGTCGCCGCCGTCTTCGAATTCTCGGGTGCGGTGCTCGCGGGCGGCGCGGTGACCGCGACCATCCGCAAGGGCATCGTGCGGCCGGAAGCGATCGCCGGCGAACCGCAACTGCTGATCTTCGGCATGCTCGCCTCGCTGCTCGCTGCCGGCACCTGGCTTCTGATCGCATCGAGAAAGGGCTGGCCGGTCTCGACGACACATTCCATCGTCGGCGCCATCGTCGGTTTCGCTGCCGTGGGCATCGGCACGGATGCCGTCCAGTGGGGCAAGGTCGGCGGCATCGTGACAAGCTGGGTGATCTCGCCGCTGGTTGCCGGCACCATCGCGTTCCTGATCTTCACCAGCGTGCAGAAACTCGTGCTGGAGCGCAGCGATCCGCTGCTGCACGCACGCCGCTGGGTGCCGGTGTACATGTTCTTCGCCGGTTTCACCATCACGCTGGTGACGCTGTTCAAGGGATTGAAGTACGTGGGCATCGATCTGAGCATGGGCGAGGGCTACCTGCTCGCGGCGGTGATCGGCGTGATCATCGCCCTGATCGGCAAGTTCTTCATCAGCCGCATCAAGGTCGATCCGGATGCCGAACGCGCGTTCCACTTCGCAACCGTCGAGAAGGTGTTCGCGGTGCTGATGGTGGTCACGGCCTGCACCATGGCGTTCGCGCACGGCTCGAACGATGTTGCAAACGCCGTCGGTCCCGTCGCCGCCGTGATCAGCGTCGCGTCCACCGGCGAAGTGGGGCAGAACTCGCCGCTCGCAGCCTGGGTGCTGCTGCTTGGCGGCATCGGCATCGTTGTCGGTCTCGCGACATTCGGCCGTCACGTGATGGAAACCGTCGGCGAAGGCATCACGCATCTCACGCCGAGCCGCGGTTTCGCCGCGGAGCTTGCCGCGGCGACCACCATTGTTGTTGCCTCGGGCACCGGCATGCCTGTCTCCACCACGCATACACTCGTCGGCGCCATTCTCGGCGTCGGCATCGCGCGCGGTATCGCGGCCATCAATCTTGCCGTGGTGCGCGACATCTTCCTGTCGTGGCTCGTCACCGTGCCGGCCGGCGCGGTGCTCGCCGTCATCTTCTTCTTCGGCCTGCGGGGCGCGCTTGGCTGGATCTGAGCGCTATGCGCTGTTCGGGCATCCGGTGAGCCATTCGCGCTCGCCGGATGTTCACCGGGCTTTTGCAGCACAGACCGGGCGTGACGTGCAGTACGAACTGATCGACGTGGCGGCCGGCGCATTCGAAGACGCGCTGCGCGCGTTCTTCAATGCGGGCGGCAAGGGCTGCAACGTCACGCTCCCGCACAAGCTCGCCGCCTTCGAACTCGCGGATCACGTTTCCTCCGACGCATGGCGCGCCGGCGCGGTGAACACGCTCGCGCTGCTGGAAGACGGCAGCCTGTTCGGCGACAACACCGACGGCACGGGCCTGGTTCACGATATCGTCGTGAATCACGGCGTGAACATCGAAGCGCGCCGCGTGCTGCTGCTTGGCGCGGGCGGTGCGGCGCGCAGCGCGGCGGGATCGCTGCTGGATGAAGGACCGGCGGAACTCGTGATCGCGAACCGGCATCCCGGCAACGCACTGCTGCTCGCGCAACTGCTCGCGGAAACCGGCAATGTGAAAGGCATGTCGCTCGCCGCCGCGCACGGTCCGTTCGACGTGATCATCAATGCGACATCCGCAAGCCTGCAGGGTGAAGTGCCGGACGTTGCGCCCGGCATCATCGGCACGGAAACGTTTGCGTACGACATGATGTACGCCGAAACGCCGACCGCGTTCGTGCGCTTTGCGATGGAACATGGCGCGGCGTGCGCAGTGGATGGCTGGGGAATGCTGGTTGAACAGGCGGCGGAATCGTTCTTCATCTGGCACGGCGTGCGGCCGGAAACGTCATCCCTCCTGAAGACGACGTGAAAGTGTCTCGCGATCAGTCCTGCAGTCCCGCCGCGAGATAGTGATCCTTCAGCCGCACGTAATGTCCGGCGGAATATTTCAGCATGTCGATTTCTTCCGAGGTCAGCGGCCGCGCCTTTTCCATCGGGTTGCCGCGATACAGCCAGCCGCGCTCAAGACGCTTTCCCGGCGGCACCAGCGTACCCGCGCCGATCAGTACGTCATCGTCCACGATCACGCCATCCATCAGGATCGCGCCCATGCCGACAAGCACGCGGTTGCCGATCGTGCATGCATGCAGGATGCAACGGTGCCCGACCGTCACGTCCTCGCCGATGATGAGTGGAATGCCATTGTCCGGCGTGTACGGTCCGTCATGCGTGACATGCAGGACGGAGTTGTCCTGGATGTTCGTGCGCGCACCGATCTCGATGAAATTCACATCGCCGCGTGCCGCAACGTGCGGCCAGACCGATACGTCATCGGCAAGCGTCACGCGACCAACGACAACCGCCGTGCTGTCGATGTACACGCGCTTGCCGGTCTTCGGCAGATGACCCTGGAACTGTCGCATCGACATTGAAGTGCTCCGTTGAATGATTTTCGCGCATGAGCATCATGCGCACCGTGTCAGCGCAATGTGACGAGTTCTTCCGCACCCGTCGGATGAATCGCGACGGTCTCGTCGAAATCCCGCTTCGTCGCGCCCATCTTCAGTGCAACCGCGAATCCCTGCAGCATCTCGTCCGCACCCGGCCCGATGGCATGCAGGCCGACGATGCGTTCATCCGCGCCGGTGCACACGAGCTTCACGCCGGACCTGCGCTTGCGCTCGGTCAGCGCGTGGTACATCGGCGTGAACGCCGCGGAATACACCTTCACGTCGTCGCCGAAGCGCTCGCGCGCCGCCTGCTCGGACAGACCGACCGTGCCGATCGGCGGATGGCTGAACACCACGGTCGGAACGTTCTCGTAGTCGAGCTTCCGGTCCTTCATGCCGCCGTACAGGCGATCGGAGAGCCGGCGTCCCGCGGCAATCGCGACGGGCGTAAGTTCGACCTGGCCGGTGACATCGCCAATGGCGAACACGTTGTCGACAGACGTCTGCTGGTACGCATCGACGCGCACATGTCCGCGCGCCGTCAGCTCGACGCCCGCATTCTCGAGACCGAGATCCTGCACGTTGGGCTCGCGTCCTGTCGCCCACAGCAAGGCATTGAATCCGCCGTGCGTGGTGCCGTTGGCGGCGACAATGGTCAGCGTGCCGTCGCTTTCGCGGCGCACGTCGCGGATCGTGCAGTGTGTAAGCAGATGGATGCCGTCGGCATCCAGCGATTCCTGCAGAACTTCGCGCAGCATCGCATCGAAACGGCGCAGCACGCCGTCCTGGCGCACCACCAGCGTCACCTGCGCGCCCAGCGCCTTCAGCACGCCGGCAAGCTCGACCGCGATGTAACCGGCGCCGATCACCGCGATGCGCTCCGGGCACCGGTCGAGTTCAAAGAAACCGTCGGATGTCATGCCGAGTTCCGCGCCCGGAACATCCGGCACCGAAGGACGCCCGCCCGTGGCGATCACGATCCTGTCGGCCGTGTACCGTTCGCCGTTCACATCAACGCTGTTGCCACCGGCGATGTGCGCCATGCCCTGCACAAGCGTCACGTCGCGGCGTTCGAGGTTGCGCGCGTAGATGCCGTTCAGCCGCTCGATGTAGGCATCGCGCGCGGTCTTCAGCCGCGCCCAGTCGTGACCGTGCAGCGCCACATCGAATCCATAACCCGCCGCGTCGTTGACGCCGTGCATGAGTTCAGCGGCGTGCCACATCACCTTCTTCGGCACGCAACCGACATTCACGCAGGTGCCGCCGAGGCGGCCGCGTTCGATGATCGCAACGCGCGCGCCGTACTCCGCGGCACGCTGCGCGGCGGCGAGCCCGCCGCTGCCCGCACCAATGACGATGAGATCGTACTGCTGTGTCATTGCCGTTCCTGCCGGTGTTGCCGATGCATGGCGCGAAGACGCTTCGGGTATAGTAAACCGTCGGGGCATGACAATTCAGGGGGCTGAAATGAGCATCACCGGTTTCATCGTGCTGGGCGTGGTCCTGGTCGCGGCCATCTACTTCATCACGATCTACAACAATCTTGTCCAGCTGAAACATAACGTCGCGAAGGCCTGGGCGAACATCGACGTGCTGCTGAAGCAGCGGCACGACGAACTGCCGAAGCTCGTCGAAACCTGCAAGCAGTACATGGGCTACGAGCAGCAGACGCTGGAGAAGGTGATGCAGGCGCGCGCCGCCGTGTTCGCCGCGCGCGAGCAGGGTGACGTGAAGGCGCTCGGTCCCGCGGAGCAGCAGCTGCGCCTCGGCCTTGGCAACCTGTTCGCCGTCGCGGAAAACTACCCGGACCTGAAGGCGAACGACTCCTTCCAGCACCTGCAGGCGCGCATCTCCGGGCTCGAGAACGCCATCGCGGATCGCCGCGAGTTCTACAACGAATCCGTCAACAACCTGAACGTGCGCATCGAACAGTTCCCCGACGTCATCGTCGCGCGCAACCTCGGCTTCAAGTCCGCGGATCTTCTCGAGTTCAGCGAAGCAGAAAAGCAGGACGTGGACATGAAGGCGCTGTTCGGTTGACTGCACGGTTCCTCCGCGCACGCTTGATTTCGCGCTGTCTTTTCTGCATCGGCTGAAATGAACGAACTGGTACAGCAGATCCGCGTCATGCCGGACGATGAGTTCTGGCTCATTGCCGCCGTCATCGTCGGCGCCTGCCTGTTCGGCCTGTGGCTGTGGTTCCGTTCGATGAAGCGCGCGCGGCTGATCGAGGACACGCCAACCTCGAAATGCCGTTCGGCCGCGCAGGGCTACGTCGAGCTGGTCGGCATCCAGAAGATGATGCGCGGTGAGCCGATCCGCGCGCCGCTCACCGGACGGCTGTGCACGTGGTGGGAGTACTGCATCGAGGAAAAGCACACGACGTATTCGCGCGGCCGGCGGCGCACGCGCTGGGTGACGATCGACAAGGCGACGAGCGAAGCGCTGTTCCTGGTCCGCGATGACACGGGCGACGCCGTCATCGATCCCGACGGCGCCGAAGTCACGCCATCGTGCAACGACACGTGGTACGGCAGTTCGCACTGGCCGAAGGGTCCGCCGCATGGCGGAGGCATTTTCGGCGGCCGCTATCGCTACACGGAGCGGCGCATGCATGAAGATGACGTGCTGTATGCCATCGGTTTCTTCGAGACGCGTTCCGCGCACCACCAGCCCTTGAGCGTCGCGCGCGAAACCGCCGCCGTGCTGGCGGACTGGAAGCGCGACAGCGCGGCGCTGATGGAACGTTTTGATACCGACCGGAACGGCGCAATCGACATGGCCGAATGGGAGCGTGCGCGCGGCGCAGCGGAGGAAGAAGTGTCCTCGCGCGTGCGCAGCCTCGCGCTTGATGCCGGCATTCATCTTATGTTGCGTCCGCCTGACGGGCGGCCGTTCATTCTTTCCGTCCTGCCGGAAACGCAGCTGACCGCACGCTTCCGCCGGTTCGCCATCGGCGGACTGCTGCTGTTCTTTCTCGCCGGCATCGCTGCGGTGTTCGCCGTCGGCGTGCGGGTTGCCGCCTGAAGGCAGGAATGCGGCGTGCTAGACTCATCGGCCTCCCGCACGACTGACTCCGGACTCATGCATGCACAATCCTCTGCTCGAGGCTGACGGCCTTCCCGACTTTGCCGCGATCCATCCCGAACATGTCGAGCCCGCGGTCGACCACATACTGGCCGAGAATCGCGCCGTCATCGCGCGGCTGCTCGAACAGCCGCGACCGTTCACGTGGAAGAATCTCGTCGAACCGCTCGAAGTGATCGAGGACCGTCTCGCGCGCGCGTGGTCGCCCGTGAGCCATCTCAATTCCGTCGCCAATTCCCCGGCGCTGCGCGCCGCGTACAACGCGTGCCTGCCGAAACTCTCGGAGTACGGCACGGAGCTCAGCCACAACCGCGCGCTGTTCGACGCGTACCGCGAAGTGCGCGCCAACGCGGCAGCGGAGAACCTGGACGCCACGCAGCGTCGGATTCTCGATGACGAGATTCGCGATTTCCGTCTCGGCGGCGTCGACCTTCCCGATGAGGAAAAATCGCGGTTCAAGGCGATCCAGCAGGAACTTTCGCAGCTGCAGGCGAAATTCGAGGAGAACCTCATCGATGCTGCGGCTGCCTGGCACCTGAAGGTCGACGCCAGCGAACGGCTCGGCGGCATTCCGGCGGACGCCATCGAGCGCGCGCGCAACTGCGCCTCGGAATCGGGCGGCGAAGGCTGGTGGTTTTCGCTCGATCACCCGGGTTACCAGGCGATCGTCGTGCATGCCGACGACCGCGAACTGCGCCGCGAGATGTATGCCGCGTGGGTCACGCGCGCATCCGACCAGGGACCGAGCGCCGGAACGTTCGACAACACCGCGAACATGCGCCGCATCCTGTCGCTGCGCGCGGAGGAAGCGCGCCTGCTCGGCCTTGAAAGTTTCGCCGACGTATCGCTCGCAACGAAGATGGCGGACAGCCCCGCCGACGTGCTCGAATTCCTGCGCGGACTTATTGCGCGCGTGCGCCCGGCTGCTGCGCGCGAGTTCGAGGAACTGCGCGCGTTCGCGCGCGAGGAACTCGGCATCGCGGAACTCGCTGCGTGGGATGTGGCGTGGGCGTCCGAGAAACTGCGCAAGGCGCGCTACGACATCAGCCAGGAAGAACTGCGCCCGTACTTTCCGTTGCCGAAGGCGCTCGACGGCCTGTTCGCGATCGTCGAAAGACTCTATGGCTTCACCGTGCGCGAAACCGGCGTGGCGTCCGCGTGGCATCCGTCGGTGCGCTTCTTCGAGATCCGCGACTCGGAAGGCGAACTGCGCGGACAGCTTTACATGGACCTCTATGCGCGCCCGCAGAAGCGCGGCGGCGCGTGGATGGATGAAGCGCTGAACCGGTTTCGGCGCGACGGTCGCGTGCAGACGCCGGTCGCGCACCTGTGCTGCAACTTCGGTGCACCCTCCGGCGACAGGCCCGCGCTGCTGACGCACGACGACGTGCAGACACTGTTCCACGAGTTCGGCCACTGCCTGCATCACCTCTCGACGCGCGTCGACTATCCGTCGGCCGCGGGCATCAACGGCGTCGAGTGGGATGCCGTCGAATTGCCGAGCCAGTTCCACGAAAACTTCACCTGGGATCGCGAAGCGCTGGACCTCATCTCCGGCCATCATGAAACCGGCGAGCCGTTGCCGGATGCACTGCATGAAAAGATGCTGGCGAGCCGCAACTTCCACGCCGGCATGTTCCTTGCGCGCCAGCTCGAATTCGCGCTGTTCGACATGCAGCTGCACGCCTCGGAAACGATGGATTTCGAAGCCGTGCTGCATGCCGCGCGTGACGAGGCCGCGGTGGTG
>CAZRFE010000010.1:0-47632 GCA_964599565.1 uncultured Gammaproteobacteria bacterium
CCGGCATCGAGGGCGTGGATTTCATCTGCGCGAACACCGATGCGCAGGCGCTGAAGAACACGCGTGCAAAGACGGCGCTGCAGATCGGTTGCGGCATTACCAAGGGTCTTGGCGCAGGCGCCAACCCTGACGTCGGACGCCAGGCCGCGATGGAGGATCGTGACCGCATCCAGGAAGTGATCGAGGGCAGCGACATGCTGTTCATCACCGCGGGCATGGGCGGCGGAACCGGCACCGGTGCAGCACCGGTCGTCGCGCAGGTGGCCAAGGAACTTGGCATCCTCACCGTTGCCGTCGTCACCAAGCCGTTCCCCTTCGAGGGCAACAAGCGCATGCGCGCCGCGCAGCAGGGTCTTGACGAGCTTGGCCGCTACTGCGACTCGCTGATCACCATCCCGAACGAAAAGCTCCTCAGCGTGCTTGGCGGCGGCACGACGCTGCTGGATGCATTCAAATCCGCGAACGACGTGCTCTTCGGCGCCGTACAGGGCATTGCCGAACTGATCACCCGGCCCGGCCTGATCAACGTCGACTTCGCCGACGTGCGCACCGTCATGTCGGAGATGGGTATGGCGATGATGGGATCAGGTGTTGCGGCAGGGCCGGATCGCGCCCGCGAAGCGGCGGAAATGGCGGTCGCAAGCCCGCTGCTTGAGGACGTCAACATCTCCGGTGCCAAGGGTATTCTGGTAAATGTAACTGCTGGCATGGACATGGCGATCGGTGAGTTCCAGGAAGTGGGAAACACGGTCAAGGAATTCGCGTCGGACGACGCGACAGTGGTGATCGGAACCGTGATAGACCCCGAAATGCAGGGCGAAATGCGGGTAACGGTGGTAGCAACGGGTCTTGGCGGCCGGGCACCAGCGAGCGCGCGCCCGAGCGTGGAGGCACCGACCATGAAAGTCGTGAAGAAGCCGTCGAGCGATGTGGACTACGCGGAGCTGGACAAGCCGACCGTGATTCGCAAGCGTGCGGTCGGGGAGGCGTACACACCTGGCAACACGGATGAGGATTACCTGGATATTCCGGCGTTCCTCCGTCGCCAGGCGGATTGATGCGCCGCGAGAAAAGCGGCGAGCCGCGACGGAGGAACGGGTTTGACGAAGAGGGGTAATTCCCCATCGAATCAGGAACTTGTTGCGGTTTTGACGTTTGTGGTACTGTCGCGCCTCTGCGGCCGCCTCCGGGCAGGAAACTTCCTGTCCGGCGTTCTGCCGTCACGAATTTCCCGATGCGGGGCCTGCACCGGAGTATTGAAGTCAGTCAACGCGGGATCGGATTGAACGCATGAGTTGCACTGGCACGATTTCAGCGAGCAAGAACAAAGAATGGTCAGACAACGCACTTTGAAGAACGTGATTCGCGCGACGGGCGTGGGTCTGCATACCGGTGAAAAGGTGTATATGACGCTGCGCCCCGCAGCCGTCGATACCGGTATCGTATTTCGACGCATTGATCTCGAGCAGCCGGTCGAGATTCGTGCGACGGCGGAAAATGTCGGCGACACCGCGTTGTCGACGACGCTGATCGAGCACGGCGTTCGCGTCGCGACGGTGGAGCATCTGCTTTCCGCATTCGCCGGACTCGGCATCGACAACGCATACGTGGATCTCAGCGCGCCGGAAGTTCCGATCATGGACGGCAGCGCAGGTCCGTTCGTATTCCTGCTGCAGTCGGCGGGCATCGCCGAGCAGAACGCGGCCAAGCGATTCATTCGCATCAAGAAGCCGCTGTTCATCGAGCAGACGGACAAGTGGGCGCGCTTCGAGCCCTTCGAAGGCTTCAAGGTTTCCTTCGAAATCGAATTCGATCACCCGGTATTCAAGAAGCACACGCAGCAGGCGTCGGTGGACTTTTCTACGACTTCGTTCGTGAAGGAAGTCAGCCGCGCCCGCACGTTTGGTTTCATGCGCGACTACGAAATGCTCCGTGAACGCAACCTGGCGCGCGGCGGTTCGCTCGATAACGCGATCGTTGTCGACGACTATCGCATCGTGAACGAAGACGGCCTTCGCTACGAGGATGAGTTCGTCAAGCACAAGGTGCTGGATGCCATCGGCGACCTGTACCTGTTGGGTCATTCGCTTATCGGTGCGTTCAGTGGTTTCAAGTCCGGGCACGCCCTGAACAACGCGCTGCTGCGCGCGCTGCTCGCGGATCGCGAAGCCTGGGAAATGGTCACGTTCGAGGACGAGGAAACAGCGCCGATTTCATACATGGCGCCGGTTCACGCGATTCAGTCCGCGTCCTGATCTCCGGACAGCCGCCGCAGTGCGGCGGCGAGAGCGTCATCGGCAATACCGTTGGCGGTACCCCGCAGGATTTCGCGGGCAGTGTCGGTCAGCTCGGGGTGTGGGTGGTTTCCAGCAGGTGATTCCGGGGGCAGGACCTTGAACCGGACTTGCTGGATGCGATCACCGAACTCCTGGTGGCAGGCGGACAGGACGTCCTTCTGCAGATAGCGGAGCTGGGCGGCCCATGCCGCACTGTCGACGAGGACAACGACCGTACCCGGTCGAGGCGCGCAGCCCACGATGTGGGCGCGCGCATCCTCGGGGAGCGTGGCGCGGATGCGACGAGTGAGTGCTGCGAGCCGTGCAGTGTTTGCGCGCAGGCGATCGAGGGGATCGTTCTTGTGTATGAACTGGTTGAGAAATTTCATCCGGCACGAACCCGACGGGAAGCGGAATAGCGACACATGAATATCATAATCCTCGGGAAAAAGGGGCAGTCGAGGCGCGTCAACCTGGCAACGATGCCGGGCTTCGCCATCGCGCTCTTGCTCGGCACGCTGATCGTCGGTGGCAGTGGACTGCTCGGTTACGAGCTCGCCGAACAACGGCTCGCGGACCAGCCGCTCGCGGAAATCCGGTCCTTCCATGCTGAAATCGATGAACAGCAAAACGCTGTTCGCCAGATGCGCGAGGAAGCGCGCGAAAACCTGAATGCGTTTTCCGTGCGTCTCGGTCAGCTCAACGCGCACATCATTCGCCTCGACGCGCTGGGCGATCGCCTTACCCGCATGGCCGGTCTCGAGGAAGGTGAATTCAATTTCGACGAATCGCCGGCGCAAGGCGGACCCGAAGTCGCGGCGACCGAAGCGGACAGCGAATCGTTGCCTGAACTGGTGAACGCGCTCGATGGTCTTGCTGCACAACTCGATGACCGCGAGAAGCAGTTGACCGTACTTGAAAACCTGCTCATGAACCGCAACCTGCAGGATCAGGTCATGCCGGCGGGACGGCCGATAACGAAAGGCTGGCTGTCATCGTACTTCGGCGTTCGAACCGATCCGTTCACCGGCAAGCGTGCCCGGCACTACGGGCTTGATTTCGCCGGCACGATGGGCGCCGATATCGTCGCCGTGGGTGCAGGTGTCGTTACGTACTCCGGTTCGCGCTACGGCTATGGAAACATGGTCGAGATCAATCACGGCAACGGCTTCGTTACACGCTATGCGCACAACAAGGAAATCCTCGTATCCGTCGGCGACGTGATCAAGAAAGGCCAGGTAATCGCGTACATGGGTTCCAGCGGCCGTTCCACTGGACCGCACGTGCACTTCGAAGTCCTGCAGAACGGCAAGGTGGTCAACCCCTTGCAGTACATTCGGGAATAAGCTCGCCACGCCGTGCACGATCCGAATTGACGTGCCGCGCGTCCTGCCGTAAAAACCGGTCCCTTGCACCGCTTCCTGTGGCTGCCGTCTGGCCTTGCTGCGGAGGAGGCTGTTGAACGCTTCACGGATAACACAGCAATGATTGGCAAAGTATTCAGCAAGATCTTCGGCAGCCGCAACGAGCGGCTGCTTCGCACAATGGCGCGCCAGGTTGCAGCCGTGAACGCGCTGGAGCCAGCGTTCGAGGCGCTGTCCGACGACGAGCTGCGCGGCAAGACGGCGGAGTTCCGCGAACGCCTTGCGAGCGGGGAAACGCTTGATGCGCTGTTGCCGGAAGCCTTCGCTGCTGCGCGTGAAGCGGCGCGACGCGCGCTCGGCATGCGCCACTTCGATGTGCAGCTCATCGGCGGCATCACGCTGCATTCCGGCAGGATTTCGGAAATGAAGACCGGCGAAGGCAAGACGCTGGTCGCTACGCTTGCCGCCTACCTGAATGCGCTGCCCGGCAAGGGCGTGCACGTTGTCACTGTCAACGAATACCTCGCCGAACGCGACGCGAACTGGATGCGTCCGGTCTATGAAGCGCTTGGCCTTGAAGTTGGCGTGATCAAGTCCGGGCAGTCGCCCGAAGAAAAGCGCAAGGCGTACGCCGCGGACATCACCTACAGCACGAACAACGAACTCGGTTTCGATTACCTGCGCGACAACATGGCATTCCAGGTCGGCCAGAGAGCGCAGCGCGGACTGCATTACGCGATCGTGGACGAGGTGGATTCGATCCTGATCGACGAAGCGCGCACCCCGCTGATCATTTCTGGCCCGCTTGAAGATTCGACCGAGCTTTACACGCAGATCGATGCGCTCGTGCCGAAGCTGCAGCGTTCGGAGGATGAGGGCGAAACCGGCGATTACACGATCGACGAGAAGACCAAGCGCGCCTATCTGACCGAGCAGGGTCATGAACGCATCGAGGACCTGTTGAATGCGTCAGGCATCCTGCCGGAGGGCGAAAGCCTTTACGACGCGCAGCACATCAACCTGATGCATCACGTCGATGCCGCGCTGCGCGCCCGCGCCATCTACCGCCGCGATGTCGATTACATCGTCAAGGACGGGCAGGTGGTCATCGTCGACGAATTCACCGGTCGCACCATGCCTGGCCGGCGCTGGTCGGACGGATTGCACCAGGCGATGGAAGCGAAGGAAGGCGTGACGATCCAGGCGGAAAACCAGACGCTGGCATCGATCACGTTCCAGAACTATTTCCGCATGTACGACAAGCTCTCCGGCATGACGGGCACAGCGGATACCGAGGCGTTCGAATTCCAGCAGATCTACGGCCTGGAAGTCGTCGTGATTCCGACCAACAAGCCGATGGCGCGCAAGGATCACGCCGACCAGGTGTTTCTCGATGCGAAGGCCAAGTTCAAGGCGATCATCGACGACATCAGGGATTGCAGTGCGCGGCGCCAGCCTGTGCTTGTCGGCACGACATCCATCGAGATCTCGGAGATGCTGTCCGGCCTCCTGCAGAAGGAAGGTATCGGGCACGAAGTGTTGAACGCGAAGCAGCATGCGCGCGAGGCCGAGATCGTCGCACAGGCCGGCCGTCCCGGTGCGGTGACGATCGCCACCAACATGGCTGGTCGCGGCACGGACATCGTGCTTGGCGGCAACCTTGAATCCGAGCTTGCCGGAATTGACCCCGAGGACACGGCGGCACGCGAGCGCGCGCGCAAGGACTGGGAGGATTGGCACCGCACGGTACTCGAAGCGGGCGGGCTTCATATCATCGGCACGGAACGGCATGAATCGCGGCGCATCGACAACCAGTTGCGCGGACGTGCTGGCCGCCAGGGCGATCCTGGTTCAAGCCGCTTCTATCTTTCCATGGACGACAGTCTCATGCGCATCTTCGGTGGCGAGCGCATGAAAGGACTGATGGAAAAGCTGGGCATGAAGGAAGACGAGGTGATCGAGCATCGCTGGGTCACCAAGCGCATCGAGGACGCGCAGCGGCGCGTGGAGTCGCACAATTTCGATATCCGCAAGAATCTCCTCGAATACGACGATGTCGCCAACGACCAGCGCCGCGTGATCTACGAACAGCGCGACGAGGTCATGGAAAGCGATGATATCTCCGAGACGATCGAAGCGATTCGTGCAGACGTGGTCGATGCGGTCATCGACGAGCACATTCCGCCGCAGTCGATGGTGGAGCAGTGGGATATCGATGGACTGACGCGCACTCTGGAAAAGGAATTCGCGATCCAGTTCGATGTGGCGCAAAGGCTTGACGACGACAGCAAGCTGCACGAGGAGGGTCTGCGCAAGCAGATTCTCGATGCCGTCAAGGAAGGCATTGCGGCGAAGGAAGCCATTGTCGGCGCAGCGCCGATGCGGCATCTGGAAAAGGCCGTCATGCTTGATCGCCTCGATACGCTCTGGAAGGAGCATCTCGCTGCCATGGATTACCTGCGGCAGGGTATTCATCTGCGAGGCTACGCGCAGAAGAACCCGAAGCAGGAGTACAAGCGCGAAGCCTTTGAAATGTTCTTCGCGATGCTTGAGCGCATCAAGCGCGAGACGGTGACCGTGCTCTCGCGCCTGCAGCCACGCATTCAGTCCGAAGAAGAAATAGCGAAGCTCGAGGAACAGCGGCGGAAGGCAACCCGTCGCATGGAATTCCGTCATGCCGACCCGAGCGCGGCGGCAGGAACTCCCGAACCGCGGCGCGATGCCGTTGAAACGCCGGAGACATTCGTTCGCGAAGGCCGGAAGGTCGGCCGTAACGAGCCCTGTCCCTGCGGTTCAGGACGCAAGTACAAGCAGTGCCACGGGCGGCTGAGCTGATGAAATGACGGCGACCGTGCACGTCATGGTCGCCGTGCTGCGCGATCGCGCAGGGCGCGTGCTGATCACGCAGCGCCCGGAAGGCAAGTCGCAGGCGGGCCGCTGGGAATTCCCGGGCGGCAAGCTTGAGTCGCATGAAGCAGCGGAAGCCGGACTGCGCCGCGAACTGCTTGAGGAGCTTGGCATTGTTGCCGGCCCGATGCGGCGCCTGATTGAAATACGCCACGCATATCCGGATTTCACGGTCCGTCTTGATGTTCGCGAAATTGCGCACTTCGGTGGCACGCCATCAGGGCGCGAACGCCAGGCGCTGAAATGGGTGTCGCCGGAGCAACTGCCGGCGGAAGACATTCTTGAAGCCGACCTCCCCATCATTCGGGCATTGCGACTGCCGGATTTCTGCCTGGTCACGCCGGATCCCGGCAACATGCCTCGACATCTTTTCCTCGCGAAGCTTGATGCATCGCTCGCTCGCGGCATCACGCTTGTGCAGTTGCGTGCACCGTCGTTGCCGCATGCAGAATTCGTTGCGCTTGCTCGGGACGTGTTGCCTGCATGTCGGCGATGGAACGCACGGCTGGTTCTGAACGCATTGCCTGATGTGTTGAACGAGGTGGATGCGGACGGGATTCACCTGAATGGCAGGAATCTCGCCATCACGCATGCGCGTCCCGTGCCCGATGAAAGATGGTTGTCCGCCGCCTGTCACTCGTCTGCAGAGGTGCGCAAGGCGCAGTCGATCGGTGTCGACTTCGCGCTGATCAGTCCGGTTGCCACGACGGCAACCCATCCGCATCACCCAACCCTGGGATGGTCGGGGTTTTCGGCGCTTGCGCGCGATGCCTGCATGCCTGTCTATGCACTCGGTGGCATGAAGCGGGAAGACATGGATCGCGCGCGTAACGCGGGGGGCCGCGGCATCGCCGCCATTCGAGGATTGTGGGAAGGACCTGTTACGGACTAACCATCCGTTGATGCGTCGTCATCCGGCAACCTGTCGCCCGGGATGGAATGTTCTTCCGCGAACCACGCGCCAAGATCAATGAGCTTGCAGCGTTCGGAACAGAATGGTTTCCAGCGTGCGGTGGCGTTCCAGCGGACGGGTTCGCCACAACGCGGACAGGGACGTATCGTTTCCCGGGATTTCGTCATTTCGTGTTCAAAGCTGGCAGCACGCGAGCTGGAAGGCGACATCGCGCTGCAGCTGGCGCGGTCGTTGCGTGACGTCGGGCTGTTCAAGAAAGCGGATCGTGAAGCGATGCTTGCCGCCGGAGATTTCGGGGAATGCCGCTGTTCCTTCGTCGAGCAGCACACGGATCAGCTGGCAGGATGCACCGCTCTCAAGCGTGCGCTGGAAAAGTCCACTGCTCGCCGTTTCACGCGTCGGTGCCGCGCTTTCGCGCAACAACATCAGTACCAGCCGAATGCTGCGATCCAGTGCTGCGAGCTGCTCAAGCCAGTGCTGCAGTTGCCTGCGCCGGACATCCGCGGGCAACGAAAGCCAGTGTTGCAAGGAAGGAAGATCGAACCCGCATGTACCGCCAGGTATTGCGCTGCGCTGGCGCAACGCGCCGAGGAACTCGTTGTCCTTGAGCGTGCGTCCGACCTGGGCTTCCGAGGCGTCAAGCTTGCCGCGTAATTTCTCAAGACTTTCAAGAATGCTGCCGAGCCGGGTGGAATCGACACCGGACCGATTCTTCAGCCGGGCGAGTGTCTGCCCCTGGCGTTCCATTTCACGCAGCACGTCGCTGCGAACATCGCCGCGCCCGAGAATGGCGAGCACTTCAAGAAGTCCCGTCAGCGCCGCCCGGCTGTCCCACGGATCACCGCCTTCAGTATGCCGATGTATTCGTGCGAACAGGTGTTCGAGCCGCATGAACGTGCGCACGCGCTCATTGAGCGGCAGCTCGTAGGCCTCAAGGTGTCCGTCGCCTTTCTGTTCGGGCATGGAATTCATGGCGCTATTCTGCGGGACGGATCGGAGTGCTGGCAAACCTGCCCGCTTCCGCGACATACCGTGCATGCAGGTTCCGGATTGCCGCACGCAGGTCTTCCGGACTGCCGTCATTCTCCACGATATCGTCCGCAAGCCGCAGGCGCTCTTCGTGTGTTGCCTGGGCATCCTGTGCAGCACGTGCCTGCGCTTCGCTGACGCCATCACGCGCCATGACTCGTTGCACACGCACATCGTCAGCGGCGTCGACGACCAGTACGCGGTCGAACGCATGCGCGAGACCTGTTTCCGCAAGCAGAGGAATTTCGATGATCACGTAAGGCGCGTCAACTGCTTCAAGCGCACGCTGCATGCCAGCGAGGATGAGCGGATGCAGGATGGCATTCACTCGCTTGCGGGACGCGGTATCGGTGAAGATGATGTCGCGCAATCGCGCGCGATCAAGGGCACCGGAGGCGTCGAGAATCCGATCGCCGAATTCATCAACGAGCGCAGCCAGTCCTTGCATGCCGGGCTTCACCGCATCGCGGGCAATGCGATCGGTGTCTATGACGGGAACGCCAAGATCACGGAACGCAGCGGCTGCGGTTGACTTGCCGCTTGCGATGCCACCGGTCAGCGCAATTCGCAGCATGACTCAAGGATGCCGGTACAGCCCGAGGTACCAGCCGACGATGGCGTCGCCCCAGAAGAAGGCGATCAGGCCGGCAATGGCAAGAAACGGACCGAACGGCATGGGTTGCGCGCGATCGCGCCCGCGCAGGACGATGGCCAAGCCACCGAGGATTGCGCCGGTGACGGATGCGAGAAGGATGACCAACGGCAGCTGTTGCCAGCCGAGCCACGCGCCGAGCGCCGCGAACAGCTTGAAATCGCCGAAGCCCATGCCTTCCTTTCCGGTCAGCAGCTTGAAAGCCTGGAATACCAGCCACAGGCTGCCGTACCCCGCGACGGCCCCGACAATGGCGTTGGTGGGCGAGACGAATACATGTCCGAGGCTGAACAGCAACCCCAGCCACAGCAGCGGCAATGTGATGTTGTCGGGCAGCAGCTGGTGATCAAGATCGATGAACGTCAGCGCGATCAGGCTCCAGGTGAACAACAGCGCACCAAGTGCCGCCCAGCCGGCGCCGAACTGCCACGCAACGAATCCGGCGAGCACACCGGACATGATCTCGATCATCGGATAGCGCGCGGAAATACGCGCGCCGCAGGATGCGCAGCGCCCGCGCAGCGCGAGATAGCTGATCACCGGAATATTCTGCCAGGCACGAATGGGCGCGCTGCAGCCCGGACAACGCGAGCGCGGTACGACGAGATTGAAAGGCGAGGCTGAAGAATCATCTGCCGGCAATTCGAGGATGTTGCGCGCCTGTGCCTTCCAGTCGTGTTCGAGGACGATCGGCAGACGGTAAATAACGACATTCAGGAAGCTGCCGACCAGCAGGCCAAGGATCACGCAGATGCTGATCCATGCGGGCTGGCTGGCGTCGAGTGCCAGCAGGATTTCAGACACGCAAGGCTCCGGGAAGGTGATTGATCAGACAACCGAACCCATCTTGAAGATGGGCAGGTACATTGCAACGACGAGACCGCCGACGAGCACGCCTAGTATCGCCATGATCATCGGCTCCATCAGGCTGGAGAGGTTGTCGACCGCGTCGTCGACTTCCTGTTCGAAGAAGTCCGCAACCTTCGACGCCATCGAGTCGATCGAGCCTGCTTCCTCGCCGATCGCAATCATCTGCACGACCATGTTCGGAAACAGACCTGTCTGGTCCATCGCCAGGTTCAGCTGCTGACCCGTGGAAACCTGGTCGCGCATCTGCAGCACGCCCTGTTCGTAGATGATGTTGCCGGTAGCGCCGGCGACGGACTGCAGCGCTTCGACAAGCGGCACGCCTGCCGAGAACATCGTTGCGAGCGTGCGCGCGAAACGTGCGATGGCTGCCTTCGTCAGAATGTCGCCGACCACGGGTATCTTCAGCGCCAGGCGATCGAGATTCTCGCGGAACTTGCGCGAACGCTTCTTGAAATACATGAACGTCGAGAAGAAGCCGGCGATACCGATGGCAATGAAGATGCCGCGATCACGCACGAAATACGACAGGTCGATGACCATCTGCGTGAAACCCGGCAGGTCCGCGCCGAAGCCGGCGAAAAGTTCCTCGAACTGCGGAATGACGAAGATGAGCAGAATGGCAGTCACGATGAACGCGATGACCAGCACGGAGATCGGATAGGTAAGCGCCTTCTTGATCTTCTTCTTGATCGCCTCGGTCTTTTCCTTGTACGTCGCGATCTTGTCCAGCAGTGTTTCGAGTGCGCCCGCCTGTTCACCGGCTTCGACAAGATTCACGAAAAGGTCGTCGAAGTACAGCGGGTGTCTTGAGAGCGCTTCGGCGAGATTCGCGCCGCCCTCGACATCCGCCTTGATGCTCATGATGAGATCCTGCATACGCGGGTTTTCGTGACCCTTGCCGATGATGTCGAAAGACTGCACCAGCGGAACGCCGGCCACCATCATCGTCGCCATCTGGCGGCTGAACACGGCAATATCACCCGGCGTGATCTTCTTGCCTTTTGCGGCGGCAGCGGCGGAGCTTTGCTTCTTGATCTTGATGGGACTGATGCCCTGGCGGCGCAGATCGGCCTTGACGAGCTGTTCGCTCGCCGCCATGGCCTTGCCCTTCACGCGGTTGCCGCGCTTGTCTGTGCCTTCCCAGGAAAAGTTGAAGATTTTCTTTGCAGTTGCCTCGGCCATTTCTTTCCCTGCCCACCCGGTCTTGCGCCGTGGTTGTCAGCGTTTCGTTATTCGACGGTGACGCGATTGAGCTCAGCGAGACCGATATGTCCGTCCTTCACCTTCTTGAGTCCGGACTTGCGCAGATCCCAGATGCCTTCGCTCGCGGCCTGATCCGCAATCTGCATCGCGTTGCCACCTTCCATGATGATGCGGCCCATGGCTTCGCTGACCGGCATGACCTGATAGACGCCGGTGCGGCCTTTATACCCCTCGGTGCAGTTGTCGCAACCCTTGGGGCCGTAAATCGTGAGTCCGCTCTCGATCTCCTCGTCCGTGAAGCCTTCCTTGCGCAGCGCTTCCTTCGGGATGTCCTGCTGTTCCTTGCAGTTCGAGCAGAGGCGGCGTGCGAGACGCTGCGCGATGATGAGGTTGACCGCCGATGCGATTGAGAACGGCGGGACGCCCATGTCGGCGAGTCGCGTCAGCGTCTTCGGCGCATCGTTGGTGTGCAGCGTGGAGAGCACGAGATGTCCCGTCTGCGCGGCCTTGATCGCAATTTCCGCGGTTTCGAGGTCTCGAATTTCGCCGACGAGAATGACGTCCGGATCCTGACGCAGGAACGCTTTCAGGGCAGAGGAGAACGTGAGTCCGACCTTGGGGTTCACGTTGACCTGGTTGACGCCGGGCAACTGGATTTCCGCGGGATCTTCCGCTGTCGAAATGTTGCGGTCGATGGTGTTGAGAATGTTGACGCCCGTGTACAGCGAGACGGTCTTGCCGGAACCGGTTGGTCCGGTAACAAGGATCATGCCGTACGGTTTCGACAGCGCATCGAGGTAAAGCTGCTTCTGGAACGGCTCGTAACCCAGCGCATCAATGCCGAGCTTTGCGCTGGAAGGATCGAGGATACGCAGCACGATCTTTTCGCCGAACAGCGTCGGGCAGGTGTTGACGCGGAAATCGATGGCGCGCGTCTTCGACAGCTTCATCTTGATGCGGCCGTCCTGCGGCACACGACGTTCGGCGATGTCCATGCGCGACATGACCTTGAGACGCGCCGAAATCTTTCCGGCAAGCGCGACCGGTGGCTGGGCGACCTCACGCAGCATGCCGTCCATGCGGAAACGCACGCGGTAGAACTTCTCGTAGGGTTCAAAGTGGATGTCGGACGCGCCCTTGTTGATCGCATCCAGCATGACCTTGTTCACGAAACGCACGACAGGCGCGTCGTCGATGTCCTGGTTGCCTTCGTCCCGCTCCTCTTCGCCGGAACCGATGTCGACATTGTCGAGATCGTCCAGGTCGCCACCGGACAGATCCTGCATCGAGGTGTCGGCTGCTTCGAGCGCCTTCTCGATGATCTTCTGCAGCTTGTCTTCTTCAACAACAACGGCATCCACCGTCATGCCGGTGTGGAACTTGATTTCGTCCAGTGCGGCAAGATTGGTGGGGTCGGAGATCGCGATGAACAGCCGCTTGCCGCGCCGGTAAACCGGCAGCGCATGGTGTTTCTGCACGAGTTTCTGATCGACGAGCTTGACCGTATCCGTCTCGATCTCGATGGTTGCGAGATCGAGCAGCGGCACGCCGAACTCCTGCGCGGCGACGGCGGCGACATCGGCTGCCTTGGCCAGCCCCTTGGCGACCAGGTGGGCGACGAACGGCTGCTTGGCCTTGACGGCTTCCTGGTACGCCTGCTGAGCCGTTTCCTCGGGAATGATTCCGTCAAGTACGAGACGTCTGCCAAGCCCGCTGATGTTGGTCCTTACCGGTGTTGCCACAGAAAATCCTACTGAAGTAAAAGGCCTGGACGCGCTTCTTGAACAATTGGGTCACGTTATAGTAGACGCTTGACAGCATTTCTCCAAGCCGCGTTCCCCACTGAGCGCCTCGCTGCCGGCTCATGGGAAGGCGTGGGCAAAATCCTTTGGATTCAGTAGCTTGTTGCCTGGCGGCTAAAACGAGCGTCGACGGATGGTGCAGGACTTGCCCGCCAGGAGCCGAGACCTGGCCGCCTGTACGTCGCGCACGAAAATGACGTTGGCTTTGTCGGATAGAAGGGTCTCCCTGGTGTTCGCGGTTGCAAGCTGCCGGCTTCGGGGGTCGTATCGACAGGGGGTGAATCCGAAGCTGCCGATCAGGTCGCGAAGCGCTGCTTCGTTCGAGCCATAAGCGCTTCCGTGACCGCTGGATTCGATCAGAACGGCCTGCAGATGCCTGTCGGCGAGCAGCTGTTGCGCGCCGCGCAACGCATCTTCTTCATATCCTTCTATGTCGATCTTGACCATCACCGGCGTGCCTGTTTCCAGGATCACGTCATCCAGCCGAATGGCTCTTGCCTTCGTCCCGGTCGGCTCATCTTCCCGGAGGATATGGTTTGCCGGGCCGAGGCCGATGCTCATGACAACATCCCCTCGGGCGGACGCGACAGCCAGCCTGCGCACATCAACCTGCGACGCAAGACCATTCCTTTCGACGTTCTGCGACAGGAATTCAAACGCGGGAGACGCAGGTTCGAAGGCGACGCAGCGCGCTCCCGCACACGCCGCTGCCAGCACGGTGAACGCACCGATGTTGGCGCCGACATCATAGAAGATCTCGTCCGGTCGCAGGAAATGCACTATGAATCCCATCGACTGGAATTCCGACAACCCGGTGATGAAGACTTCACGTCCGCCGACGCGCCGCTGCGTCAGAAGCTGTGTGCCGCAGGCAAAATCGGCAACAAGGGGAGCGCGACGCGCGCCGTGCAGCGCATACCAGGCGACCGTTCGCCAGGCGGCGCCGAGGCGTGCCGCCGGGGAATCGCACAGCGGATGCCGCCACGCCTGTACCGCTAACGTGCGGATTTCGCCGATGCTGCTGGACGCTGCCGTTATCACCGTTGCTCACCTGCCGGCGGTTTGGCTGTTCCGTCATGTGCGGTGCGGGAGTACGTGGCGTGCAGGTAGAAGAACCAGTGCGGATTGGCTGCAATCTCCGAAAGATGCGCGCGAAGGACATTCATGTCCGAGTATTGCTGCGGCGCCGTTGATGACATCACGCGGACGGCAAAGCCCGCGGCATCAAGAATCGCCAGCAGATCAGCGGGGTTCCGGTCGGTGCTGCGGATGCGGTGCGGAGAAAACTCCACGATCAGGTTGAGAATCCTCTGGCTCGCCAGCGTATTTCTCAATCCTTCGAGCACGGCAAGTTCGTGGCCTTCGACATCGATCTTGACCAGCCGGATAACATCATGTGGCTGCATCTCCGCGGCAATGAACGCATCCCCCGACGTGGTACTCACGATGCTCTGTTTCGCATCAGCGCTGGGCAGGAGCGAATGCTGTGTCGGGCTTTCGGGTGAAAGGTACAGCGCTTTCTCGCCAGTGTCCTGCGACCAGCCGATTTTCCGGCACTCGACGTTCTGCAAGGCGTTGCGCGCGACATTCGCGGTGAGAACGGAGAAGTTCCCGGTGTCGGGCTCGAAGGCGAATACCTTGCCCTGCGGACCGATGCGCCTGGCGAACAGGCACGTGAAGTATCCGTAGTTCGCACCGACGTCAATCGCAATGTCGCCCGGGGTGAGAATTTCGTTCGCAAGCTCCGATTGCTCCCGTTCGTAGTCGCCGGACGCCCAGAGAAAGTACTGCATGGCCGACCGCTCGGACTTTGGTACCTGCAGCCGGTACCCATATCGTATGTCGAGAATTTCCGGTCGGAGCAGCGCAACCATTCCGTAGAAGAACTTGCGGAACCACGGCCAGCGGGTGGGATGAAAATCGCCGAATCCTGGTAGTTTCATGAGTCCGATGCCTGGAGTGCGCGCCGGATGAGTTCCGACGCATCGATGATCAGCACAAGGGATGCGTTTGCCACGATATGAGCAATCCTGAACAACAGGGCGATCACGATCAACGCATCGCCCTTGAGCCCGTTCAGGTGTCCTGCATAACCGAGTATCGCCTCCATGATTCCGAGATTGTTCGGTGTCAAAGCCGCAATGCCGGACAAGGTCGTGGCAGCGGAGACGACGACGCCTTCGTTGAATCCGAGCGATGCGCCGAACCCTGAATAGACGAGTTCGAGTGAAAGTGCCATCAACAGGAACTGCATCAGCGCGTTCAGCATCACAGCGGGTGACGGCGTCCAGAGCAGTGCGCCGAGCATCCGTGCGCCCAGCGATTCCGCTGGCCGTCCGGGGAGCAAGGTGCGCGCTGTATGCCTGCCCACGAGTGAGAGGACGACGATCGCGAGCGCGCCCGCTGCCAGCAGGCGCACCGGCGCGCCGGGAATGCTCATCGCAAAACTTGTCGCCAGCAGTGTCGACAGCCAGATCATCAGGACGGCCTGCCTGCCCGTTGCAGCAAGCACGTTCACGAATGAAACGCCCGACGATCTGAACAGGACGGCGCGCAACGGTACCCCCGGCTGGAGAGGAGCGAGGTAATTGGCGAGCGCGGTGATCGCCCAGATCCTGACGGATGCTGTCGCCGACGGTGGCAGCGGTGGTGCAAGGATGGTGACGAAATTCCGCGCCTGGAGGATGGCCTGCAGCATGCCGATACCGGTCGCAACAAGAAACTCGACGATGTGCGCAGACAGAGTTTCCGCTACGTCGCGAAAGTTCGTGGCAAGCAGGAAAACGAGCACCGCAACTGCTGCCGCGTATACCAGCACGCCAAGACGTTTCCGGATGCGAAGGCTGGTGCGCCGTTCTTCGATGTTGCCGTTCATGGTTCGCGTTGCGTCCGGGTAAACAGCAGCTTCGCAAGTGCATCCCGCACGTGCTGCGCGGACAGGTCATGAAGGCATTGATGATGCGCGCAACGCAATGCGACAGCAGGCGCCTGGTCTTCTCCAAAGCAGGGCCCGCAGGGAACAGAGACGTTGAGCGGCGTCGCGCCGAGCAAGGCCGGCCCCGTCAGCCGCGGGTCGGTCGGACCGTACAGGCAAAGCGTGGGGATGCCATGCGCCGCCGCCAGGTTGGCAAGTCCGCTGTCGTTGCCGACGCATGCACTGGCGCCTTCGAGCACCTGGAGCGATTCAGTGAACGTCACGCGATTGACGAGATCGCTGACATTGCCGAGCGGAGTCCGCAGGATTGCATCGGCGGCAGCACGGTCGTCAGCGCCGCCGCCGAGCAGCACGAAATGCACGTTCGGCAGCGAAGCGATCAGCGATGAGAAATTTTCAGCAGGCCAGAACCGCCAGCGTGCGTTCCGTCCGCCGCCGATGCCGAGAGCGACGTACTGCTCCGGAATGCTGTGTCGTTCCCGGAGGCTGCGTGATTCGTCGGCGGGCGTCGACTGCAGAAGCGAAACGGGTGCCGGGCTTGTGTTGGCGTCACGACCGGCGAACATCGCATGCAGGGCAACTTTGCCCTGTGCGCCAGCGGCATCGACAGGCGCATTGAAAGCAAGCCTTTCCAGCAGCGTTCCCTGCCAGCACAACCCGATGCGCCGCGAAACGCCGCTCAGCCGTGCAAGCAGCAGCGTGTCCGGCTGGTTGGAAAGATAGCTCACAGCCAGGGCCTTCCCGTGCAATCGCCGCACGCGCCATGCCAGCAGGGGCAGGCGAAGAAGATACGCCGGCAGCTGCCACCAGCGATCCGGACGATCAAGGTATTCGATGCGGTGTATCAATGGCGAACGCCGAAGAATGCCGTTTGCATCGTTACGTCGCGGGAGTATCGCTACGACGTGATCGCAGCCGCTGGCGTGCAACAGAGCCGGCAGCGACGGGAGAATGAACATCCAGTCGCCGATGCCGGATGGACCAAGGTAGACCAGCGTCTTCACCGCGGTGATCCCGATTTCATCAATGCGCCCATCGCGCGAATCATCCACGCATTGCACCAGCGCATCAGCGTGAAGCGCTTGGTGTACCAGCGGGTCTGCTGGTAATGGAACCGCCCGGAAGGGTGATAGAGATGCGCGCTCGTCCACGCCATGATCCTTTCTGCCATGCCGGGGTAATCATGCGAATGGCGCGCGAATGTCAGTATGCCTTGCGCGGCACCATGAACGTCATGCGGATAATCCTTGTCGCTCATCCAGCGCGGTGATCCGTCCGCATTGAAAAGCTTCCGTGCGTAGAACGCGAGACCATCGGCATAAACGTCGTCGTATGAGCTGTCGCCCGTCGCCTCGCGGTAGCGGTCGAGCGCATCGAGAATGAACCCGGTGTGGTAGTTGTCATGGCGGATCAGCGAGTCTTCCGGCGGGTCGGTGTAGTACCAGGCGCCATAGTCCGTCTGGCGCTGTACGACGTAGCGAACAAGCCGCCTGGAAGTGCCGGCCATCTCCGTATCCCCGGTCAGTGCGCTCGTTTGGGCCAGGACGGCGCCAATCAGTATGCTCACATCCATGACGCGCATGGTCATGTCGACCGGCATGTAGCTCAGGCACAGCTCGTCATCCGTGTCCTTGAGACGCTTCAGGTCATGAAGAAAGAAACCGGTAGCGCGCTCGACGATAGCCAGGTAGCTGTCGCGCTGGGCAAGCGCATGCAGGCGCAGGAAAGCTTCGCAGACGAAACTGGTGACGACGGCATTCGGCATGCCCGCGGGTGCAAAGAAACCAAGATCCTGCCAGGGGTAGTGGTATCCCCAGCACGCGCCGGACCAGTTGCCCTGCGACTGCAGCGCTTCAAGATGTGTTGCGAGCAGCGTGGCTTCGTCAAGGTACGCCGCGTTCCCGGTCGCCTCGTAGGCATCGGCGAGTCCCATGATGAACAACGCAAGTCCTTTCGGATTGTCGGCGGCGCGGATCATGAGCAGCGGCCGGATGTTCACCGGCGAGCGCATCACGGCCTGTATGGCCGCGATTCTCGGCCATCGCGCCCAGCCAGACAGCGTCATCGTGAGCGCGCTGTTCAGTCCGTCATGCTTGTTGTATCCACGCCATTCGCGTGCGCGCGACCACGACAGCACCGCGTCGAACATCTCGTGCAGATTTTCGGTCTCAGCGCGGTGATTCATTGTCTTCGAACACGTCCAGCCACAGATGCGTCATGAGCATCAGGTACAACATCATGAAATGCCAGCGCCAGGCGCGGCGCGGTGGAAGGCGCCGCAGTGCCGCAACGGTATCCGGATTGAAGACGCCCATCCTTCTTACGCGTTCATCGCTCAACCATTCATCGGCGACAGTGCGCAGGCCAGCATGGAAAAAGCGCGGCGCATCGACCTGGAAACCGCTTTTCGGCCGCGACAGGATTTCCTTCGGCAGCAGTGCTCCGATGCGTTCGCGAAACCATGCCTTGGGACGTCGCGCGGGCATCAGTTCTTCCATGCTGTAACGGCTTGCGTAATCGTGCACGAGAGAATCGACGAACGGCACGCGTGCTTCGAGCCCGAAACGCATGGCGACGCGATCTTCCTGCCAGAGCAGGTCGTTCACCATCTTCTGTTCCCATTCGAAACGACGCATGGCTTCCAGCGGTGTTGCGTCCGGCCACAGCGCCGTCAGTGTTTCGAAGGCATCGGGCAGTTGCGCGTCGAGCAGTCGTGGTCCGTAGAGCCATCGGCGGCGCTCGGGCGAATCCCACACGTTGCGCAGCAGTCCATAAGCCCGGGCAGCATCGCCGTGTGCTGCCAGCATGCGAAACGCGCGTTCAGGTTCTGTCCATGGCGTACGTCTCCATGCGGCAATATGCGCGCCCGCATGGGCGAACGCCGCGGGAACACGGTTGCCGAAATGCATGGCGCGGCTGTAGATGCCATGTGCGTTGTAACCGGCAAACAACTCGTCGCCACCGAGCCCTGACAGCACGACCTTCACGTCCCGCGAGGCGCGTTCCGCAAGTCCGTCGAGTTGCAGCGCATTGATCTTTGGAACTTCAAGGTGCCAGACAAGCGCGCGCAGGCGTTCCACGTCTGCACCAGGAGCGTCGGCAGCATGATTGGGCACATGAAGCAGCGCGGCCGTGCGCCGTGCATTCGCCGCTTCCCCGGGATCGTCGCCGACATCCAGCGTGTACGTTGCATGCAGCCCGCCGTGCCGCTGCGCAAGGCTTGTCACGGTTGCCGAGTCGAGCCCGCCGGAAAGATAGGCAGCGACCGGCACGTCGGATTCCAGGTGGGCGAGAACGCTGTCGGACAGTACTTCAATGAGATCGTCGTCGCCGGTCGTGCAGGCCACGGGCTTGATGTGGCCGGTGCAGTCAATGCGCCCGTTGTGCCATTCCATGATCTTTCCGGGCGCGAGCTGCTCGATGCCTTGAAACAGGCTGCCGTTGCCGGGCAGATACCGGAAGTTCATCACGAGGTGCAGTGATGCGGCATCGAGCGGCGCGGGCGCCAGCCGCCGCAGTGCCTTGGCCTCCGACGCGAACGCCGTGCGGCCATCCGGCAGCGCGGTGAGAAACAACGGCTTGATGCCGAGCGGGTCACGGGCGAGCACTCCGCGCTGGCGTGACGCGTCCCAGATGGCGAATGCGTACATCCCGCGCAGACGGTTGAAGAACGCGGTGCCATGACGGTGATAGCCGGCGACGATGACTTCCGCGTCCGAGTGCGATCTGAAACGCACGCCTTCCGCGGCAAGCGCGCTGCGCAAGGCGCGATAGTTGTAGATCTCGCCGTTGTAGACCATGACGCAGGCGGAATCCGGCGCCGTGATCGGCTGTTCACCACCGCGCGGATCGATGATGGCAAGCCGCGTGTGTCCGAGTGCCGCGCGCTCGTACAGTCGCGATCCCTGTCCGTCCGGTCCCCGGTGCTGCAGCAGCTGCGCCATCTCCTGCAGCTCGTGCAACCCGCGTTCCGGTGTGTTTCCGAACCACCCGAAGATGCCGCACATGTCAGCGCACCTCGGCGAGAATCCGGTTCGCGACGAAGTCCGGCACGGCGATCTTGTCTCGCAGCAACTGTTCGCGTGCTGCCTGGTAATCGGCACGCGGCCGCGCGAGCAGGTCGTCGATCGCGATCGCCAGCGGTTCCCATTCGAGCCGGCGAACGTTGCGAACCAGTCCGTAACGCTTCTCCTGTTCGTCCGTGTATCCGCGACCGGTCCATGCCGCGTAGATCGCGGGCGTGCCGAGCACCGCGCATTCCGATGCCATGGTCGCGCTTTCGCCGACAAACGCGCGACAGGATGCCAGCACGTGGTGAACGTCCTTGACTGCGCCGCGGTAGCGGTAGCGATCGAAGCGTGACGGCAGCGGCGCTTCCGACGAGATCAGCACGGTCCCGGCGGGTTCGAGGCGGTCGATCACCTTCTGCAGCAGCGTTTCGTTCCAGCCGCGTTCGCCGATGTCGTGATTCGCCTGCCATGACACAAGGCGCAGAAAGAAGGTGTCGCGGTCGGTGACGCCGTTTCGCGCGGCAACAGCTGCATCGGGCGTGAACACCGAAGGATGGAGATAGGAAAGTTCGTGGTAGCCGGCATAGCGAACATGATGGCGCGGCAGCCACGCCTGGTAGCAGTCGGGTACGACGACGCGGGTCGCGAATGGATAGGTGATCAGGTTCTGCAGGTTCGCGTTTTCGGTGTCATAGAAGACGACCGACGGCGTGCGCGTGAAAAACCCGGCGTGAGCCGCAAAGGTGCCGCCGACCGCCGCGATAACGTCGGGACGTGTCTTCCTGACATGCTTTGCAAGCGCTGAATCGCGCTGGACCAGTTCCCGTGCAAAACCCGCAAAACCGTGACCGCGCCGCACGGCGATCGCGTGCTGCTCGAAACCGAAGCTCGCCAGCAGTTCACGCGCAAATTCCTTCTCCCGGCTCGTGAAGAGAACCTCGCAGCCTTCGGCCTTGAGACGCAACGCGGGAAAACGAAAGAAGTGGGCATGCGCAGGATGGCTGATGTCGATCAGGATTCTGGTCAAGATGAATTTCCCGAGTGCGGCCCGCGCGCTTCGCGGTCGGCGAGGTCACGCGATGACAGCTGGTAGATCACGGTGGCTATCTGCTCGGAAACAAGACCGATAAGAAATATCAGGACGCCAAGCGTCACCAGCAGCGCGCTCATGTTCGTGAACTCGCCGACGGTAATGTAGTTGTGAATGTAGACCGCCATTCCCGCAACCAGGCTCGCGAACGACAGCGGGAAGAATATCTTCAGCGGCGAATAGAGCGTTGCGACGCGCGTGATGATGAGCAGGAAACGCAGACCGTCTCGCAAGGGCGAGATATGGCTGCGGCCTTCGTTCGGCTTGATGTCCAGCGCGCGGTATCTCACCGGGTAGCCGGCTCGGAAGAAGGCCATCGTAATCGTTGTGGGATACGAGAATCCGTTGGGCAAAAGGTGCAGGAACTGCAGGAACTTCTCGCGTCGAGCGGCGCGGAAGCCGGATGTCAGGTCGTCGATCTGCTGGCCCACCACCCACGATGCCAGCCGATTGTAGATCCAGTTTGCGGCAAGACGTCCGGCCGACGATTGTGATTTCGCGACGCGCGCGCCGACGCACATGTCGTAACCCGCCTCGAGTTCCTCGACAAGCCGGGGCACGTCTTCAGGGGAATGCTGGCCATCGGCGTCCATGAAGACGATGACTTCACCGTGCGCGGCGCGCGCGCCGCTCTTGATGGCGCCACCGTTGCCTATCGAATAGGGATGGGTGATTGCGGTTGCTCCGTTCCGCGCTGCCACCGCGCTCGTGTCGTCGGTCGACCCGTCATCCACCACGATGATTTCAGCGTTCGGACAGACCGCGCGCAGCCGCGGCAGGAGCGATTCGAGCGACCTGGACTCGTTGCGAGCCGGCAGAACGATGGAAAGCGGCACATTCACCATTGACGAAACCCTTGATCAGTTCATTGTGCGTGTGATTTCGTCGCGCAGGCTGCGGACGTCCTGATTGTAAGCGCCGAACGTGTCCGCCGCAGCGGCAATATCGAGTTCTTCCAGTGCTTCCTTCTTCCGGCCCATCGCCGCCAGCTGTCGCGCAAGGAAGATGCGGAATCGCGGGATGCCGGGGCTGTTCTGCGCGGCGCTCGCCAGCCAGTACAGCGCCCACTCCGGGTCCTTGCGCACGTCACGGAAGAACTTTGCCGCAACGACCATGACCTCGGAGCGTTGCCGTCCCTGCACGCGCGGGTTGTCCAGCGCAGCGTGAAGGATTTCCTCGATCTGCGCCGACATGTCCGCACAGCCGATTTCAAGGCACTGGAAAAGGTTGTTGAGATGTCCTGGCGTGTCTGCCGTCGGCGTGCCGGTACGCAGTCTTTGGAGGATCTCCTCGTACATGTCGTCCGGGAACGGCTTGTCGAGCAGATGCGCGTTCAGGAACCACGTGATCAACGCATTGCGGCTGTCCTGGTCGAGCGCCGCCGCATCCTTCAGATGTATCACCGACTCTTCATAGTAGAAATCCGTCCAGCTGGTATCGCCGTTCGCGCGGGCGCGATGCGCCATGATCATGTACTCGTTGCCGAGTTCGGCTTGCGCGCGTGCGGACGCGGGATGGTGAAAACTTTCAAGCTGGGCAAGCATGAAAGCATCCGCCCAATGCAGGCTGCGAATCACCGTGAATGCTGCCAGGAAGACGCCGAAGGCCGCCACCGGCAGCCATTCCAGGATCGGTACGCGAAGACGGGTTGCGAGGTGTTGCATTCCGGCAGCGAACGCGATCAGCAGGCCTGCGGATGGCAGGTAGTTTCGGTGTTCGAAAGCGATTTCCAGTGCGAACACCGTTGACTCGAGCAGGTGGCCCGCGAGGAAGAACAGCAGGCCGAAGGCGACAAGCGGCATGCGACGGCGAACCAGGACCGCGAGCGTGACGGTGAAAACCCCGCAAAGCAGCGCAATGAACGTCGAGAGCGGGGCGAAGAGTCCGGTGGATACCGGAATGTCGTCGAGGAACAGTCCCAGCCGGCCGTGAGACGGGAACATCACTGCCGCCACGTACTGCCACAGAACGCGCAATTCCGTCAGCAGCCTTTCAACAAGCGTGAAGCTGCGAACCATGTAACCCGCAGCCCAGCGATCCCAGGTCAGGAAGAAAAGCAGCGACGCGAGAAACACCGCGGCGGCCGCAGCGACGATCACCGCCCGTCTCCAGCGCGGCATTCGGTGACCGGCATCGTCGCGGAAGTCGAAGATCAGCCATTCAACGAGAACCACGTAGACCGGCAGCAGCAGCGCATTTTCCTTCGACAGCAGGCCGACCAGCCAGAGCAGTGCTGCGATCCCGATCCACACCCATCCGCGCGCGCGCGACAGAAAGAAGTGTCTGCGCGCCTGCAGGCAGGCCAGCAGCGCGGCAACCGTGAAGAGCGCGGACAGCAGATTCATTCGCTGCACGATGTACAGCGTTGATGTCACAGCGATCGGATGCACGGCCCAGGCGAATCCCGCGAGCAGTGCCGCGAGCCGACGCTGGTTGAGGCTGAGGTTCGAGGATGCGCTCTCGCACAGTCGCAGTACGAGCAGCGTTATCAGCACGGCGGTGACGCCATGCAGGAGAAGATTCGTGAGTTTCAGGCTGAACGGCGTCAGCCCGAAGACGGCGGCGTTCATTGCAAAACTGAGTGTGCTGACAGGTCGCCCGAACGGACCGGACGTGTTGGTCAGTGCCGCGTGCCTTATGGCTTCCCACGTCCAGTCATCGACCTGAAAGGCCGGGTTCTGGGCGATGTTGACGTAGTCGTCAAACAGGAAGGGGCCGTTGACGCCGGGTAACAGTACGGCGACAGCGACGGCGGCGATCAGGAACAGGAAGACGGGAAGACGGATAGAACGCATGAGAATCCGCGATCAGACGTGCAAGGCAAAAAAAGCCCCATGCAAGGCATGGGGCTTTGTCTCGAAACGAGCTGGATTAGCCGCGGCAGTTCGCCGGGCGGTACTTCTGTACCAGGTCGCCGCCCGTGCAGTCCCACTTCACGCCGGACGCATCACCCGTACCCTGGAAGATGATGGTCTTGCCGTCCAGGGCGCCCGAAAGGCTGGCGGACATCGTGTACGTCATCGTCGCGACGTTGGTGCCCGTGCGCGCGAACGAGATCGTCTTCAGGTACTGCGACTGATTCGCATCGTCGCTGACGCCGGCCTGGGTCGTCGTCTGCGGCATGACGCCCATCGAGACGTAGTACTCGGAGATCGTGGTCTTGTCCTTCGCGGCAATGCCCATGATTTCAGAGACCTTGGCGCGGGTGATGTAGTCCTGGTAAGCCGGAATCGCGACGGCGGCCAGGATGCCGATGATTGCAACCACGATCATCAGTTCGATGAGCGTGAAACCTTTCTGAGTCTTGATCATTGCTGTATCCCCATGGGTGGAGTTCATGACAGTTGTCAGGCGGCTGTGCCACCTGTCCCAAGAAGATGCAATGAGCGTGCCAGAACGAGATGCTCGGAAATACAGGAGAATCCAGAGGAATGGCAAAAGTTTGATGTGCTAAATGCGGACAATTGTCAGAAATTGACATTTCGGCAGGCATAGCTCGCGACCGTGTTCCGGACTTTGGAAAAAAAGCACCGTCGCGATGCGCGCATTTAAAAGAAAGCTCCGGCTGACGCCGGAGCTTTCTGGATCACGCAGATGTCGCCCTTACTGGCACTGCTTGGGCTTGTACTTGTCTTCAAGATCCCCGCCAGTGCAATCGAGTTCCATTCCAATACCACTCACCCGATAGACGAAGTCCATGGACTTGCCGTTCACAGTACCGTCGACGCCTTCGAAGAGAACGTGAATCGTGACTTGATTGTTGACCGCGCCAGTCGCGTCGGGATCGTAGTTGCCGCGCGTGTACGTGGTGCCCGCCGCGGTATAAACAGAATTCAGGAACATATCCAGAATCTGTTTTCCAAGTGTGTTGGCGGTGGTTCCATCAGCAGGCATTTCGCCGTTCTCTGAATAGTACTCATAGAACGGCGTCTTGGAGCCGGCGGCGATCGACATGATGGTCGAGATTTTCGCCTTGGCTGTGTAGTCCTGGTACGCGGGGATCGCCGCTGCGGCGAGAATGCCGATGATCGCGACAACGATCATCAGTTCGATGAGCGTGAAACCGCCCTGTTTGCGAATGTTTCTTTCCATGATGTTCTCCTTCCTGGAGTTGAAGTTCGTCACCGACAGGTGACGTCATGTCTCCTTAAGCAATCGTTGTGCCAAGCGCGCGTTTTCTTGCTGGATATTCGAAGCACGAGGTAAAGAAGAATATTCATTCACACGGAGCGTGTTGTCTGCGTGTTGGATTGCATGTTCGACACGTGAACGAAAGGAAATCACAGTTGCTGGTGCGAGAGAAAATTCCCGGCGAGAACAAATGTTCGATGTGGCGTCTGGCAAGAATGGACGGGGCAGGCAAGCGCAACGCGGACGCGCGCCGTAAAGCGCAGTTTCAGTCTTCGAGGCCGAGCTTTTCGATGCGGTAGCGCAACTGCCGAAGGGTCAGGCCGAGCACTTTCGCGGCACGCGTCTTGTTGTAGCGGGTCTTCTGCAGTGCTTCCACGATTGCCTGCCGCTCGGCGTCGCCGAGCTGACGGGGCAGCGCGTCGACGCCGGTGTCCTGCTCGGTGCGCGCAGGCGTATTCACTGGCGATTCGTTGCTGCGTCGGATGTGAATGTCGCTCGCGTGAATTGCACCACCTCCCGACAGCGTCACGGCGCGCTCCAGGATGTTCTCAAGCTCGCGCACGTTGCCGGGGTAATCGTGTTCAAGCAGTTTTTCCATCGCGCTGTCTTCGATCACGGGAACCGGTACGCCGACATTGCCCGCGAGGCGGGTGAGCAGCGAGTTCACCAGCGAGGGGATGTCGCTGCGACGTTCGCGCAGCGATGGCAGGTGCACTTCGATGACGTTGATGCGGTAGTAAAGGTCTTCGCGAAAGCGGCCTTCGCCGACGAGCCTTGAAAGATCGCGGTGCGTCGCGGACAGCACGCGCACGTTGACAGGCACCTCGCGCGCGGCGCCAACCGGCCTTATGCATTTCTCCTGGATGACGCGCAGCAGTTTCACCTGCATGTGCAGCGGCAGGTCGGCGACCTCGTCAAGAAACAGCGTGCCGCCGTCTGCTGCATGGAACAGACCTTCCTTGTCCGCATGCGCGCCGGTGAAACTGCCCTTGCGATGACCGAAGAACTCGCTTTCCATCAGTTCCGACGGAATGGCGCCGCAGTTGACGGGAACGAACGGGCGTCCCGCGCGCGGCCCTGTTTCATGGATGAGCCGCGCCGCGAGTTCCTTGCCGGTGCCCGATTCGCCGCTGACATGCACGGGCGCCTGGCTGCGCGCAACCTTTGCGATCATTTCACGAACGCGGTGAATGGCAGACGAATCGCCGAGCAGCTGCGGTCGCGATGCATCCGCCGGCGCTTCGCGTTCCGCGGCGCCCATGTTGAGCGCGCTGCTGACCAGCCGGCGAAGGTCGTTGACGTCGACAGGCTTCGAGACGAAATCGAACGCACCGAGCTTCAGTGCCGTCACGGCGGATTCCACGTTGCCATGCGCGGTTATCACCGCAACCGGCATGTCCGGCGCGTGCTCCTGTATCCAGCGCACGAGATCAAGACCGTCACCATCGAGCATCTTCATGTCGGTGAGGCACAGGTCGGGCCGCTCGTTGACGATGATCCGTTCGGCCTCCCTGCAGCCACCCGCGTGCAGCGCCTGCACACCCATGCGCGTGAGCGTGATGGCGATGAGTTCACGGATGTCCGGTTCGTCGTCGACGATGAGCACGCGTGCGTTCGCGACGTTGCCGGAGTTCATGTCAGCCATGCCTGTTCTTCCTGGAATCGAATGCGGAAGCAACTGCGTCCTTCGTGATCCTGACCGTACTTCAGTGTTGCATGATTGCATTCGCACAATTCGCGCGCAATGAACAGGCCGAGACCTGTACCCGTGCGTGAATGCGTGTAAAACGGCTCGAAAACGCGGTTGACGATGTCATCGGGTATGCCGTGCCCGTAGTCGACGACGTCAAGCCAGGTTGTCGTCCCCGATGCGGATTGCGACAGCCGGAGCTTCACGAGTTCGCCGCTCGCATTGAGCCCTGCGTGACGGCGTGCATTGTCCACGAGGTTGACGAGTATCTGGCGCAGATGGCCGGGATCGATGCGAACGTGAACGTCATCGCCGGTGGTATCAAGGTCGATCGCATCCTGCGACAGCTCCTGCGTGTCGCACCATTCCATCACGAAGTCACGCAGCCAGCTGGTGATTTCAAGCTGTTCCGGCTGCACGCGCTCGCGCCGCCCGAGTTGCAGCACGTTCTCGACGATCTCGTTCACGCGCCCCGACTGCTCGCGAATGATGGTGAGAAAGCGCCGGTCATCGGCGCCAAGCGCGTCGGATTCTTCGAGCAGCTGGCCTGCGTGCGAGATCGCGCCGATGGGATTGCGGATTTCGTGCGCGATGCTCGCCGTGAGCCGGCCAAGTGCCGCGAGCTTCATCTGCTGCACTTCTTCCGCCGCGGCTTCTCCATCCTCCAGGAATATCATCAGGCTGCCGTCGCGGTGGCCGTTGAGTGTCTGGATCGTCGGCAGGAAGAGATTGCCGTCCGCGCCGCGGAAGGTTTCCGCCGCGCCGCTCGATGCGGCGCGCCAGTCCCGCACGAGACGGCTGAGCGCGGGCGATGCATCCATGCTTTTTCCTTTCGCCGCACCCGGGAGATCGAGATAGCGCAATGCGGCCGCGTTGATCTGGCGGATGTGGTTGTTCTCATCAAGTACGACGACACCGGTACGCAGGTTCTGGATGACGAGATTGTTGAGTTGCGAAAGATTGGCGATGTCCACGCCGCGACGTGTCGCCAGCGCTTCGCTTTCGCGGAAACGTTCGGCGATCCAGCTGCCGACGATGGCGGTGGCGAAGAAGATTGCGCCCATGAGGCCGCTGTTCGTGTAGCCGTAGGCGCCCATGACGCCGGCGAGCTGCGACAGCAGCTGTTCGCCGAGCAGCGCGAGCGTGGCGAGCGAGGCATAGGCAAGCGCGCCGCGACGTCCCATGAGAATGCTGCCCGCCGCCACGGTGATGAACAGCAGGCTCGCCAGTCCGCTGGCCTGCCCGCCGGAGGCATAGGTCATGAGCGTCACGAGCACCACGTCGCCGAACAGCGGCGCGTAGGTCTGCCACTGCAGCGCCGGCCAGCGGGCGCGCAGCGTGAAGCTCGCGACGAGCGCCATTCCGATGTACGCGGCGCCGGCCACGAGGTAGAGCCGCGGATGCTCGGAGCCGAACGGCTGCGGGCCTTCCTGGAAATACAGCAGGGTGAAAACGCCGGCGGCGATGATGCGGAAGAGATTCAGCAGCCGCAGCACGCGCCAGCGCAGTTCGCCGTCGTCTCCTTCCTGGCGGGCGAAATGGCTCGCGCGCAACGTGTCGCTGGCGGTGCTCGTGTTCATATTTTCATGCGCGGCATGGCGCCTTTTGCGAATCCGCGCCGCTTGAGCCAAAATACGCGCCTCATTTTCAGCCCCTCACGTTCACCGGAAGCGACGCCAACCACATGAATCTCCACGAATATCAATCGAAACAGCTATTTGCGCATTATGGCATGCCTGTCCCCCGGGGAAAGGTTGCCGACTCCGCCGCTTCCGCCGTGGCGGCTGCCGAAGATCTCGGCGGCAACCTGTGGGTGGTGAAGGCCCAGGTGCATGCCGGCGGTCGCGGCAAGGCCGGTGGCGTGAAGCTCTGCCGGACGCTGGATGAAGTCCGCGCGGCAGCCGAGGCAATGATCGGCATGACGCTGGTGACGCACCAGACAGGGCCGGAAGGCCTGCCGGTGAAGCAGTTGCTCATCGAGGCGGGTTCGGACATCGCGCGCGAGCTGTATCTCTCGGTGGTCGTGGATCGCGCCAGCGAGCGCGTCACGTTCATGGCGTCGACGGAAGGCGGCATGGACATCGAGGAAGTCGCGGAGAAGACACCGGAGAAGATCTTCCGCATCGCCATCAATCCCGCGGCCGGGCTGCAGGCCTACCAGGTGCGCGAGCTGGGTTTCGGCCTTGGCATCGCGAAGGAGCAGTTCAAGGATTTCTCGAAGGTCGTGAACGGCCTGTACGACATGTTCATCGAGAAGGATGCCTCGCTCGTCGAGATCAACCCGCTGATCATCACCACCGATCACCGCGTCGTGGTGCTCGATGCGAAGGTGAACCTCGATGATTCCGCGATGTTCCGTCATCCCGATCTCGCCGAGATGCGCGATCCGAGCCAGGAAGACGAGAAGGAAAACATCGCGCACGAGCATGGTTTCAACTACGTCTCGCTCGACGGCAACATCGCCTGCATGGTGAACGGCGCCGGCCTTGCGATGGCGACGATGGATCTCATCAAGCTGCACGGTGGCGAGCCGGCGAACTTCCTCGACGTCGGCGGCGGTGCGACGAAGGAGCGCGTCACCGAGGCGTTCAAGCTCATCCTTTCCAATCGCAACGTGAAGGCGATTCTCGTCAACATCTTCGGCGGCATCGTGCGCTGCGACCTGATCGCGGAAGGCATCATCGCCGCGGTGAAGGACGTCGGCGTGAACGTTCCCGTCGTCGCGCGCCTTGAAGGCACGAACGTCGAGAAGGGCCGCGAGATGCTTGCGAACTCCGGTCTCGCCATCCAGCCCGCGAACGGCCTCACGGACGCAGCGACCAAGGTTGTCGCCGCCGTGAAGTCCTGATCGCCACAGCATTCCAGGAAGCATTCGATGAGCATTCTTATCAACAAGTCGACGAAGGTGATCACGCAGGGTTTCACCGGCAAGCAGGGCACCTTCCATTCGGAACAGGCGATTGCCTACGGCACGCAGCTGGTCGGCGGCGTCACGCCGTACCGCTCCGGCGAGAAGCATCTCGACCGCCCGGTGTTCGACACCGTGCGCGCCGCGGTCGATGAAACCGGCGCCGACGCATCCATGATCTTCGTGCCGCCGCCGTTCGCGGCAGACGCGATCCTCGAAGCCGCGGACGCCGGCATCCGGACCATCGTGTGCATCACGGAAGGCATCCCCGTCATGGACATGATCAGGGTGAAGGCCGCGCTCAAGGATTATCCCGGCGTGCACCTGATCGGCCCGAACTGCCCGGGCGTGATCACGCCGGGCGAATGCAAGATCGGCATCATGCCCGGACACATCCACAAGCCGGGCCGCATCGGCATCGTGTCGCGCTCCGGCACGCTCACGTATGAAGCCGTGCACCAGACGACCGGAAACGGTCTTGGCCAGACGACCTGCGTCGGCATCGGCGGCGACCCGGTGCGCGGCATGAACTTCATCGACGTGATCGAACTGTTCGAAACCGATCCGGAAACGCAGGGCATCATCATGGTCGGCGAGATCGGCGGCACGGACGAAGAGGCCGCGGCGGAGTTCATCAAGTCGAACGTGACGAAACCCGTTGTTGCCTACATCGCGGGCGTCACCGCACCGCCGGGCAAGCGCATGGGTCACGCCGGCGCGATCATTTCCGGTGGCAAGGGCACGGCCGCGGAGAAATTCCGCGCGCTGGAAGCGGCAGGCGTTCGCACCGTGCGTTCGCCGGCGGAACTGGGCGAAGCGATTCACGCCGCTGTCGCCGGCTGATGATCCTGCACTGACAGCCTGTCGCATCGAATCCCCGCACTGCGGGGATTCTTTGTTTGGAGACCGGGAAATGAACGTTTCTCTTCGCATCGTGATGGCGCAGGCCAACCTGCTTGTCGGCGACGTCGCAGGCAATGCGCGATGCGTGAAGGAAATGACCCGCCGTGCCGCAACGGAGCACGGCGCGGAACTTGTGCTGTTCCCGGAACTCACGCTCACCGGCTATCCGCCGGAAGACCTGCTCAATCATTCGGGACTGCACGATCGCGTTGCGCGCGCACTCGACGGCCTGCTGTCGTTCATGCCGCATGTCTGGCTCGGCGTCGGTTATCCGGAGCGTGCGCAGGACGGTCTCTACAACGTGTTTGCGCTGCTGAAGGACGGGCGCATCCAGGCGAAATACCGCAAGCAGTTGCTGCCGAACTACGGCGTGTTCGACGAGAAGCGCTGGTTTGCGCCCGCGAATGAAAGCCTGGTCACGGACATCAAGGGAATTCCCGTGGGTCTCACGATCTGCGAAGACCTCTGGTTTCGCGGCGTCGCCGAGCGCACGCGCGATGCGGGCGCAAAACTGCTGCTCAACATTTCCGCCTCACCGTTCCAGATCGGGCGCGAGGCGCACCGCGAAACGCAGGTGCTCGCCGCGCGTGCACGCGAATGTGGCCTGCCCATCGTCTACTGCAATCTCGTCGGCGGCCAGGATGAACTCGTGTTTGACGGCAATTCGCTCGCGCTCAACGCGGATGCGCACGTCGCAGTACGCGCGCCGTACTTCACGCAGGATATTTATCCCGTCGACGTGAGTTACGACGGCGAACAATGCGTGATCGCGCGCGGCGGGATTCACACCGAGAAAAGCCTGGAAGAAAGCGTGTACCGCGCGCTTGTGCTCGGCGTGCGGGATTACGTGGAGAAGAACGGTTTCCCGGGCGTGCTCATCGGCCTGTCCGGTGGCATCGATTCCGCGCTCACGCTTGCAATCGCCGCCGATGCGCTCGGCGCGGACAAGGTGACGGCCGTGATGATGCCGTCGCGCTACACCAGCGATCTTTCGCGCAGTGAAGCGGCACGCCAGGCCGAGATGCTCGGCGTGGAATATCTCGCGCTGCCGATCGAGGAACCGTTCGCGGCATTTCGGACCGTGCTCGCTCCTGTGTTCGGTGACGCGCCCATGGATGCGACCGAGGAGAACATCCAGGCGCGCGCGCGCGGCGTACTGCTGATGGCGCTGTCGAACAGGACGGGAAAGATGGTGCTCACGACCGGCAACAAGAGCGAGTACGCCGTCGGTTACGCGACGCTGTACGGCGACATGGCTGGCGGTTTCGCGCCGCTGAAGGATGTCTACAAGCTGCTGGTGTTCCGCCTTGCGCGCTATCGCAATTCGCTGTCGCCCGCGATTCCGGAAGCGGTGATCACGCGACCGCCATCCGCCGAACTGCGCGCCGACCAGAAGGACAGCGACTCGCTGCCGCCGTACGACATCCTCGATCCGATACTCGAGGCATACATCGAAGACGATCTTGGCTATGAAGACATCGTTGCGAAGGGATTCGACGCGGCGATCGTGAGCCGCGTTCTCAATCTCGTCAGCCGCAACGAGTACAAGCGCCGCCAGGCGCCGCCCGGCATCAAGGTCAGCCGTCGCGCATTCGGCCGCGAGCGGCGTTACCCGATCACATCCGGATACGAGCACCGCCTGAAGGAATGAAAGAAGCCGCGCGGTGCGCGGCTTCTTTTGCTGGCGTCACCGGGCGGCGCTGTCCGTCATTCCCGCTCGAGCACGATCGGCGCGCGATCCGGGTTTTCTGCGAGGATGCGTCGCGGCGTCGCGGCGAGATCTTCAAGTCCCAGCGCTTCGTAACTTTGCTCCATCACCATCAGCGCATCGATTTCCGCAGCCGTGCCCTGCAGCTCGCGGAGCACGTGATAGGCGCGCTGCAGTGCGGATATCCATGCGCCGCGGCGCATGTAGTAATCCGCGACATGGATTTCATGCCGCGCGATGCGTTCACGCAGTTCGATCATGCGCAGCCGCGCTTCGCCGGCGTACTTGCTGTCGGGAAAGCGGCTGACAAGCTGCGCGAAGTTCTGGAACGACGCCTTTGCGTCCTGGATGTCCTGCTGTGCGACGTCCATGCCGGCGAACTCGCGGAACATGTTTGTCAGGCCGTGATAGAACCCGAGTCCCTTCATGTAATACACGTAGTCGATCTCGGGGTGACGCGGGTTCTCGCGGATGAAGCGGTCGGCTTCCTCGGACAGCGCCTCGGGCATGTGGAGCTGCATCATCACGAACAGGATGTCGAGGTGCGCCTGCACGGCATAGTCCGTGAACGGATAGCGCGACATGATCTGCTGCAGCTCGGTTTCGGCGCGCTGGTAATTGCCGGCGACAAGGTTCTCGTGCGCTTCGCGATACAGGACATCCGCAGGTTCGATCTGCCTGTCCGGCACGGTCGAGCATGCGGCAGCGGCGAGGAGTGCGGCGACCAGGAGCAGTCGGGGTGTCAGGCGGTTTGTCATCGGTCTGTCTGTCTCATGGATTTGCGGGCGGCACTGTCAGCGGCTGCTGCCAGACCCTAGAATGCCTCGACGAAGCGCGCAGTATACCCGCAGCCCGTCACGCACGCGTAACCGCGCCGCGCTGCAACTGCGGAGAATCGACGGATTTTCGATGCACGGGAAAACGGAGGCACGGTGACGGAACCAACGCGTCACGAGGGAACCATTCCGGAGGAATGCCGCGGATTGCGGCTGGACCAGGCGCTCTCGCAGCTCCTTCCCCAGTATTCGCGCTCGCGCATCAAGACGTGGATCGATGCGGGGCGCGTCACGCTCGCCGGCGCAACGCCGCGTCCGCGCGATGCGGTCAACGGCGGGGAAGCGTGGTTGCTCGTGGCGGAACCCGAGCAGGAAGTCGCGATGCACCCGCAGGAAATCCCGCTCGCCATCGTGTTCGAGGACGAGGCGTTGCTTGTCATCGACAAGCCGCCCGGTCTCGTCGTGCATCCCGGCGCGGGCAACCCGGATGCAACCCTGCAGAATGCGTTGCTGCATCACTGTTCCTCGCTCGTGAACATACCGCGCGCAGGTATCGTGCACCGGCTCGACAAGGAAACATCCGGGCTGCTCGTGGTCGCGAAGACGCTGCCCGCGCATACCGCGCTTGTCGCAGCACTCGCCGCGCGGGACGTGAAGCGCGAGTACGAGACCATCGTTGCCGGCGTGATGACCGCCGGCGGCGCCATCGATGCGCCGATCGGCCGGCATCCCGTCGACCGCAAGCGCATGGCCGTGCGCGAACGCGGCGGCCGCGACGCGCTGACGCACTACCGCGTCCTGGTGCGCTTTCGCGCGCACACGCACGTCGCGGTTCGCCTCGAGACCGGTCGCACGCACCAGATCCGCGTGCACATGGCGCACATCCGGCATCCTGTCGTTGGCGATCCGGTCTACGGCCGGCGCATGGCGCTGCCGAAGCATCCTGCACCGGACCTCGTGGAAACGCTGCGCACCTTTCGCCGCCAGGCGCTGCATGCGCGCAGGCTCGGTTTCGCGCATCCGCTTTCCGGGGAGGCGATGCAGTTCGAGGCGCCGCTGCCGCACGACATGAGCCGGCTGCTTCACGCACTGAAAGACGACGCGACAACGGCCGCGAACGATGCGTGACATTCCGCTCATCCTTCCCGACTGGCCGGCGCCTTCCCATGTGCGCGCCGCCGTGACCACGCGCACAGGCGGCGCAAGCCAGGGAGAGTTCGCGGGCTTCAACCTCGGGCTGAACACCGGCGAGAATCCGGACATCGTGGAATCGAACCGTCGCCGCCTGGCAGCGCGCGTCGGCCTCGTGCATGAACCTGCCTGGTTGCGCCAGGTGCACGGCGCGGTGGTCGTTCGCGCGGAAGACGTGACAGCCGCGACGGAGGCCGATGCGAGCTGGACGGCGAAGCCCGGCATGGCGTGCGCGATCCTCACCGCCGACTGCCTGCCCGTGCTGTTCTGCGACCGGCAAGGCACGCGTGTTGCCGCCGCACACGGTGGGTGGCGCGGACTCGCGGCGGGCATTCTCGGGAACACGCTCGCGGCGATGCGCTGCAATCCCGGTGATGTAATGGCCTGGCTTGGCCCTGCCATCGGACCACAGGCCTTCGAGGTCGGGCCGGAAGTGCGCGCGGCGTTCGTGGATCGCCGGCCCGAAGCGGCGGATGCCTTTGAACCCGGCAAGGGAGACCGCTTCCACTGCGACATCCACGCGCTTGCGCGCACGCAGCTTCGGTCAGCCGGCGTGCGCGAAATCCACGGCGGCGGTTTCTGCACGTTCAATGACGCCGAACGGTTCTATTCCTATAGAAGAGATGGCGGACGCACGGGCCGCATGGCAAGTCTCGTCTGGCTTGCAAGCGAGCCGTCGGACGCGGCATCTGTGGCAGAATAGCGCGCCGCCGTTCACTGGAATTCCACATGTCGCTGCTGCTTGCCATCATCCTGTTCACCGCGCTTGGCGGCGTGCTCGGCGTCGCGGCGGCGTCCGTGCTGCTGCTGCTGCCGGATGACTGGCACCGGCGGCTGCTGCCGCATCTCATCAGCTTCGCCGTCGGCGCGCTCCTCGGCGCAGCATTTCTTGCACTGCTGCCGCACGCCATCGAAGCGGCGGGAACGGACAAGCTGCACCAGATCGGTTTGACGTTCGTCATCGGCATCCTGCTGTTCTTCATGCTCGAGAAGCTCGTCATCTGGCGTCACTGCCACGTGCATGACTGCGAGGCGCATGCGCCGGACCATCACCACCACGCGCCGGAGCGCGCGGCGGGCGTGCTCGTGCTGATCGGCGATGGCCTGCACAACCTCATCGACGGCGTGTTGATCGCCGCGGCCTTTCTCGTCGACTTTCACCTTGGCGTCGTCACCGCGCTTGCCGTCGCCGCGCACGAGATTCCCCAGGAAGTCGGCGACGTTGCCGTGCTGCTGCAGTCCGGCATGAGCCGCATGAAGGCGCTTTACTACAACATGGCCGCATCGCTCACCGCGGTGATCGGTGGCGTCGCCGCGTATTTCAGCCTCGCCGCCGTCGAGTTTGCCCGGCCGTACGTGCTTGCCGTCGCCGCCGGCAGTTTCGTGTACGTCGCCGTCGCGGATCTCATCCCCGGGCTGCACCGTCGCGTGGATGCGCGTTCCGGCATCGAGCAGATCGTCATGATCCTGCTCGGTCTTGCCATGATCTTCCTGAGCCACTCGACGCTGCACGCAGATTCCTTCGGGACACCCTGAAAGCGCATGCGGCTTGCTGCATCCGCGAAGGCGTGGAACACTTCCCATATCTCGGGGGGATTTCAATGACACCAGTGACTGCACTTTCCGCGGCCGGCTTGCTTTTGCTGTCTCAGGCGGCGCTCGCGGGCGTGGACCTGCAGGCTGCGACCACTCATGAAACCAACAGTGCGCCGCTTGCCGTTGCACTTGCGGACATCGATGGCGACGGCATCGCGGATGTCATCTCCGGCGCATCCGGTGTGCGCATTCATTTCTCTGCCTCCACAACAACGCGCGACTATCTGCCGGATAGCGTGTTCTCGGCCGTCGCCATCGACGACCTTGACGGTAACGATGTGCCCGACGTCGTCGGTCTTCACTACAGTGTGGACGCCGTCGCCGTTCTCCTGCTTGAAGCCAACGGCGAGGAAGCCGGCCACCATGAACTTGAAACGGGCCGGTCGCCGTCCGCCATCGCGCTCGGACATCTGAATGCGGATGCATATCCCGACGTCGTGGTCGCGAACGCGGACGACGACACGCTTTCGGTTTTCTTCAGCAACGGCGCGGGTACCTTCGACGCGGCGGAAAGCTTTGACGTTGGCAACTATCCCGCCGCGCTCGCAATTTCGGACTTCAACGGAGATGGTCATCACGACGTGTACGTGCTGAACATGATGAGCAGCACGATTTCTCCGCTGCTCGGGGACGGCAACGGCGGGCTTGCACCGCAGGCCGATTACGCCGTTCAGAAGGATGCGTCGTACATCGATGACACTTCTTTTCCTGCCGTGATGGCGGCGGGCGACGTGAATGGCGACGGCGTTCCGGACCTCGTTACCGGAAGCCTGCTCGGCAATGCCGTGCGCACGCATGTCAACGATGGCGACGGCGTCTTCTCGGAAGGAGAGGTTGTTTCGACCAACTGGCACCAGCCGAATCTCGCCGTGTCGAGCGACAAGGCGTTCAGCGATGCGGGTGCGGATATCGATGTCCTAGTCAGCGCCGGTTCACAGGTGATTGCCGCGTATCCGCGCGCGCTGGACGTCGCGGACATTGATGCCGATGGCGACATGGATCTCATCGCTGCGGCCGTAAACCGGAGTGCGGTGACGGTGTTTCCCGGCACGTCGGGTGGGTACGGCGCGGGCGTGAATTTCACGCTGGATTCCGCCGCATGGTCGCTGGCCATCGGTGACGCGGCTGGCGGCGACGGCAGGGCGGACGTTGCGATTGCGATACCCGGCGAAGCCCGCGTCGCGGTCATGGAAAACGTGGCGTCGGCCGGCTGGCCGCCCGCTGCAGTCAGCCGCTCGATCGACGTGGAAGAATGCAGCTCGACGGATGCCGAACTGCTGGGCGAGGACGCCGATGGCGAATCGCTGACGTTCGAAATACTCGCCATCGAGTACGCGGGAACCGCCAGCACCGGAAGTCCTGGCACAAGCGGAACCCTGACGGTCGGCGATACAGGCGATCCGCCTGACGTCGTCGTGATCGGTGACGTTGCTGCTCCCCGAGTCGTCGTGCGCGATCTTGATACGCTCAGCGGCACGTTCACGTTCACGGCGGCGGACACCGATGAACGGCCTGTCGACACCTGGAACATCCGCTTCAGGGTCACGGACGCCGGCGGTGCGAGCAGTGAGGGCGACGTGACCGTGCGTGTCAGCGGCGACGGAGATGCGACCTGCCCGTCCGGCATCGAGATTCCTGTCATCGGTGACGGCGAAATCATCTTCACGCCCGGCGAGGTCGAGTCGCCAGGCGACGGCGAGGACGACGAGGGCCGTGACGATCTCGCAGGCAGCGCGCCGCCGGCCGGGGAAGGTGTCGACGACGAAACGGAAAGCGGCGGCGGCGTGCTGAACGTCTTCTTCCTGCTTCTCCTCGCGGCGCTGCGCCGCCGCGCCCGCGCTTGAAACTGTCACATCCGCCCCAACGTTCCTGACATTCGCGCGGCCGGCCCATGCGCCGAACGCGACGTTTGATCGATGCCAGGAGAACGCTCGATGCGGATGGACAAGCTCACCTCGAAATTCCAGCTCGCGCTGGCTGACGCGCAGTCGCTTGCCGTCGGCCGTGATCACCCGTTCATCGAACCCGCGCACCTGATGCTCGCGCTCATCGACCAGGACGGCGGCAGCGTGCGGCCGCTGCTCGCGCGGGCGGGCGTGCAGATCAACCAGCTGCGTGCGGACCTGCAGCGCGCGCTGGACAACCTGCCGCAGGTCGAAGGCACGGCAGGCGAGGTGCATGTCTCGAACGACCTTGGCCGCCTGCTGAATGTCACCGACAAGCTCGCGCAGCAGCGCAGCGATCAGTACATCTCCTCGGAGCTGTTTGTGCTCGCCGCGTTCGAGGACAAGGGCGCGCTCGGCAGCGCGCTGAAAGGCGCGGGCGGTGTGCGCGGCGCGATCGAGAAGGCCATCGACGACATGCGCGGCGGTGCGCCGGTGAACGATCCGAATGCGGAAGAGAGCCGCCAGGCGCTGGAAAAATACACCGTCGATCTCACCGCGCGCGCGGAAGCCAACAAGCTCGATCCTGTCATCGGCCGCGACGAGGAAATCCGCCGCGCCATCCAGGTGCTGCAGCGTCGCACCAAGAACAATCCCGTGCTGATCGGCGAACCGGGCGTGGGCAAGACCGCGATCGTCGAAGGTCTCGCGCAGCGCATCGTGAACGGTGAAGTGCCGGAGGGGCTGAAGAGCAAACGCATTCTTTCGCTCGACATGGGCGCGCTGATCGCGGGCGCGAAGTTTCGCGGCGAGTTCGAGGAACGGCTCAAGGCGGTACTCAACGATCTCGCGAAGCAGGAAGGCCAGGTGATCCTGTTCATCGACGAGATTCACACCATGGTCGGTGCGGGCAAGGCCGAAGGCGCGATGGACGCCGGCAACATGCTGAAACCCGCGCTCGCGCGCGGCGAACTGCATTGCGTGGGTGCAACCACGCTCGATGAATACCGCAAGCACATAGAAAAGGATGCCGCACTCGAACGCCGCTTCCAGAAAGTGCTGGTCGACGAGCCGGACGTGGAAAGCACGATCGCGATCCTGCGCGGACTGAAGGAACGCTACGAGGTTCATCACGGCGTGGAGATCACGGACCCCGCGATCGTTGCGGCCGCAACGCTTTCGCACCGTTACATCACCGACCGGCAGTTGCCGGACAAGGCCATCGACCTCATCGACGAGGCCGCATCGCGCATCCGCATGGAGATCGACTCGAAGCCCGAGGAGATGGATCGCCTGGACCGCCGTCTCATCCAGCTCAAGATCGAGCGCGAAGCGCTGAAGAAGGAAAAGGACGAAGCATCGAAGCGCAGGCTCGCGGATCTTGAAGGCGAGATCGAAAAACTGGAGCGCGAATATTCCGATCTCGAGGAAATCTGGAAATCCGAGAAGGCGAGCCTGCAGGGCGCAACGCACGTGAAGGAGGAAATCGAGCGCGCAAGGCAGGAACTGGAAACCGCGCGCCGCGCGGGCGATCTCGCGCGCATGTCCGAGATCCAGTACGGGCGGCTGCCGGAACTGGAGCGTCAGCTTGAGTCTGCATCGCAGGCCGAGCAGCAGGAGACGAAACTGCTGCGCAACCGCGTCACCGACGAGGAGATCGCGGAAGTCGTTGCGCGCTGGACCGGCATCCCCGTCTCGAAGATGCTGGAATCGGAAAAGGAAAAGCTGCTGCGCATGGAGGACGAACTGCGGAAAAGAGTGGTCGGCCAGGATGAAGCCGTTGCAGCAGTATCGAATGCCATCCGCCGCTCGCGCGCCGGTCTTTCCGATCCGAACCGTCCCTCGGGTTCGTTTCTCTTCCTGGGTCCCACGGGCGTGGGCAAGACAGAGCTCACCAAGGCGCTCGCGCAATTCCTGTTCGATACCGTCGATGCGATGGTGCGCATCGACATGTCGGAGTTCATGGAAAAGCATTCCGTTGCGCGACTCATCGGCGCGCCGCCGGGATATGTCGGTTACGAGGAAGGCGGCTATCTCACCGAAGCCGTGCGGCGCAAACCGTATTCCGTGATTCTCATGGATGAAGTCGAGAAGGCGCACCCGGATGTGTTCAACGTGCTCCTGCAGGTGCTGGACGACGGCCGCCTCACCGACGGCCAGGGACGCACGGTGGATTTCCGCAACACCGTGATCGTGATGACGTCGAACCTCGGTTCGCAGGTCATCCAGGACATTGCCCACGAGGGAGGCGGTGACGAAAGCTACTCACGCATGAAGGACGCGGTGATGGAAATCGTCGGCCAGCATTTCCGTCCGGAGTTCATCAACCGCGTGGATGAGAGCGTCGTGTTTCATCCGCTCCGCCGCGAACAGATTCGCCGCATCACCGACATACAGATCGACTACCTGCGCCAGCGTCTCGCGGACCGCGACATGAAGCTCGAGGTTTCTCCCGCAGCGCTGGATCGTCTCGGCGAAGCAGGCTTCGATCCGGTCTATGGCGCGCGGCCGTTGAAGCGCGCGATCCAGCAGCAGGTCGAGAATCCGCTGGCACAGCGAATACTCGAAGGCAAGTTCGTGCCGGGCGACACGGTGCGGCTTGATGCCGACAGCGAGGGTGCGTTGAGTTTTGCGAAGGGATGATCGAGGCGCGCGTTTCGCCTCACGCGTCATCCATCGAAGCGGTCACGCGATTGCGCCCGCCGCGCTTGGCGGAATAGAGCGCGGCGTCTGCCAGCTGGACGAGTTCGGGATAGCCGGCATTGCCAGGCATCGCTGCGATGCCGGCGCTGAAGGTGATGCGCCATGCCCGCTCGTCGAACGCGACCGCGAAGTCGTGCGCGGCGACCATCGCGCGAATGCGCTCCACGATCTCGAACGCCGGTTCGAGTTCCGTTTCCGGAAACAGGATCGCGAATTCCTCGCCGCCGTAGCGCGCAAGGATGTCCGTCTTCCTGAGCATGCCCTGCACGATCTGCACGAACTCGCGCAGCACGGCGTCGCCGGTCTCGTGCCCGAAGGTGTCGTTGAGCTGCTTGAAGTGATCGATGTCCAGCAGCGCAAGCACGGGCGGACGCGTGTTGCGTTCGGCGCGCGCAAGCTCGATGCGCGCGGCTTCGACGAAATAGCGGCGGTTGTAGGCGTTGGTGAGCCCGTCGCGGAACGCCAGCGTTTCGAGTTCCTCTTCCTTGTGCTTCTGCTTCGTCACGTCCGCGAATGCGACCATGAACACGGGTTCGTCGTTCAGCTCGAGCGTCTTCGCGCTCAGCATCGCCCAGAACGGCTGTCCGCTGTGCGTCTTGAGTTTCGCGACGAAGCCTTCCACCTTGCCGGCTTCGCGCAGCTTCTCGACGAAGTAGTTGCGATCGGATGGCTTGACGTAGAACTCGGGCGCGGTGTGTCCGAGCAGGCCCGACACCGGCGTCTCGAACATGTCCGCCGCCTTCTGGTTGCAGAAGCGGATGACGCCGGTGTCGAGCCGCGTGACGATGAGCGGGTAGGGTGATGCTTCAAGCAGCGTCGTCAATGTCTTCTGCGTACGGTTGAGAATTTCTTCCGCGGCGACGGTGTCGGAGACGTCGGTGATGCTGCTCATCAGCGCGGGCTTTCCGTGATAGTCGATGATGGTCGCGGAAATCTGTGCCCAGAAGAGCCGGCCATCGGTCTTGCGCAGCCGCACGCGCCGGTCGCGGACGTGACCCATCGCGAGCGCGTGCTCCACGAAGCGGCGACGCTCATCGGCGTCTTCCCAGAATTCGTGCATGTGCAGGTTGTCGCTGCGCTGCGTGGAAATGCCGAACAGCGCAAGCGCATGGCGGTTCACGGCAAGGGGGCGCGCTTCGTGCGGGTCGCTGAGCAGCATCGCGACGGGCGCAAGGTAGAACACGTCGCGCAGGCTCGCGTCGTCCAGCGCGAGATGCGACTGCTGCAGCGCGTAGTGTTCGTTCGCGTCGTCGGGACCGCCGCGCGATTCGTCGAGATGCCGGTTCTCGACATATGCCGCAACGAGTTGCGTGAACAGCGCCGTCTCGGCATCGATCCGAGCATCGGCATCTTCCAGCTCGAAACAGAGCGCACCCGGTGGCGCTCCGCGCACGTGCACAGGCTGAAGCAGCACGCAGCGCGTGCGCGGCGAGACGTGCAGCGCGGACAGCGTCGCAGGGTTGCACGTTTGCCGAGGACGGGAAGCGCGCTCGGCGAGCAGCGCCGTCATCTCGTCGCAGGTGAGCGTGCGCTCCGTGGCGGGCGATTCACCCGCGGAACAGGACCGCGCCATTTCGCGTCCACCCGCATCGATGCGCCAGAAGGCCGCGCGATGCGCCGGTAGCGCGTGCCGGGCGATATCGAGAATCCGGGCGATGGCATCGCTGAGCGACGCGGCGTGCACGTGACGGATCGCGCGCAGCGCCGCAGCATGCGCGGACTCGTCATCCGCAGCACGTGTCACGGCAGTGGAAGGAGGACGCCTCACGCGATGAAACTCCGCAACAGTTGCGCCGTTTCGAGCGGCGCTTCGATCTGCGGGTAGTGGCCCGGACCTTCGAGGCGCACGAGCCGCGCATTCGGCAGGCGCGCCGCAACCGCCTGCTCCAGGAACGCGGCAGGCAGGAACGGATCGTCCGTGGCGACGACCGTCGCCGGCATGGTCGCCGGGCCTAGCGACGTGCCCGGCAGTCCCTGCCGCCAGGCATCGAAACTCGTGCGGATGATGTCAGGCGCGATGCGCACGGCTTCATCGAGCAGACGCTCGCGCGCCGCGGGCGGCAGCCGCAGGCAGGCCATGTCGATGATGCCGCCGAGCCGTTCGCGATCGCCGCCGCTCTCCCCGAAGACGGGCAGCAGTTCTTCCGGCAGCGCAAGGCCATCCACCGGCACCGGGCTCAGCAGCGTGAGCGTGGCGAAGCGTTGCGGTGCGCGGGCGGCGAGCAGGGTCGCAAGCTGACCGCCCATGCTGTTGCCGACAAGATGCGCATCATGCAGGTCGAGCGCCGCGCACAGCGCATCGAGATCCGCGACATAGCGATCGAGCGTGATCGCGCCATCGCCGGCCGGCGTCCCGCCGGCTCCCCGCAGATCCGGCACGATGAGCCGGAAGCCATCCAGCAGCGGCAGGAGCTCGTCCCAGATGTGGCCGGAAACCATCCAGCCGTGCACGAACAGGATCGTTGGTCCCTGGCCGAATTCACGGTAGTGCAGGGGTCTGGACTCGGTCTTGTGGCTGGCTTGCTGCATGCGTCCTCCGGTACGCGCTGGCAGGAACTGGACAGTTATTGTCCAGTGAATTATCCGCTGGTCGCGTCGCGGTGAACAGTGGAAGAAAGCGGCGCGCATTATCTTGGCGGTTGCCGCGAAACCCTTAAAAACTTAATATTTCGCGCCTTTCCGGGACCAATCCCGGCTGTTTTCACTCCGAATCGCTTTCCACAGGAATCACGATGCGCACTCACTACTGCGGACAGGTAGACGAATCCCTTCTTGACCAGGAGGTCACGGTCTGTGGCTGGGTCCACCGCCGGCGCGACCATGGCGGGGTGATCTTCGTCGATCTGCGCGATCGCGAAGGCCTGCTGCAGGTGGTGATGGACCCGGACGAGAAGGCCGTGTTCGAGCTTGGCGAGCGGGTGCGCTCGGAGTACGTGCTGAAGATCACCGGCAAGGTGCGGCGCCGGCCGAAGGGCACGGAGAACCCGAAGCTCGTTTCCGGCCAGGTCGAGCTTTACGCCAACCGCATGGAACTGCTGAACAGCGCGGAAACGCCGCCGTTCATTCTTGATGAAGCCGAGGATGTCAGCGAGGAGCACCGCCTGCGCTACCGCTACATCGACCTGCGCCGCCCGGAAATGCAGCGCCGGCTTCGCCTGCGTCACCGGCTGACGACATCGATCCGCCGCTACATGGACGCGCACGGTTTCATCGACATCGAAACGCCGATGCTCACGAAAGCGACACCCGAAGGCGCGCGCGACTATCTCGTGCCCTCGCGCACGCACGAAGGAAAATTCTTCGCGCTGCCGCAGTCGCCGCAGATCTTCAAGCAGTTGCTGATGATGTCCGGCTTCGACCGCTACTACCAGATCGTGCGCTGCTTCCGCGACGAGGATCTGCGCGCCGATCGTCAGCCGGAATTCACGCAGCTCGACGTGGAAACCTCGTTCCTCGATGAAGACGCGATCATGGAATTGATGGAAGAACTCGTGCGCGTCGTGTTCAGGGACGTGCTCGATGTGGAACTGCCGAATCCGTTCCCGCGCATGCCGTATGCGGAAGCGATGCAGCGCTTCGGTTCCGACAAGCCGGACCTGCGCATTCCGCTGGAACTCGTCGAAGTGTCCGACCTTGTCGCCGACTGCGACTTCAAGGTGTTCGCCGCACCCGCGAACGATGCGCGCGGACGCGTCGCGGCGCTGCGTGTGCCGAAGGGCGGTGATCTCTCGCGCAAGGAAATCGACGATTACACGGCGTTCGTTGCGCGCTACGGCGCGAAAGGTCTTGCCTATATAAAGGTGAACGACGTGGCAGCCGGCAAGGACGGCCTGCAGTCGCCGATCGTGAAATTCCTCTCCGACGCGGCCGTGAAAGGCATTCTTGAACGCACCGGCGCGAAGAACGGCGATCTCGTCTTCTTCGGTGCGGACAAGTCGCGGATCGTCAACGACGCGCTCGGCGCACTGCGCCAGAAGATCGGCCAGGACATGAACTTCATCGAGGGTGAGTGGGCGCCGCTGTGGGTCGTCGATTTCCCGATGTTCGAGTACGACGAGAAGGAAGGCCGCTGGTTTTCCATGCACCACCCGTTCACCGCGCCGAAGGTCGAGAACCCCGCGGAGCTCACCGGCGAGCTTGATCAGATCGTTTCGCGCGGCTACGACATCGTGCTCAACGGCTACGAGATCGGCGGCGGTTCCGTGCGTATTCACCGCCAGGACATGCAGGCGAAGATCTTCGAACTGCTCGGCATTTCGGATGAGGAAGCGCGCACGAAGTTCGGCTTCCTGCTCGATGCGCTGAAGTACGGCGCGCCGCCGCACGGCGGACTTGCGTTCGGTCTTGACCGTCTTGCCATGCTGATGGCGAACGCGCCGAATATCCGCGAGGTCATCGCATTCCCGAAGACGCAGACCGCGCACGATCCGCTCACTGACGCACCCGGCGAAGCGAATCCGCAGGCGCTGAAGGAACTGCACATCCAGGTGCGCAAGCCGCCGAAGATCGCGGGAACGGAGTAAGAAGAACGGCGGCTGCGTGCCGCCGTTTTTCATTTGTTGCTGCAGATTGCGTGCGCCGAGCGGATTTCATCGAGCACGGGTCGAAGGTCGGGCGACATGTGCCGTTTCGCCAACGTCCAGATGCCGTCGGTGCCGGCAAGCAGGAATTCGCGCAGCACGTCGCCGCGTTCGCTGGATTCAAGCTCGAGCCACAGTGCAACCGGCAGCGCGCCCCACTTGCGATCGAAACGCCCGCTTGAGAGATCGGCACGGAGTTCCGCGGCGGTTTCTTCCGTCGTGCAGGCGGTGGCGGCTAGGCGCGCGATGAAACGCGGTTCGAGCAGTGCCAGCGTTTCAAGCGTCTTTTCCGCTGCCTTGCCGTTCCGGTTGCGCCAGCTGTCGGAGAGCGAATGGTAGTTGCCCATGCCTTCGGTGAATATCTCGGCCAGTGTACGGTCCAGCGGCGAGTCCAGCGGAACTGGGTGTTCGACGAACCATGCCTTTTGAAGCAGGTGCGTGTACTCGTGGCGGAAGAAGCGATCCATGCGCGCCTGGTTTTCTGCGGATGCCGCCGCGCCGTAAAGCGCGTGCAGGCGTTCGAGATCAAAACCGATGGTGTGCGGATCGTGGGTGAATGCGTCCTCGCCGCCGCGGTTGCCGAGCACGATCAGTGCATGCGGCGCTTTGATTGGCCTGAAGACATCCGCGAGCGCCGCTGTTTCCGCTTTCCACAGCGCGGCACGCGCACGGATCATGTTCGCCCACGCGCGCTCGTTGCCGGTCAAGGGTTTTTCAAGCTCGCGCACCACTTCGAAGGCATCGTCCGGCAGGCGCTTGCGGATCATTGCCTGCCATTCTGGCGTGGCGCGGCCGGTTTCGGTGACGCCGGTGACGATCTCGATGCCGGCGTCGTCCGCGAATGTCGCGCCCGGCATCGCGGCGATCGTGAGGGCGAGCAGATGGACTGTTGGACGCATCGCGCAGGCTCCACTTGAATGACCCGGATTCGATGCGCGCGGCGCGTGAATCGTTTGAATGCGGATGGCATGAAAAAGGACTCGTCCCGCTACAAGCGGCCGGAATCGGTGCTCGTGATCGTCACGACGGCGGCGGGCGATGTCCTGCTGCTGCGCCGTAACGATCCGCCGGACTACTGGCAGTCGGTCACAGGCTCACTGGAATGGCACGAAACCGCGCTCTCGGCGGCGCGACGCGAACTGCGCGAGGAAACCGGCCTCATGGCGGACGCGAACCTCGAGGATACGGGGCTAAGCCATGAATTCGAGATCGTTCCGCCGTGGCTTTCGAGGTACGCACCCGGCGTCACGCGCAACCGTGAGCATATCTACCTGCTGCGGTTGCGCGAGCGTGCGGTGATTGAACTTGATGGGCGCGAGCACGTTGAATATCGCTGGCTGAAGGCGTGCGATGCCGCAGCCCTTGCCAGTTCACAGACGAACGGCGATGCAATACGCCGGCTTCTGAAATGCTGAAGCCGGACCGTTCCTCGCGGTAAAATGTCGCATTCCATCCCGCCTGCACATGCCGTGCAAGGAGACTTGAATGGGTGCCAGTGCGCCGCTTGCCATCCAGGAGTTCGCAGCACTTGCCGATGCCGAGTGCGAAGACCGCATTCGCGCGGCAAAGGAAAAGCTCGGCGATCGTCTCGTGATTCTCGGGCATCACTACCAGCGTGAAGAGGTGTATCGCTTCGCGGATCTCACCGGCGATTCGCTGAAGCTTTCAAGGCTCGCATCGGAAGTCGATGCGCAGTTCATCGTGTTCTGCGGCGTGCATTTCATGGCGGAAGTCGCGGACATCGTATCCAAGCCCGAGCAGATCACGATCCTGCCGGACATGGCGGCGGGTTGCTCGATGGCGGACATGGCGAACCTCGCCGACGTCGAGCGCGCGTGGCGCGAGATCGACGAGGCGCTCGGCGGTGAAGTGGATGCGCGCGTCACGCCGATCACGTACATCAATTCCGCGGCGGACCTCAAGGGTTTCTGCGGACACCATGGCGGCATTGTCTGCACATCCACGAACGCACCGGGAATTCTTCGCTGGGCGTTCGAGCGCCGCGAGAAGGTGCTGTTCTTTCCCGACCAGCACCTTGGACGCAACACCGCATTCAACATGGGCATTCCGCTCGAGGACATGGCGGTGTGGGATTACCACAGGCCGATGGGCGGACTCACGCCGCAGGAAATCCGGCGTGCGAAGGTGCTGCTGTGGAAGGGATTCTGTTCCGTGCACCAGATGTTCCAGCCGGAACACATCGACCAGTTCAAGGCGAAGTATCCGGATGCGAAGATCATCGCGCACCCCGAATGCAGTTTTGACGTCTGCCGGAAATCGGATTACGTCGGTTCCACGGAATACATCCAGAATCACCTGCGCAACGCCGAGCCCGGCTCGCGCTGGCTCGTCGGCACGGAGCTCAATCTTGTCAATCGCCTGCACAACGAGATGAAGGACAAGGGCGTGCACGTGCATTTCATGTCGCCGATGGTGTGCATGTGCTCGACGATGTTTCGCATCGACCCGCAGCATCTTGCATGGACGCTGGAAAATCTTGTTGAAGGCCGCG
>CAZRFE010000011.1:0-44703 GCA_964599565.1 uncultured Gammaproteobacteria bacterium
GGAGGAACTGGTGGGCCGTGAAGGATTCGAACCTTCGACCAATTGGTTAAAAGCCCGCTACTCAATTTTACGGGGTAATAGAAACAACAACTTACGGATGGGGCGCTCGTGGCAATTGCGCTACTCGGTGCAACAAAGTGACACTAATCCCCGCGAATTTCCCGTTCGTGATTTTGCGGAGCGTGTGTCATGTGTGGTCGCTTCACTCTGCGACAGGAGTATCCGGAAGCTGGCATCGGTTCAACAGTGACATGGAACCAGTCGCCGGGAATGGATGTTGTGACGGTTCGCCGAGACGGAAACAAGCACGCCGTCTCGCGCGTGCGCTGGGGCTTCCTGACGCACGGCATGAAGCACGCCTACCCGAATGCGCAGATGGAGAATGCGAACCGTCCGGGATCATTGTGGGCGTCGTCGCTGCGGAGTCGGCGCTGTATCGTGCCGGCAGATGGCTGGTACGAATGGCCGCGGATCGGGCATCGCGTGAACGACAAGAAGCGGCCACACTTCATCCGCTTCCGAGATGATCGGCTGTTCGGGTTCGCCGGCATCTGGACGCGGTACGGTGCCGAGGATCCGCGCGAGAGCCTGGCGGTCCTGACGACGGAGCCGAACGAACTGATGAACGCCCTGCCGCACGAGCGAATGCCGGTGATTGTCGATCGCGCGGAATGGGCGCGCTGGCTTGATCCGGAAACGCCGGGGAACCGCTTGCTCACGATGGCGCGGCCGTGGCCAAAGGACGATCTGGAGATGTGGCCCGTTGATCCGTGGATGAACACGCCGAAGCACAATGAGCCGAAGTGCATCGAACCGGTCGGGAAGGTCGTGCGGTTATGAAATTCGAGGGCGAGTGGATCGATTGCGCGGAACGCCTGCCGCCAGAGAACGGGATGTATCTCGTGACGTGCGAATACCTTCACAACGGCGAGCGTTTCACGGATACGTCGTTGTGGGAGGATCGCTGGGAAATCAACGCCCTTGGCAACGACTACGCGAAGCGCTTCAAGGTCGTAGCGTGGGCAGAGTATCCGGAACCGTGGAGGGGATGATGGAACGAAAGCAATGGACGGACAAGGAGTTGTGCGAAATCTTCAGTGTGACGCCGGAGGAGTTGACTGATGCCACTTGGCTGCGCGGGGTCTTGAAAGATCGGCTGGCTCAGATCGAGCAAGACCGGGATGACGCCGCCAAGCTCAGGACGCCTCGCCTGACCGCTCCGCCCGCAGAATCTCCTGCAGCGCCTTTATTCTTTCGTCGGCGTCGCGGGCGGCTCGAATAATTCTTGCCGCACTTGCTGCTCGGTCGTCGGCTCCTGCATCAGTTCCGCCGGTACCGGGGGCAGCGTCGGGCAGACCAGCCTCGCACTGCTGCCATCGGTCGCGCAGCCTGACAGCGCCAGACCGCAGATCAGCCACAAGCCTTTCGTTTTCACGTTGCGCCTCCTGTTTGCCCTGTTGGTATGCCGCATCAACGGCGGCAATGGCGTTCTCGAGCGCGGTTTCCTTCGCGCGCGCCTGCCGCTCCGCCTCCAGTTCCGCCGCACGGTCCGCCTTCAGATGCGTCTGAAAGTCCCGGTCCTTCGCCGCGGCGGTGTGCTCGCTGCCGTAGTGGTAGCCCGCGCCAGCGGCAACAGCCGCCAGCAGCAGGGCGAGCATTCCGGTTCGCCACATGGCGCTACTCCTTATTTATACGAGGCCACCAGACCTCAAAGACCAGCCGCCACATCCACGGCGATGAGACGGCCAGCAGCAGCACCAGCCAGGGGACGATGAACCAGCCCCACACCGGGACCGGGTGCGTAAGGCCAATCCCGATCGCCGCGGATCCTGACGGCAGCGCGGCGGTCAGCATGGCCGTCCGGTAGATGCGCCGCTGGTTCTCCGGCGAGTCCCACGGCCGCGGAATGCACAGCCGCTTGCGGGCCTCGGTCAGGCCCCAGCTGACGCCGTACGTTAGGACGATGATGAGCAGCGTCACGACGGACCAGTAGAGGAACCCAGCCGGCAGCGCGCCGACGGAATGCAGCCACACGATTCCACCGCCGATCGAGGCGAGCACGCCCGCCCAGGTCCACTGGTTCATAGCGCCGCCCTCAGCTTGTCCCACGGGAAGCCGCGACCCGGGTCCCTTTTGCGAGCCGGGTCGATGTCGCAATGCCCGTCAATCTGCGTGATGCCCCAGCGCGCGACCCATTCCGCGATCCAGCGCGCGCCGGCGAGCAGCTGTGCGTCACTCACCCACGGCCGGTCCATCGCGCGGTAGAGCGACGCGATGTCGTGGTCGCCGGGTACGAGGAATTCAATGCCGAGCGAATCGGTGTTGAAGCCCTTCGCGTGATACGCGCCCTGCGTATCCTCGCGGCACTTGATGATGTTGCCGGTCGGCGTGACGAGCGCGTGCGCCGAGAGCTTGATGGATTCCAGGAAGTGCGAAGCATCCTTGCCGCCGACGCGCTCGCCTATCGCGTGCACGACGATGCGCCTGGGGTTGTTCGGAATGATCTGCTTCGTGACCTTGTCTCGGCGGTCACCGTACGGATTCGGGCGGTGGATAATCATGGCTTGTCCGCCTTCTGCTTGAGTTCTTCCTTCACTTCATCGACCGATTTGCGGATGTACCGGATGTCCGCCGCCATCACCGCGACGGTTTCCGAGTCCGCCTTGTGCCGCTCCAGTTCCGTGAGGCGACTGTCGATGTTCGCGTATCCCAGCGAACCGGCGACAAGTACGCCCGCGACTTTGAAGATGCCGCCCCAGTCGATCTGCTGAAGGTCTTGCAGGCTCATCCGTCGCTCCTGTCAGTGATGGCTTACAGAGGTGTCAGTCGAGTGACATACACACACGCGCACGCTCTCCTATACTTCGGAAACGAATCCCGAACGGAGGAACGTGCGATGAATAGATTTGCTGGTGTGATTCTTGGCCTTGTCCTTGGCTTCGTCGTCGTCGCGTGCGGCGGATCGTCAGGCGATGCTGATGCGAACCAGGCTGACGTGACACAGGCCGAATTCGATGCGCTGATGGCGCGTGTTGAAGCGCTGGAATCGGCGTTGACGAACATCAGCGCGCCGCGCGACACGCTTTATGCACCGGCGGATGGCGGTGCCACAAAAAGCGGCGCGTTCCAGAAGGTCGCCGCCGATTGGGTAGACATCGGAACGCGCCTCGAATGCCTGCCGACGAATGACTTCTTCGGCGAGTGGTGTCGCATCATCAGTCCGACCGGGTATTACTTCGGTTTGCCGCTTGGCCTTGGTGAGACGTTTCCGCGACAAGCGGGGCGGATTTACTTCGATCAGGTTGGATGTACGGGCAATGCCTACATGTACTTCAGTGACGTCGGTCCCGACGCCAATGTGCAAGGATTTGTTACTGGCTATTATCCGAACGGCGCCAGCAGCCCGGAGGCTGTTTACATGTTTGAGGCAGGTGGCTCGACTGTGAGCAATCTGGTCACCATGTCCTATCACGATACACCCGGGACGCCTTGTACCAATTTCACTTCCGGGGCAGCGACGTACGCGCCGCTAACCGTGAATGACCCCGAGGTATCTGGCGTCAGTAACGACAACTACGGCCAGTTGTCGATGACTCCTTAATCCTTTGGCAGGAAAGACGCTGTGCGCTCATTGGCCGCGCACAGCGTCAGTCCCTTCGCTGCAAGATCGATGGCCAACTGATTAATATCCTGGAGCAACAGGGACTCGCTCTGTGCAATTCTTGCGCGCGGCACCGACAATCCATGTGACAGATAAACAGCGCCTGTCGCATCCGGCTCTGCAGGCAACCCGGCTTCGTCAACCTGCCACGCCTGACCCTTGAAGCCGCGTACCGATACCTGATCCTGCTGCAGAAGTTTCGCCGTGGTCTCGGTGATCTTGACGCGGACGAAATGACCATTCTTTGTCCAGCAATATTCGCCTGCACCGAGCGACGGCAGAGCATAGGTTTCCATGTACCTGTTCCTCGTCAATCGTTTATCGGGTCTTTGTCGATGTTATGCGTGATGATCCGGCGACCACCTCGCACATCTGAAGCTGCAAAACTGATACCGCCGACGCTGATGGGCGTCACTTCGCGCTCGCCGATCCATTCGCGCGTGACGCTCTCCCATGCGAATGAACCGTCATCCTGTTCTGTCAGTACCTTACCGCCGATGATGTTCGCGGCGAGCACCGATCGTCCATCCGGCTGTGTAATCGGCGTATCCATCGAACAGGTAATCACTGCGCCGGATTCTGTGGTGATGCGGACGCAGGGCACGGCCTGCGCCGGATAAACTTCACGAATCGGATGGAGGAACGCATCACCGCCGTCCCAGCATGTGACTACTTGCCCCGCCTTCGCTTCGCGCGCCTGCGTTGCCTCATTGAGCCACGCGTCTGCCGCGACGCAGTAGGCGCCGCCGCCGCCGTCCGTTTCGCTACCGCCGTCAACCGGCATCTTTACAAAGCCGAAGTAAACGTAATTCTGATTTGATTGCGGGACGTACTTCGTTTGTGTTGCGAGGAGCGTTACAGTTCCGCCAGCGAGCGATGCGTCCAGTGCGTACCCGTAATACGTCTCATCAAAATTCAATCCCGTCCTATCTGACTGGTTGTAGCTGACCTGTCCGAAACCGTACTGAATTGTGCACGCCTTGAGGCGCATCGTCGCGGAAAGGCCGCCGTCACGTCCCTGCAAGATGCTTGACCCGACGGCAACTGTGACGAGATTGTTCCGCAGGTTCCCGCTGACGATTGCCAACGCCATGCGCTGATCCCCAAGCTGCACGCCGGAGTTCGCCACTGTCAGCCGATTGCCTTCCTGTGAAGCTTCGTCGGAGAACAGTGTGGCGTACTCACCCTCCTCCAGTTTCAGCTTGCGGCCCGCGATTACCGATGACACGTTGGCGTTGCTCTGCCAGATTCTTACCCTCGCCTTTGCGGTTCCGGTGGGCGATGTCACTCCGTTCAGCGTGTAGTATTTCCACCCCGTTGCCGTACTGATAATCGTGACACTCTGCGGACTACCGATTTGCGAATCGCCGCTGTCCAGCCAAAGTACGTCGAAAACAACGTTGCCGCTGTTCAATCCCGCCGCGAAGACCTCGCCGGACAGCGAATACGCCACATTTGGCCGCGCGTCTATATCAGTGTAGATTCCCCGCGTGCCGCTGCTCGCGCCGGTGAATCGGACCTGGTAGCCGTCAGGGCCGAGCAAGCTAGCTACTGTTGCGCCACCGAAGTTATTCCAGAAACGCGTCCCCAATGCGCCACTCGGATTTCGAATTAGATTCGTATGGAGCAACCGCGCTTTACTGTTGACGATGCTGCTGAATTCGCTCCGCGCCCCACCCTTGATGGGCGATGTTGCCTGTATCTTGTAGTAGTACGTCGTGTCATCCGTTACCGGATCGGTGTAGGTATTGCCGCGCACGTCAGCGATATTCGTGTACGTACCGCCCTCCGATGTTGCGCGATAGACGAGAATCTGTGCGTACTCGCCAGCACCGAGCGGGTCCCATGCCAACGCGTTACCGTTGATGACGGAACTCACCGTCAATCCAGACGGCGTTGGCGGCACTTCCTGCACCAATGCGGGCGGGACATCCGGCACAATCTCCGTGTAGATACCGATGCTGGAATCCCACGTGTCTTCCTGCTGTTCGAGGAACGTGACGACAGGCCCGCGCGGATCGTCCTTCCAGTTCACGACCTTGAACACACCTTCCGCGTTCAACTCAGGAAGGTCGAGCGTGACGTTCTCCCATATCTCGATGTCGTGACCTTTCCAGTTCAACGGGAGGATCAGCGTTTTCTGATGGCGGGACTTCCGGCCCTCGATGGTATTGAGGTACTGCGCCTCGTAGCGATCGATCGTGGCTGGGAGTTCAAGGTCCTTCCATTCCTGCCGACCATCTGCCGTGGCGTACGTCGAGTTCTCGTACGGCACCGAAGCGATGGTCTGGTAGCCCGTCAGCGGCTCGATGTAGCGCGAACGCACCGCGTTCCAGATGTCGTTGTCGTCGCGATCGAGGTCCGTGATGTACTCGCCTTCGCGCAGCCACGACGCGTCGATCGTCGTCGTCGGTGTGTCGTACTCGCCAGCGAAAAACTTGATCTTGCCGTCGAGGCCGGTGCACATCACGCCATCCGCGGATGACAGGATCCGCGTCATGTTCTCCAGACAGCCGTCGCCGGTGTCGAGGACGATGTTGCAGGTATGCCTCGGCGCCAGGACGGTGCCGCCGACGTTGTCAGGGCGCGTGACCGTGTCGTCGCAGCGGTTCGCGGATGCGGCGGCGACGGTCCAGTCGATCGTGTCCGGGTCGAATCCACAGCCGCCGTCGAGCACGTCCATGATCGCGTACGTGCTCGCAATCACGAACGTATTCTGTGAGAACTCCCACGTATCCGGATCATCCGTGCGGTGTGAGCCGGTGCCGCCGTTCGTCGAGTCCAGGCGGCAGTCATAGCACCGCCCTTCCACGAGCGCCGTGAGCTGCGGGATGCCGCGCGGGAACGCATCATGGAAGGCCTCGTCGTCCTCGACCTTCTCGAACCGGACATGCGTCCGCGCGAGACCCTTGCCCGTTGAACTCGAATCCTGCGAGGGAATGTTCGCGTCGAAGTCGCTATCGGCGGTCTCGGAATCCGTGCCGAGGTAGCGCGCGATGCGTACGATGCCGTCGTAATAGGTGTTGCCCGAGACATCGCCGTACGTGCCGCCCGGCCCTTCGGAAATCTCGGTGTCGTCGATCTTGCGTTCATCGAGCCAGATGTCCGTGATGTCGGACATTCCGGCAGGCGGCGCGGCGGAATGCGTGACCCCGATATGGAGGTACTTGTTGTTCGTGCCCGACACGCCCATGACGGAGATATGGCCGCCGACGCGCATCTGCCCGAACACGAGATAGAGCGGATTCTCCTCGCCGTTGAAGTTGAACTTGATCGACGACTTCTCGGGTTCCGGCCGGAGCCGCTTGTCCTGCATGCGCTGCGAGACGCCCGCGAGAATCATGTTCGCGCCGAGGGTGTACAGGAACGTCGATGCGCCGCCCGTGATGGGGGCGAGCGCGATGGACGCGATCCCGAGAACCGCTTTCCCGCCGGCAGTCTTAGGCACGGTACACGTCCTGCCATTCGGTTAAGGGTGTGCGGACCGGTCCGCTGTCATCCGGCGTATAGACCCAGCGGCCCTGCACGATGCCGACGCACAACCCATCCTCGACGATGGTGTCGCGGATGGCCTGCGCCAGTTCAGAATCGCCGTTGCGTTCCGCGCGCGCGGCGCGCAGCGCGAGGATGCGAAGCTGCTCGGTGATGTCGAGGTGCTTGGCCGCGATGTCGCCGGTGCGCGCGAGGTTGATCGGGTGCGGACCGTCGAGCAGTTCCTTCAGCTTTCCCGCCACTCCATCGGGACCCAGCAGCGCGAGGCCTTCTTCCTGCGAGAGATAGCGGCCTCGGTATTCGGCGGCGGGATCGAAGCCGAGAAGCTTCTCCAGATACCCAGCGACGAACAGCGCGCAATCGTTGTTCCCATAGCCGAACGGAACCCCGCGCATCTCCTTGAGATACGCGCGGACGATGAGATCGTTATTCATAGAGAAGCTCGAAGGGTTTCGAGAGGACGTAGCCCGCCAGCGCCCCGTGTCTCAATGGACTCCGCTTGCATCGGCACCTTGATCGTCTTGTTGTGGTGGAGGAAGCCGTTCACCCAGAAGCACTTCTCGCCGAGGTAGATGTGCTGTACGCGGATGTCGCCGAGCCGTTCCACGCTGACGACGCGCTCGTGCTCGCCGCCCTCGATCAGGGCGTCGTAGTTCAGCAGGTGCTTCGCGCGCACGAGACCGGAGTCCGTTGCGATCGGGGCGGAGGTTGAGCACGTCAGCGTCCGGCCGGTTTCCGTCGTGATGCGAACGCCTGGCATGGTCGCGGGCTCGGCGAACAGGACAGGTGCCGTTCCCGCTTCCAGCGTGTCGGGGTCCGCGATGCGCAACACATCCCCTGCACGGATGTCGCCCGCGCGCTTGCCGTCGATCAACTCATCCGCGCCAACGCATTTGCCGGAGTCGCCCACTCGGAACGACATGCCGCCCCACTCCAGTTCCTGTCCGCGGATCGTTGACGCGCCGTCCATGTAGGTATCGCCGGGATAGCGCACCTTCTGCATCGTTCCCGACGGATAGACGGGGTGCGCGCGGAATCCATCCTCAAGGTACGAGCCGCAGGTGACGCGATAGACGACCGCGTCTTTCGTCATCTGCAGCGACACCTTGCTGATGCGGAACACACCGGCAGGCCATGCGCCGATCAGCGAGCCGTCGCTGGTGTCGATCAGGGCGTTGAACAGTTCGATCGGCGTGCGCCGGTAGCCGCCCGCCTCGATGCGCGTCTTCATGTCACCGGCAGCGGCCATGACGAGACTTGCTGCGGGTGGTTTGCCCGCGCGCTCCTCGATGCCAGAGACGCCTAGCCAGAGGCCGTTCGGCTCGTAGGTGCCGCCGTCGTACGTCACAGGGCCGCCGCCCGCGCAGCACAGAACGGCACCCGCCGAGAAGTCGATCTTGAGCAGGCGCGCAGCCGTCAGCCCGAGACCCGCGACGCCTGTTTGCAGGTCCGAGGAAAGTGATGCGCGCGTCATGCGTAGACGGGGTCCGGAACGCCGGTCGTCACGTCCTGAATCAACGTGAACGCGTGACCGTGCAAATCCGCCGGCGAGCTGTCCCAGCCGATCGAGGGGTCCGCGAGGCGGCAGATGAGCGCCGGTGCCGCGATCTCAATAGCTGAGTTGTCATCCGGTGCCGCGACAATCGGATAGACGAGACTCGCGGTGACGTTCCCTGATGCATCCGAATCACAGTCCGTTGCCACTTCGACCAGTCGACCATTCGCGAGACCGATCCGGTCGCCGGCTTTCAGGATGCCGGTCACGCTCGCTGTCGCGCCATCCATCTCAAGCGTCGTTCCGGATTGTGAAGCGCCCTTCACGAGCAGCGAGCCGCCGCCCGCGCCTGCGCGCACATACGAATGATCGGTGATCTGCCCCCAGTTGCCGACGCGGCCGATCTTGAACAGCCACGAACGCAGAAGGCGATGATCGTCACCCCTGAGCGGCGGCATCGAAACGTCCACCGCCCACAGTCCGCCGTTGAAATCCACGCGCTGCACGGAACCGCCGAGCATCGATTGCAGCGCCATCTGGTCGTCGATGAAGCGGAACGTGGTGCGCGCCGGCGTCAGATCGGGAAAGGCGTAGAGGGTCATGCGGGCGCGTATCCGTTCTGCATACGGACGATGTCATTGAGAATCTGGCCGCGCAGGCGTTCACCGAAGGCCATCCACTCCGCCGGCGTCGGTGAGGCGCGGTTGTCTTGGTTGACGACGACGGTTGTGCCGCCGAGCTTCGAGTTCGGCGTGACGTGTGTCATGCGCGGGAGGTTCAGTAGTTCCGGTCCGTGCTCGCCGACGATTGTCGGGCCGGAATGGATGCCGCCGAGGGCAGCGTGCCCGGGCGTCGGCAGGAACGATCCGAGCGGTGTCGCCTTCAAGACCTGGAACGCCAGCAGCTGCGAGGTCATGCGATGCAGCGCATCGAGGAAGTTCGCGAGCATGTCGTCCGTGTCTTTGCCCATGTTATAGAAAAAATCCGCGAGACTGGCTTGCATGGACTGCGCCGCGCCTTCGGCAGCGTACTTCAACGGGTCAAACGCCTGCCCTGCATCCGCCGCGACTTCGTCCACCTTGCCGGAGGTAGCGTCCAGCGTCGTCGTGATCGTCTCGCCGGCTTCTTCGATGGCTGGCGCAATGTTCTCGCCGATGCCCATGTTCTCCGCGATCATTGCCGTCGCGGTGTCCTGGATGAGCCCGATGTTCTCGCGATGCTTCGCGGCGACGCCGGCAAGCCGTCGCTGAACGTCCTCTGCGGTCGAACCGACGCCTTCCAGTTTCTGAATCGCCGCATCGAGTCCGGGTGTACCGGATGCACCAAACGACAGCAGAGCGCCGCCAGCAGCGGCGAACCCCGGCACGCGCTGAAGTCCTGCACCAACCTGCGCGGCCATCGCCTTCATCGAAGTTATGCCGTCGCGGAACTTCGCGAGGAACGCGGCGAACGCGGCCGCGATCTTGTTGAACGCGACCTGCCACAAACCGACGACGGCAGTGATGGCAAAATCGAACGTGAACCGAATCTGTTCGATACGCTCCTTGATTAGCGCCGCCCACGCGATGAAGAACGGGCGGACCTGAGAGAGTACCGAGCCGACGCCGCTCACGATGTTGGTGAAGCCCGCGATCACACCGCCGTCCGCAAGCTGGTTCTTGAACTCGAACAGCGCGGTGTTCATCCGGTTGATGGCCTGCTGTGTTCCGTTCGCCGCGGTCGCCACTTCCGCGCCGAACGTGCGACGCAGTTCGTCCGCCAGACGCGGCAGGAGTTCTTCCGCCGTCAGCTTTCCGGTGGACAGCATCTTGTCGAGTTCCGCAGTCGTCACGCCCATCGCGCGCGCCGCGATCTGGAACGCACCGGGGAGCCGCTCGCCGAGCTGGCCGCGCAACTCCTCCGCCGACACCTTGCCCTTGGAAATGATCTGCTCGATCGCGTTCAGCGCGCCGCCAGTCTGTTCCGCCGACAGGCCAAGCACCGTGGATGCTTCCGAGACGGCCGTGAAGATGTCGCGCGTCTCCTGGCCTTGCAACGCCGTTCCGCGCGCAGCCGCCGCCAGTCGGCTGTACTGCTCTGCTGACGTCGCAAGGTCAAGGCCGAGCCGCTTCGCTTCCGCGCGCACGTAGGCGAACTCCGTCGCGGCCGCATCACTCGAACCCGTTGCGACCCGGAGCGCGTTGTTAATCCGCTCCATCTGGATCGATGCGTTCACGATGGACCGCAGCGCAACGCCAGAGCCGATCGCCGCAAACGCGACCTGCGCCGTGGACGCGAACCCGTTCAGCCGCTTCTCGACGCCCTGCAGCGTCTTCTGCATCTGCTTTGTGCGGCGCTCCGATACCTTCGCCGCCTGGCGCATCGAGGACTCGAAGGACGCAATGTTCGCGGCAAGGTTGACGATCAGATTGCCGACGACCTTACTTGCCATTTTTCAGACCCTTCATTGCGCGACGGATTTTGTCGGACAGGTTTTCCGGCTTCTGTTTCAGGAACGGCATGAAGTCTTCAATTGCGAACGCCTTACGGCGCTTCTTCGGATCGCGATTGACATTCGCGATCGTTGCCGCGATCACGCCCGCGTTGATGTCGCCGCGCACCCCGCCGAAAGGATCAATCTCCGCGTACGCGATCCAGTCCATGAACTGACTGGACGACAGCTGCGGGAGAAGGAAGTCGGGATGCGCTACGCCGAGGGCGAGGCAGAGCCGGAACGCGAACTTCCTTTCCGGCGAGGCTTCGATTTTTTTGCGGCTTCATCCTTGGCATCCGCGGCCATTGCGCACGCTTTCAGAGCGGCCTCGCCCATTTCTTCCAGCGCGGATCCGGACAGCTCCGCGACGACGTCCTCGGGGTTGTCGTAAAGCGGATGGAGGTCGTCATCCACGGCGGTCAGGACGATCAACTGCGCGACGGCAAGCTGCTGCGCCTTCGCGTCGTTCTTGCCCTTGAACAAGCCGAGCACTTCGACGCGCTGGTCGGCGGAGATTTCGCGGAACATCACCGAGCCGCCGAGCGCGGGAATTGACTCCTCGGAAACCTTCCGCGCGCTCGCCTTGATCTGGTCTCGATTGAGCGCCATCTCAGGACTCCGTGACCGCGCCCGAAATGCGCAGCGTTGCCGAGAACTGGACGCGATCGCCCTGCGCACCGCTCACCGTGAACGACGTCACGTACGCGGCGAACGAGAACACGGTGGCCGGAGAATCGGTCAGGGTGATCTTGAAGTTGCGCAGCGTCTTGGCGGTGCGGTCGGTGCGAAGCCCCGACTGCGCAGTGTCGCCGCCAACGAAGTTGCCGCTGATCTGCACGGTGCCGTTGTCGATCAGACCCGCGATGACTTCCGTCGCGGTCGAGTCGAGGCTCGTGACGTCGATGATGGAAAGCTCACCGTCCGGGCCGGTGAAGTCCGTGATTTCCGCAATGGTCGTGAACGCTTCCGGCGAAGCGCCATCGCCTCGCTGTACCGTTACGCCCTGTGCGCTGACTGCTTCGGTCATGGCTGTCTCCTGAAACAAAAAACCCGCCATGCGGCGGGCGGGTTGGTGGAATGAATTCGGTCAGTCCCAGATGTAGTAGTCGAGGATGTAGCGATACATCGCGACGTCGTCGTCGTAGTCCTGCGTCGTATCGATCGGCATGGTCTTGGCGGACGACGCCTGAAACGCCGCGCGCACCGCATCAGCGAGCGCCAGCGCGGAGCCGAACGTCGAGGCCCAGCAGTTGATCTGCATGTAGACGCGGTCGCAGTTCGACGTGTCGCCGCCCAGCGAGCCGCCGTGATCGGCAGTAATGCGCTGATACGTGACAGCCGGCAGGGTCGCCCCCTGCGGCATCTTGAGCGGGTAGATGCGATCTGCGCACACGGCGCCGACGCCCGCATCGTCCCTGAGCGTCGTGAACACGGTTGATTCGGCGCTCATCGAATGCCCTTCAATTTCGTGCGGAACGAGCCGACCGCTTCCTTGATGTAGCCCGCCATGGTCGCGACCGCCGATTCCTTGTTCTGCTCGAACGCGGGGCGCATGAATGGCTTCGCGGCCATCTTCGACGTGCCGTATTCAAGGAAGTAGGCGTAGAACGAATTGCGCGGGTTGTCGGCCTTGCCCTGCGCGCGGATGACGACCTGATGCTCGGAATCAAAGATCGTGTCCTTGCGTTCGCGGACGACGATGTTCTGTTTCAGGCGGCCGGAGTCTTCCGGCGCCAGCGAAATCGCCGCCTGCTGGATGATCTTTGCGCCCTCTTTCGTGCCCTTGCCGACGGCCTTGTTGCGGATGACCTCGGGCATGGCTTCGAGGTTGCGGACCAGTTCCGCGAGACCTTGGACCTTGAAAGAGCCGCGCGTCGTCGTCCAAACGCCTGAGGCGCGGTGCTTTCTAGCCACTCAGCACACCCTGCGCGCACATCAGTTCCATCTCGCGGTTCCGCTCGTCCTTGTTGATGACGGACTTGATCGCGTAATACCGGGAGTCGAACAGGACGCGCATGGTCGATTCGACGCCTTCGAGATAGCGGATCACGATCCGGACCTCGACTTCCGACTGGCGCTCCTGCGATGCAAAGAACTCGCGGCCTTTCAAGGGCTCGACGCCGGCACGCACGGTCGCGAACGTCGCCCAGTCGTTCGTGACTTCGCCCGTGTTCAGGTCTTGCGATTCGGTGTAGTGCTCGATCGTCACGACGTGACGGAGGCGGCCGGATCTCATTCCGTCGTCACTCCGAGCTTGTCAGTGATGTACGGCGACAGAAGCGAACGGACTGTCGTGTTGCCCTTCACTTCCGCCGTCACCGTGCCGACGACCATCTCCTCGCGGTTTTCGTACATGTTGCCGACCATCAGGAGGATTGCCTGCTTCACGGCGCGCGGCACCTTCGAGGCGTCCTGCGGACTGGAGCCGGAGTCATACCCGGCCTGATAGGTCAGCGTGACCGCGTTCGTCACATTGAGTGTCGACGGCCACACCTGCCCGTGCTCGAGCGTGACGCGTCCGGGCTCGGAATCCGAGTCCACGCGGTACACGCTGGTCGCGAGCGTCTGCGTATCTCCGGCCGTGTCGACGTACTGGATGGACGTCACGGACATCAGCGGCGGACGCGGAAGACGGAACTTGTGCGGGAACGAGTCCAGCTTGATCTGCCACGTCTGCTCGATGAACGCGCGACCGGTGAAGGTCTCGCACCATTCGCGCGCCGCCTGGATCAAGGATTCGATCAGGTCGTCATCCGCATGCGTTGCCGGAGAACCGGACGCAGTGACGTTGAGATGCGCGCGCGCTTCCTCGAGCGAGACCGGCTCGATGCTCGGATCAACAATCCGCTTGATGCTCATGAATTCCTCGCAGGTGTTCCCATGCGGTGCCGTTGCGAATCTCGTCGAGCGTCCACTGGCACCACGCCAACCGGTGCGCCCATGCAGTGCGATCGGGTGTCTGAATGCGGATGTCGTCCGCCGCGACAGGCCGCGCCATCGAACCCGCATCGAGCGCCACGGTCGGCACGCCCGCGAGTACGGCATCGACACCGGAATTCGAATTGAACGTGACTGCGACGGCAGCGCCGGCAAGATCGTCAGCGAGTGATCCGCTGGACGTTGTCACGCCGCGCGGCGCCCTGATGTTTCTCGACAACGGATGCGGTCGAAACACGACCGGCCAGCCGAGAGCGATCAGTCGATCCGTCGTCGTTTGTAGCCACGCCTCGTGATTGGTGCCGGCGAGCGATGCGTCACCGGGAACCTGGCCGCACAGGAGCGCGTAGGAGCCGCCGCTTTTCCACGGCCGCATGAGCGCTTCGAAAACCTTCCAGCGTGATCCGTCGCCGCTCGCGAAGCAGGCGCGACCATTCAAGCCGTCCCAGCCGACGCTGATGTTCTGCAGCCGGTCGCCGACGTATCCCTGCTCCATGACGAGCGTGTGCGGTGCCGCGCTGATGACGTGGAACTGCTTCCAGCCCCACACGACCGCGAAGTCACACGGCCGCGGATCGTCGAACCCCGCGAACTCGACGGCTACACCGTGCCGGCGCAGCCCTTCCGCCATCGCCGCCGTAAACCGGCGCTGATGCTCTGACTGGTTCGCGTGAACCGCTGCCCTCACAGGTCGATGCGCCAGCCTTCGGAAACGTATTCGTGGCCATTCAGCCAGGTCACCTTGCCGGGAAACCACTGGCGGAACAACGCATCCCATTCCTCGTAGGGGCGCTTGTTGATGTGCAGTTCCTCACCGATCGCGTTCTTGCTCGGCTTGTTGTTCGCCGTGAGCAGGATGTGATGCGTTGCGACTCGCGCCAATTCGCGGCAGGCGAGTTCGTCGTCACCGGGAATCAGATGCTCGATGACGTCGAACATCGTCGCGACGGCAAATGACTTGTCCGGGAACGGCAGTGCGTGAACCTCGCCGCGGACGACGCGTTCGCCATCGATGAGGTCCGGCACAATCTCGACGCCGCGGACTGGCGAGAACCCGAGCCCTTCCGCGATGGTCAGCATCTCGCCGCGACCGGTGCCAACGTCGAGGTAGGCCCCGCGCGCCGGCAGCGCCTCGAGATCGACAGTCGCGTCACGCTTGCGCGCCTCGCCCATCCGGTAATTCGGGAGCCTGTAGGCTTTCAGGTACTTCGCGTGCTCGATCTCGCGCTCATTCACAGAGCGTCCTCCAGTTTCATTTTCGGGAACCACTCCAGAGCGGAGTCCGGAGAACAGTTGATGACCTCGACACCGCGCGCCTGAATCTCGCGCGCGATCAGTTCGAAGTCGTTGCGCCAGACGCCGTAGTCGCTGGCCTTGTAGATTTCTCGCGGGTGGTCGCCGAACCAGTGCGCGGCCTTGCCCTTCATGTCGTAACCGAGCAGCAGCACGCGCGCTGCGCCCAGGTGATATGCAAGGTTCAGTGCTTGATGACCGCTGTTGCCGCCGCCGCAGATGTGGCCCGGCTTCAGGTTCAAGCCCTTGTGTCCTTCGAGCCGCAGCAGCCGCAAGCCGAACCGACGCGCCGCCCGCTCGGATTGCGTCGCCTTGATGCCGGTGAACCCCTTCACGCCGCGGTGATGGTTCCACCAGTCCTCGTCGCACGCATACAGGACATCGAGCCGCGCGATCCGGTACGCGTCGTTGACGCCGATCGTCGGCAGATGCGCGACGGCCTCGCACTGCTCACGCGTGAGTGACGGGCCGCCCGCAATGCAGGCGACCGTCTTGCCGCGCCACTCCGGCTCCACGCGCCAGAACATCGGCTTGATGCCGAGCTCGTCGCACTCGCCGTAGCCAAGCTCGACCGCGAGCCTGGCCGTTTCGAAAGGAAGGGGGACGGACTCGCCCGGCATGACGCGCCGGGTTCTCGGTCCGTCCCCGTACGTCCAGCCCTCAAGGAACCGGACGTTGTGCATCAGTCCGCCGTCGGCGTCTGATGCGGGTTGCCGAGCACCGCCACTACCGCGTACGGCGTGCTGCCCGGCGTGTTGGCGGCGGTCGCCACGACGCGGACGTACCGCTTCGGACCGACGTAACCGACGCGATACGTGGCAGCATCTTCCGCCGCGTCATCGATCGTCAGGAAAACGCCCGTGCTCGAATCCGGAGCAGCGACCGGCGATGCGGCGGAACCGACCAGGACGTAGTCCGAGTTGGTGACGTCCGCGAACGTCGAGTCGTCGTCCGAGTCCTGCAGCTTGAAAGCCCAGGTCGGCTGCGGCGAGTTGGCGATGTTGGTGACAGCGCCGACACTGATGAGGAACTCCGCGGATTCGAAGCCCTTCAGGTCGACACCATTGCTCGGCGTGTTGGTGGCAGTGATGGCCTGAGCCGCCACATGCTGAACCACCTTCACGTTGCTGTGCAGGTCACGAGTGGTCATTGCAATTACCTCGCAGAAAGAAGAAACCCCGCCGGAGCGGGGCTCGAAGTGGGGTCAGGATCAGGCCGCGAACTTGAGCAGCTTGATCGCGTCGAAGTTCACGACGTCACCACCGACGCGCTTCGTCGTGTAGAACTTCACGAAGGGCTTGCTGGTGTACGGGTCACGCAGCACGCGGATGCCGAAGCGATCCACGATCTGGTAGCCGACGCCGAAGTTGCCGAACGCGATCGAGTAGCTGTTCGCCGCGATGTCCGCCATGTCGTCGAACTCCGCGACCGGATGGCCGAGCAGTGTCGACACGACGCCCGCCTGCAGCGACGGCTGCCACAGCAGGTTGCCGTCAGCGTCACGCAGCTTGCGGCACTCGCCGAGCGTGTAGCGGTTCATCGCCCACACAGCGCCGGAGCGATACGCGCCCTTGAGCTTGTGCATGAGTTCGATCAGCGGACCGATCTCGTCGGCCTGCGTACCGCTCATCTTGCCGAAGCCGCCGGACGTGCCGGTCGCGACGTACTGGAGCTTGCCCCACGCGCGCGAGGCATCATTGGTCGTCAGCGCGGTGCTGGCGTAGTCGGCGAAGCCGCGCGGCTTGCCGACGCCGGCACCCGTGACGAACGCCGTGTTTTCCGTGCGGGTGATGATGTCCGCCACCTTGCGGGCCAGCCAGCCCTCGACGTCGAACACGGCGTCGTCGAGCAACTTCTGCGTCGCCTTCGGCTCGGCGTACTGTTCGTGCGCCGGGATGACGTGCATCCCGATCTGCGGCGTGCCGGTTTCACTGCGGGACTGCATCTCCGCAACCCAGCCGCCCGACGCCGCCTCGTCGACATCCTTCGGCAGTTCGAGGCGGTCGGTGCCGATCACCTGGATGTCAGCGTACTGCCGCATCGGCGACGTCTCGAACAGCTTCTGGATGACCTTCGTCGACACCGTCGCTGGAACGTAGTAGCCGCCATCCGGATCCGAGCCGACCTTCAGCGAGTTGCGGACATCCGCGTCCAGCATCTCGCCGTTGGCGCCACCCGCGCGGATGAACTGGTCGAACGCATCGCAGTACTCGGTGTACTGCTTGACCATTTCGTCCGTCACCTTCCGGACAGGCTTTTCAGACTTGGCGGCGAAGAACTTCAGCGCGTCGGCGCGCAGGTCGCGCTCCTTGTCGCTGGTGTTCAGGCCGATGCGCTGCATCTTGGCCTCGATCTCATCGGCGCGGCGCTTCTGCGCTTCGGCAGAGGCATCGATCTTTGCCTGCAGGTCACCGAGCGCCTTGTTCGCGACCTCGACCTTCTCGTTGGTCTTGGAGTCCGAACCCTTGAGTTCGTCCAGACCGGCCTTCAGCGCGGCATACGCATCGGCCTGCTCTTTGATGAGCTTCTCGACATTGTCCATTTCATTTCTCCTGAAACGACAAAACCGCCACAAGGGCGGTTTCTGTATTGAGGAATCGGCGGACCGTCAGGCTTTGAAGTGCCCGAGATACTGCGCCGCGATTTCGTTCAAGCGTTCCCGGTCATCAGCATCACGCTGATCCGGCTCTGCATCACGCAGACCCGAAAGACCCTTTGCCACGATCGCCTTCGCGTCCTTTCGGCTGCAGCCTGCATCACGCAGGGCCGCCTCAAGGGCGCGGGGATTCAGTTCGTTCCCGCCGCCGTTGAGCGCGGCCGGAACCTTGTTGAACACCGACAGATCGAACTTGTCCTCGACCTGCTTGGATTCTTCCACCACGTCGGCGAGGCCGATCTCCTCCGCCTCCTCCGCGGTGAACCACGTCTCGTCGCGCATCAGCTGCGCGATCTCGCCGGGCGTCTTGCCGGTCTTGTCGACGTAGGCCTGGACGATCGTGCCGCCGACCTTGTCGAGCAATTCCGCTTCCTTACGCATGTCGTCCGCGCCGCCGACGACGATGCCCCACGGATCGTGGATCATCAGGTAGGCGTTCTTCGCCATGCGAACTTCGTCGGCGGACATCGCGATGACCGAGGCAATCGAGGCGGCGAGTCCGTCGACGTGCACGATCACCCGCGCCTTGTGACGCTGCAGCGCGTTCGCCATCGTCAGGCCTTCGAACACGGAGCCGCCGGGGCTGTTGATGCGAAGGTTGATCGTCTCGGCCGCGATGCCGTTCAACTGCTCGACGAACTCCTTCGCCTGGATGCCGAAGAATCCAATCTCGTCGTAGAGCAGGACTTCCGCTTCCTTGCCTTCGTTCCGAATCTTCAGGCCCGGCGACACGCGGGCGAATGGATCACGCATCCGCATTGGAATCTCCTTGAGAGTTCACGGTCATTTCCGGCGTCATGAACTCGTCGAGCTCGTCCGGACCCTTGTCCTGATCTTCCAGTTCGCGCACTTCGTTCGGTGTCATCCAGCCCGGCTGCTGAATGCTGCCGAGTGCCGACTTGTAGTAATTGGCGCGCGCCGTCGCGTCGCCGCGCAGCAGGCCGTTGACGTTGTGCTTGATAAAATAGCCTTCGAGACGCTCGCGCTCGCTGAGAATCTGGTGCGCGTACACTTCCTCCAGGTCGACGAGCCACGGCATGAGCGCGTAGTCGACGAACTGGCGGGCGAGGTTCTCGATGTTGGAGAACGTCGCCTTTTCGAGATCGCCGACCATGTGCGGCGGCACGCGCCAGATGGAGGCCAGAATCGACCGGATCAGCTTCCGCGTTTCGTTGAACTGCGCTTCTTCGGCGGTCAGCGTGGCGCGCGTCGGCTTGAGTCCGCCGTCGAGAACCGTCGTGCTGTGCGCCTTCTCGCCGCCCGTGGTTTCGCGCAACGAAGCGACAATGCGCTTCATTGCGTCTTCCTTGATCGTCCCGTCTGTCGTCAGGTAGATGCGTGGGTGCGCGCCGTTCTTGAACAGACGGGCGCCGAACTTGTCGAGCGCGAGCGACAGGCCGATGTGTGTCTTGTGCAGCTGGATCGGGTTGAGCCCCGTCAGCCCATCCAGCGAAAGCGTGTGGTAGTGGAACACCTCATCGAGTTCGTAACGGCGCTTGCCGCGGCTCGTCTCGAGCTCGAAGTAGACGTCGAAGTTGTCGTCCTGGTGCTTCGTGATCCGGTTGTTCGCCACCGGCAGGAGCTCGTACGTCTTGCCGCCGACGCGGTTCTTGATCGCGACGAAGTTACCCTCGGCCGCGGCGCGCGCCACCGTCAGCCGGCGGAACTGGCGCGGGGTCATCCACTTGCAGGGCTGCACCTTCAGCAACCGGTGCGCATCCGTTTCCTCGACGACTTCACGCCCAGAGTCCGTCTTCTTCATCACTGCGATCGGCAGCTGCGAGACGGACTGCGCCAGCGCGTTGATGCACGCGAACACAGTCGGGTCTTCGAGCGCCGACAGCGTGTTGACGTTCTCGCCGGCCTCGGACTCCCCGCCCTGCAGCGAGATCAGGTATTCGAGCAACTGCTGCGAGCTCGAGATCGAGTTCTGCGGCTGCCGAAACCACGTCATCGGATTCAGGTTCAAGCGGTGACTCCTAGACCGTTACGACGCCGTGAGTGGCGGTGTAGCTTTCTTCCGGCTCGTGCACGGTGCGCGCGTTGTGTATCGCCATCACGCCAGCCACCATGCCGTCGATACGACCGGTGGCCTTGCTCTTGTCGAGCTTTCGATTGCCGGCCGGATCCTGAACGACGACGGCATTCGCCGCGTTCCAGTTCATCAGCGGCGAGTTCGGGTGCCGCAGCGTTCCCGATACCAGCGCGGTTTCGAACGTGTCGATCGCCGGACCCATGCTGACGAAACCCTGGCCGAACGGCTCGATCGGCCAGTCAACGCCCTGCCGATCCATCGCCGCCTTCAGGACGTCGATGCGGTGCCGGTCGTACGGAACCTTGCTGAGTGTGATGTCGTAGTCGCCGAGAATCTCCGCGACGTCGTTGACGACGAAGTCCTTGTCGATCGCGGCGCCCGGCGTGGTTCGCAACCAGCCATCACGCCGCCATTGAAAGTACGGGACGTTGTCCTTCTTCTCGCGATCGTGCAGCCCATCCTCTGGCAGCCAGAACATCGGCCACAGGTACGACAGCCCATCACGCTCGAAGTCGAGCAGAAGTGCCGTCAGGTCCGTGGTGGCCGACAGGTCGAACGCGCCCACGGCCGTCATTCCGCGGAACATCTCGAGCGTGAAGTCCTCGGCGCCCGCCATCCATTTGTCGTACGGGACGAACGGGTTATGCGCCTCGACCCATTCGCAGAAGTTCAGCCGGCGCACCATCGACTCCTTCGAAGGCATGCCGCGCGCACGATTCACCTCGTCGCGGAGGTACTGCTTGGTGATGACCTTTCCGAGCAGCGGGTTCGCCTTGATCCAGCAGGACTCATCCTTGAACGGATCGTCGCCTTCGTCGAGCGAACAGACGTACGCGAAGAACGTGTCGTCGTCCTCGATGCCGGCGCATACCCGACGCGCCTTCTCGCGGTACTCCCAGCAGACGGATTTTCGATCCGTGCCCGAGTTGGTGATCGCAACAATGAGCGGCTGCCGGCGCCACTTCTTGCCGGCGTCCATCATGTTGATGACGGTCGCCGTCTTGTGCTCGTGGAGCTCGTCAATCAGGCCGATGTGCGGCCGAGGACCGGACTGCCCGTCATCCGCCGAGATCGGGCGGAAGAACGAGTTCGATTGCTCGTGGAAAAGGTTCCAGACCTTATCGCCACGCCCCGACTTGTGCAGCACGCGGGACAGCGGCGGGGATTGATCCACCATCGCGACGGCGTCGCGGAACAGGATCATCGCCTGATCTTTCTTCGTGGCCGCGGCGTAAATCTCTGCGCGCGGCTCGTCATCGGCGACCATGCCGTACAGCCCGATGCCGCCGAGCAGCGGCGACTTGCCGTTACCCTTGCCCTCCTCGATGTACGCCATGCGGAACCGACGCGTGCCGTCCGCGCGGATCCAGCCGAACACTGAGCCGACGATGAACTTCTGCGAGACGTCGAGCTCGAAGGGCTTCCCCTCGAACTGGCCGCCGTTCAACCGCAGGACGTTCCGGTAAAAGCGGAACGCCTTGTCGGCGCGCTCCTTGCTGAACGTGAGTCCGCGCTTGTGCCCGTCCTTCAGGTCGCGCAGATGCCGCGCACAAGCGTTGCGGACGTCCGGCCCCGCGACGATCTTCCCCGCGACAACGTCCTTCGCGTACCGGGCAACCGGGTGGTCAATGCTTGAGCCCGAACTCCGCGAGCGGGTCGTCCGGGTCGGTTTCTTCTTCCGGCGTGACGCTGACTTTCGCTCTGCTGGCATCAGTGAGTCCGAATTCGATGAGCCACGCGCGCAAGCGACGGTCGGCGTCCTGGAACGCGGACAGCGCCGGGCGCTGGCGCTCCATCATTCCGCCGGACTTCGTTTCAACCGTCTGGAAGCGACCGTTCTTCTGCAGGTCATCGCGCAGCTCGCACCATTCGGCGTACACTTCGCACAGCGCGGTGAGCGAGATGCGGGACTCCGCAGAGAGCTGGCCGCGTTTCTTCAGCAGTCCGGCGTACTCGTGCCAGCATTCCAGCGCGTAGCCGCGGAGGTGTTTCGGGGGGACCGGCTCCCCAGCAACGCGCAGCGGAGCTTTGGAATTCAGCGGTCGGCGTCCGGGATTGCCCTTGCCGAGCTTCTTCTCGATAGGCTGGGCGCGACGTCCTTTCATGGTTGGCACGATTCTTTCGCGCAACCGGGAAAACCGTTTACGCGGTAAGTTGTTGAAATAGAAAAGGAATTCGATTTAACAAAACGCGTCTCTAGAAGTGGGAGGCTGTCCCATCAAGGAGCGTTCGTAACCCCTTGATTCTGCTGGTCCCTTTTTCTTCCAATTCTGCGACTTTGCGAGGTGAGGGTCCAAGGCGGTCTTTTGCGGCAGTGCCACAGACTTTTGACCCACCCCCTACCCCCTTTCAGCCCCGTTTCCGCTTGCGTTTCCCACTTCGGCAAACTCAGGCCTTGCGCCAGTGATGCGCCCCATCCAACGGTATGCCCAGGGCATCGCAACCTTGCACGCGGCCTGACTTCTCCTGCCGCTGCTTCGTGCTGTCGTGGTGGGTCTTGCAGAGGGATTGCAGTGCGCCGTTGAAGAACTTGTCAGGGTCGCCGTTGTGTCGTTCGATGTGGTCAGCCACGGTGGCGGCCGTCGTCTTGCCCTGCTGCTCACACATGCGACACAGGGGCTCGCGCTGTAGCTGGGCTCTCCTGAGTCGCTGCCAGCGTGCGGTGCTGTAGAGGCCGGCCATCAGCCAGCGTTACCCATCCAGTGCCATGAGCGACGCTTGCCAGCCGTGATGCGCATCCATGTGCAAGCCTTGGCGATGTTCAGACAGCGCTGATAGGACGCGCCGCACAGGTAGGCGATGCGGGCAACAAGCATGCCGAAACACAGGCCGTACAGCTTGACGCTCAAGCTCAGCGTTGCGGTTGCCATATCAGCCTCGGCTTACAGGGTGTGCACGCGGTCCACGGTCTTGCCGTGGATGTTCTCGACAAAGATCAGGTCGAACTGGAAGCCGTCAGGCCCAACCTCGAACCGCAGGCCGGAGTCCTTCAGCGTGATCGCCGGGCAGCCCTTGTAGTCGTGCTTCATGTAGCCGGGGCAGGCGTTGACGACTTCCTCGCGCGGCTCGCGGGTTCTGATGGCTCGAATCGTGTACATGGCGTCTACCTCTCTGAATGCCTGATCTCTCAGGCGGAAACGAAAAACCGCCGCTGGGCGAACCATGCGGCGGTACTGTTTACCTACCCTCTCGGGCACTCAGCCTTGCGGCTACAGGGAGCGTCCCTGCCTCGCCGGGAGATCAGGCCCGGAAACTGAAAATGCTTGACTCTGAGATCAGAGTCCCTAGCCTCTTGTCTGCGGGCGGTAGCTCGCAGGGTTAAAAAAGGAGGTCACCTTGGCCAAATTTTTGAGTTCCCCATCCATGCCCCCGATAGCTAGTCACTGTCGGTAGCCGCGCCGGGGGAAGCCTAGGGCGACACGACTAAGAGAGCCACCTTTTATGATGGGCGAATACGATTCGGCGACGCCGGCCGCGAGAGGACTCTCCCCGATCTAGGACTAGATGGAGCGGGCCAGCTTGCTGGATATGTCGGGGTGAGTGGTCAAGCGGATTACGGTGCGCTCGGGCCCGCACGGGATGTTTCGGCTACCCTGTGCGGCCAACCCGCAGCGCGGCGAGTGGTAAGGACTCACCCGTCGCCCGACCTGCAACGAAAAAGGCCTCGCTTTCGCGAGGCCTTTCCTACAGTGACAATTCACCAGTCTGGATAGAAATGTAGCACCGCGGGTTAACACAATCAAGCATATTCCTCGCGCTTTGCCGCGGCGTTCATCGCGTCCTGGTGCGCGCGGATTTCCTCCGACACCAACCGGTGCAACTGCTTCTCATCGACAAGGCCGTCATCGATCAGCATGAGACACGTGCCGATCGCGGCGTGCGCATCCGCCAGCAGTTGCCGCCAGCGCGAAGCCGAGATGCCCAGCATCCCGCAGGTACGCTCCCGGTACGCCATCAGCGACTCCCCGACATCGCGGAACCGGTAGACGTAGAACTCGGCGCGACCGCGGAATGGCTTCGTCGCGGTGAAGAACATGTTCAGGTATTCGGCGCGGATCACGTCCAGAAGCTCGGGGCGCGCGTGCGTGGCGTAGATCACCGAAAGCTCCACGCGGGCCGCGTCGTCATTGATCGCCGTGCGCAGTTCACGCTTCACCTTCGTCTGCGACTTCCTGCCGGTCGGCAATCCCTTGGTCTTCCGGTAGAACTGCGGGTTCGGGTGCCGCTTCGCTGAATCGGCATCGATGTTTGCCTGCTGGATCGCGACGAGCGGGTGCGTGCTGGTGTCGCCGATATGCCGCGACCAGAGCATTTCGCTCGCCCATCGGTCGAGCCTGCCCTGCAGCTCGCCTGTATGGGTCTCGCGCTGTTCCAGGTATTCCAGTGCTTCCGCCTTCAGGCTCATCGCGCCACCCTCACGTAGGTTTGAACCGCCGCAATCACCGCTGGATCATCACGCCCGATTTCCAGCGCCCAGCCGATCAGAACAGACGCTAGCCAGTGCCGAGTATTCCGCCACGCTGTCCGCCATTCGCTCATCGATCCTCCACCGGTCCTTTCGTCCAGATGAACTCGCTCACGTCGTCGATCGCTTCGCCGCTTGTGACCTTCTCGGTCGGGAACCGCAGGACGGTCCAGCCGAGCTTTGCCGCGGCGTTGTACTTCTCGCAGTCGTCGATGAACCCCTGCCCTCGCGTGTGCCGGCCGTTCGACCAGACGCCGCCCTCGACCTCGACGGCGAGCTTGTATTCCGGCCAGGCGAAATCGAACTTCCAGAGCCGGTCAGGGTGAAAGCGATGCTGGCGGACCGGCTGCGGGATCTTCTCCGCCCGGCAATGCAGGGCGAACGCCTCCTCGCCCTTGCTTTTCTCGCCACGCGCGTTCGATGTACGGACGGATGCGGTCTTTGCTCGCCCTGCCATGCTCACCCTCCCAGCGGTGGAGAAAGGCCTTGATGCCGGTTGCGTCGTATGTCCGGACAACCCAGCGTCCGAGACACGTCAGCAGCCATTCCTCGCTGTCGTTCATTCATGCGGCGCTTCCGGCAGAGGCATCCAGTGAGTCGGCTCTGAATCAAGCGGCTCGCCAGCGGTTGCCGCTTCACACCACCACCCGTCAGGGTCGTAGTTGCAGACTTCCATCGGCATGCTCTTGTCCCAATACACGAGCACGTCCTCAAACGGTTCCGGCAAACGATCCTTCACGCTTATCCACTTCACGCCCTCACCTCCCTTTTCGTCGGCTCCTCGTGCCGCAGGACTTCCATGCTCATCCCGCTGTCGAGAATGATCACGCGGCAGTCCTTCATCGCCTCCGAAACCGACTTCCATATGTGATCGACCTGTTCCGGCCTGATCTTGAAAGGCACCTTGATAATCACGGAGTCGCCCGGCCTCAGCTCCAGCTTCGCAACCTCGACGCGCACCGCTTCAAACAAGTTCTTACGCTTGAATGGCCACATGGTTACCTCCCCATCCCCAGCGCCGCGCTCTGAAGCTCAAGCTCCGCGCACGCCGCCTCGATGTCTGCAATAAACTGGAACAGGTCGAACTTCGTGCGGTATCCGCGCCGCTCGATGTACGTCCCGACGTGGCAGCAGTCCTGTTCCGGTCGCCGCTGTCCACCGTGGTAGATGCGCTTGCCGTCCGTGTAGACGCTGGTGACCTCGCCGGACTGTATCCGGGAGAGCGCCCACTTGAAGCCGGTCATGTCCTGCGGTTCTTTCACTGGTTCGCCGCTCCCTGTCTGCGCTTTCCATTCCTCACGCGGCAAACATGGCTCGGGTGTACGCCATACTTGTCCGCCAAGACCTTGTCTGGCTTTCCGCTCTGTCTGATTTCACGCACGGCAGCATCCGAGAGTTTCGCGACGCCTGATCGCTCTCCCGACGCCGACCGATTACGCGAGTACATGTCGCGCATATTCTCAACGTGGGTTCCGGGGCGCAGGTGCGACGGATTTACGCACGCCACGTTGTCGCAGGAGTGCAGGATGTGAAGCCTTTCATCGAAAGGTCCTTGGAACGCGCGATACGAAATGCGATGGGCAAGCTCCAGCTTGCCGTTAACTCGCATCTGGCCGTATCCGTGATTGAATCGCGCACCTAGCCACAACCAGCAGCCGCACTCCGTGACCGGTATGGATTTCTCTTGGATACGTCGCTGCAAGACTGTCATGGAAGCTTCCACACGCCCTCCTGAATGCACCGCGTTTGAGTCTCAAGAATGAGGAGTAAAAATTCGACCGCTCGCCCGTCTGTATTTCCTTCGGCGTAGCTATCCATGTATGAATGGCAGACGCCGCAGAGATGCGCCGTGCAGTGATCGTGCGCCTTCACCGCGCCGCCCTTACCGAGCCGTGAGGCGTAGAGGCCGCTGTAATGCGCGGCCACTACGGTTCCGTCCTGACGGCCGCACTTGATGCACGGCTGACCTTTCGCGGCATCCGTGTATCGCTTCGAGACGATGCGGGGCTGGCGGAACATCACTGCTCCGCCTTCACCGTCTTTCCAGCTTCGAGCAACGGCAACCCTGCCTCGGTCGGCACGTAGATGATGTCGGCCTGATTGTTTTCGAGCGACTGAATCCAGAGGTACCGCAGATATGCCTCCGGACCGCCGAACGAGTTCACGACGAGTGCCGTTGCTTCGGCGAGGCCGCGCGCGCGAGCCACTTCCGCCTGATTCAGCAGTTCTGCGGAATCGAGTTTCGCCTGCGCTTCCTCGACCATGATTCGCCGCTGGTACTGCGCGAAATTCAGATCGGCCTGCCCAGCGACACCTGCGCGCCACTTGTTCCAGAGCGGCAGCCCGAAGAACAGCGTCCACAGCACCGCGACCACGAGAATCACGATCACCAACACACCGAGCACCGCATTGCCTTTTTCGTACTTCATTGCCAGTTACCTCCTCCGGTTAACCTCGATACCTCTGCGAAAACGTCAGCGGTCCACGTGGAACCGTAGACGCGAATCCACTTCTCTCGGAGCGTTGCCGCGAGGCTCAGCAATTCGTCGTTCGTCGTCTCGCTGTACGCGAGTGAACGGGGCGCCTCGTGCACGTTGCCCTCGATGTCCCGCCAGCGATCTACGTGGCCGCATGCTTGAGTCCATGCCTTGCGAAACTCGTCAGGAGTGTCGAAATACGGAACGTCCACGCAGACATCCGGATCAGGCTGGTTCTCGAACCCGACGCGGATCAGCACGAAGAAGCGGCGGTGATCCTTCGCGTCCCGGTTCTTCACCTTCGGGCGATCAAAGGCGATCAGTTCCCCGGCGCCGTGACGGTTCAGCCAGGCTCGGTCGTCATCGTCCAGCGGGACGAGAGATTGGCCGTGCTTGACGAAGTACAGGGTGTCGTTCATGCGGCCTTCACCTGCGCGAGCTCGATGCAGTTCGCTTCGACCAGCGCCTTTGCCAGCATCGGCACCACCGAGTTGCCGCACATGCGGACCTGCGCCGACTTGCTCAGCGGCTTTCCGTTGAACTCGATGTCAATGCGGTAGGACTCCGGGAAGCCCTGCGCCTTGTAGAGCTCATGCGGTGCGAGCATGCGCATGCCGATGTCGACGATGCGGTGAAGAACGCCCTTCACCATCACAAGGCCGAAGCGGTCCTTCGTCGGAATCGTGTGCATCGGGTCCGTGATGTCGATGCCGCCCTCCTCGTTCCCGTAATACTTGAACAGGAGTGCGCGCACTTCAGCGATATGCAGCCCGCCCGCCTGGACAGTCGGCATCGGTGTGTCGGTCGGCTGGCCGTCACGACAGGTTCCTTTCAGCTTCACCATGTGCGAAGTGACAATTCCCATCGCGTGAGGCGCGCCGGCGGGTCGCACCTTCGGGCCAGCTGTGATCGTGTGCACCGGCTCCGACATCGCGCTGCCCGTGCTGCCGGTCCGGAATTTCGTGAGGAATGCGCTCACCAAGGCGAAGTGCCCGCCCTTGACCTGTGCGCATTGCGTTCGCACTGGTTCATCCGCGGGCATATTCCGCTGGTTCGAAGCGTTGGCGTGCTCAGTGATGTAGGGCGTTACGAGCGCGCCTTGCGACCCCTGGCTCGTAACCGTCCAGTACGGCTCATCGACGCCGCGAACACGTGGGCGCTGTCCGCCGCGTTCGCCGTTGCGTGTGTTCACGATGAACGGCTCCTCAGCGTCGATCACGTAGCGCTTTATCCCGCGCGCGATCCGGCGCATGGTGTTCTCGGCCAGTGGGCGCTTGCGCTCGAAGATCGACGGGCAAGGCAGCGACCAGTCGATGCAGTCCGCCGCCGTCGGCCACGGTTTCAGGCCGCGCGCCTTCGCTTCCTTCGGATCGCAATGTGTCGGCTCCGGCCACACGATCGGGCGACCATCACAGCGCGCGATGATGAACAGACGCTTGCGGATCGTCGGCGCGCCGTAGTCGCACGCGCGCAGCACACGCATCTCGACCCGGTATCCCATGCCCTCAAGGCCCTTCTTCCAGCGTCGGAACGTCAAGCCGCGGCGCTTCGGGCATGGTTTGTTGTCCGGCGTGAGCGGTCCCCACGTCTCGAACTCCTCGACGTTCTCGAGGATGATTACGCGGGGGCGAACCGCTGAGGCCCAGCGATGCACAACCCACGCGAGGCCGCGGATTTTTTTGTCGACCGGCTTGCCGCCTTTCGCCTTCGAGAAGTGCTTGCAGTCCGGCGAGAACCAGGCGAGGCCGACAGAGCGACCACCGCAGGCTTCCACCGGATCGATGTCGAACACGTCCTCGACGTAGTGCCGCGTGTCCGGATGGTTCGCCTCGTGCAGGGCCACTGCCTCCGGATCGTGGTTGATAGCGATGTCCGGCGAGCGGCCCAGTGCCATCTCGATGCCGGTCGATGCACCGCCACCGCCGGCGAAGTTGTCGACGATCAGTTCGTTCCAGATGTCCAGGCGCTGCTGTTTCATGCTGCCACCCCGAAAAGGTCTTGTTGATTCACATGCTCCGGCGCCACCGCCTTGAGCGTGTGCGCTTCCTCGCCTGTAACCGGGCACGTGACGCGGCAGAGCGATTCGCGGATGAGTTTCGAGTCCAGCAATTCCTTTGCGCGGCCGCAGACGCTCTGCAGCGGGATGTGCAGGATTGCCGCGATCTGATTGCGCGTGTGCGGACCCTTCTGCAGCAGTTCGTAAACTCGCATCCACTGGGAAAGAGCCTTGCCGCTGGCGATGTGCTTGCGGTAGGCGTCGATACTCACGCGGCGGACGGCGGTTTTCATCGGGCGCTACCTCTGAAAATCACTACTGCGCTCGGGAATGGCGCGTTTGCTTTTGCGCCGCCGAACTTGAGCCGACCGCGTATGAATCGGATTTCTCCATTCGCGGCGTAGTCGTGCCACCAAGCGGTATCCGTTCGCGCCGGCACGAGACAAACCACGGTCGCCCCCCCCTGAGACGATTCGTAGGCCTTGCGCATCCAGTCACCAATCTCACGGCCGTAGGGCGGATTCATCCAGCACTTTCCGCGCCACTCCTGCGCGAGGCCGTCGTCCTCCGGCGTGAAATACCTCGCACACTTCGCGTTCTCAGGAAGCGCGCAAACATCCAGCTCGAAGGCGAATTCCTTATCGAGTTCCCCGAAGAAATCACGGGGAGTGGCCCATTCGATTTTTTCACTGGAGAAATGAACCGCCAGATTGCTCACGCCGCCCTCCCATGCGCTTCTTCCCAGCGCTGCTCCAGCCACTTCTCCGCCGGATCTTCCGGCGCCGCCGTCACCATTCCCGCGTACACGCTTGTCAGGAACTGGACGAGCTTCGGCGTGAATTCGTACTCGAACACTTCCGCCGCCTCGCGCATCACGCGAAGCTGGTTTGCATCCGGGCGGATGGGGACGCGCTTGGTGTTCATGCGGCACCCTTGAGCGCAGCGCGGACGGCTTTCATGTGATCGCGGCCGCGCGCCTTGCGGTCGGCAATCTGCTGCTCGGTTTCGGGCGGGTCGAGTGGGAGAAGCCGGTGGTACGACGGCGCGATTTCCGGCTTCGGTTCTTCCTGCGTGCACAGGTCGATGAACTGCGTCAGGTTCGGCGGGAACTCGGAGCGCGCGCGCACCATGCGGTTGAGTCCGTTGACCAGCTGCTCGTCGCTGACATCCGCCATCGCACGCAGCCAGGTATCGTTCGGCACCGCGCCGTACTGCGTCGCCCACACGGAACCGAACGTCTCGCGCATGACGCGCCAGACCTTAGCCGCTCGCGCTTTCGCGTAGCTCGCGCTCGGCTTGTCGCTCGTAGTCGTCGAGGGCTTGGCTATCGCTTTCGAAGCGAGTTTTGCCGCGTGCTGCATGGGTGCCTCCCGGCCGGCGTTCGTTCGCCAGCCATTTGCGATACGACGCGTCAGGGTCAGCGGTGAGCTTCCCTTCGGCGGCGTAGTGGTCTTTGAATTTCTGCAAGGTGAGATCGGAATGCGGCAGCGATTGGATCGCTGCGAAGGCAATCGTTTCTGCCGAGGGTTGCCAGTCGTCCGGAATCGGTGCGCGTGTAGAGAGAGATAAATCTCTTCTCTTCTCTTCTGGTCCGCTTTTTGTCCGCGTCTTGTCCGCATCACGTGCGGACGTTTTGCGCGCCGCTTCCTTCGCTCTTCGCTTCGCGCTTTTGCCGTTGTGAGATTCGAAGTTGACTGCGATCAAGCAGTTACCTTCGATCTTCAACCAGCCAGCGTCGGCGACGGCTTGCGAGAAACCAGGCCAACCGATTTCCTCGTCCATGATCGCGAAGGAGTAACCGGGGAGTCGTCCGTCAGGTGAGTGAGCATCGAACACAGACCAAAGCGCATGCAGTCCGCCAATGGTCCGCAATTTGTCCGCATTCAATGCGGACCGAATCTGGACAACTGCCGGATCGCGCGCGAGGTCGCGGCGCATCTTGATCCACTCTTCAGCCACGGCTGAAACCTCCAAAACCCCGTTATCGCCCCACGGAAAACCACTCAATCGCAGGGCCGAAAAAAAGCGCAGCCGATGCTGCGCGCCGTTATGCCTTCTTCTTCAACTCGATGACGTCGCCGGTCGGGAGTGCCGAAACCAGCAGCGCACGTACCTGCTCCAGAGCTGCATCGGCCTCGCCGATTTCGAGCAGCGCCTTGCGGATCGCCTGGACGCTCGCGCTGCCGAGGTCGCCGCGCTGGAGGAGTTCCGACAAGGCCGCGAAAGCCTCGCTCATCTCCTTCAGGAACTTCGCGGCGGCGGCCATCGTCGTGATCTTCTTGCCGTCCTGCGTCGGGCGCGGCACGAGCATCTGCTTGAACGACTCGCAGAACTCCGCGAGCACGTCGTTCCGATCCTGCTCGGGCAGCGCCATCAGGCAGGGCGTGACGAGCGCCGCCGGCATGTGATGCGTGCGGCCGATGTAGCCCTTCAGCTTCACCCAGTCGGAGTTCTTGCGGACGGCCTCATCGGTGGACGGCGACCACTTCACAGGCTTGCCCTTGAGCGGCATGGCCTCGTACTCGTAGCGGACGTTCTGCGCGAGGCTCGCCCCGATGTTCGGATGACGGAGCATGTAGTCGTCCAGCTTTCGGATGACCAGCAAATCCAGTGACTTCATGAGCAGTTACCCCCGTGTGTCATGCATGTGAGCTTCTTGTTGTGCATCGCATCGCCTAGCCTCTGTTCACCGGCTAGGCTTAGGGGTCCAGACAAACCCCGGAGAAATGAAATGACGGAATTCGAACTACACATCGCGGCCCGCTTGACGAGCGTCGAGTACCTGCTGCGCGTCATCTTGCAGAGCCGCCTCATGGAGCGACCTGATCCGCTGGGAGAGGCGCAAAAGGTACGGCGCGCGATGGTGGACCGAACTCGATTCGCAGCGACCAATCCAGAAGGCGGCGACCCAGATACCGGAATGCGCGTGCAAGCCGCAGCCGCAGACGCCCTCGAAAGGTGGTTCGATCTGCTCGAAGCGGAAATTCGAGCGCGCCTGGGATGAATAATTCAGGGCCATGCTCGCCGACGACGGTCGGGCCACTGGACTTCTCACGGTCCTGCACGGCGTTCGGATTGACGGTCCACGCCATGTCGTCACGCGGGTCACGCGGTTTGTTCATGGCGCGCTCCGAGAATAAAAACCCGCTCCCGACACACTCGGGAGCGGCAAGGGGTGGCGAACCACCCTGGGGGGGCTTCCGCTGGGGAAGAGGGTCATGCGGCCTTACCGGGCGCAGAGAAAAGGTCAGGACGGATTTCGTGCGGCTCCAGATCAACGATCGCCGCAACTGAACCGACGCGGTTCGCAGGTACGCGCCGCCACTGGCTGACGGCGGCGACGCTGGTGCCCAGCCGTTTGGCAAGGGCGCTGGGTCCGCCTGCGCGTTCGAGAACTTTCTTAAGCTGTGCTTCGCGTTCCATCCGAATCCTCCTGACGGAAATTTAAGCACAGCTTCAACCGCAATTCAAGAGCGGCTTAAGGCGAAGTTCCTAGGGTTAAGGAATAATTAAGCGATGGGACGATTTGACAAGAACGAATTCGGTAGGCGACTCCGAGCCGCGCGCAAAAACCAACCAACCAAGGTCACGCAAAGCGACCTCGGCGAGCGGATCTCGGAGATGCTTGGCGAGGAGAACCCGATTTCGGGCTCCTCTATCGCCCAATGGGAGAAAGGTACTTCCCTGCCCACGCTGGATAAGCTGGCGGCCGTCTGCTCGATACTTCGCGTCCAGTCCGACACGCTGTTGCAACTGGCTGAGCCTTCGTCACGGCCACCCGAATTCCTGGCGCACGCTGCCACTCTGCCGGAGCCGCTACAGGAAGCGCTGCTCCAGATCGTTTCGCATCTTGCGGAAAAGAGCCCGTCGGAAAAGAGGTTCTACCGTGGTCTGGAGGCAAAAACAAAACGCCGATAACCAAGGGGGGTTTCATGAAACGCACCTTACTCGCTCTACTCATCATCACCCCGTTCACCGCGATAGCAAACGAAGGCCACGCCCTGCTCGTCGCAATGGAGCCAGCGGCCCGCATGGAGGCGCTTGGCAAGCTACTCACCCGAAGCGGATACCCGTGCGCCGTGTCCCGCGCATTCTTTCAGGGGTTCGATTCCGACAATGCGGCGTACTGGAACGCCTCATGCAAGGACGGCAAAGCCTTCAGCGTGCAAATCGCGGACGACTCGGAAGGCAACACGCGGATCATGGATTGCGCCGTTCTAAAGGCGATCGGTGTGAACTGCTTCAGTAAGTTCGAGTGATTTAACCCTGCCCCGCCGAAGCCCCGCTCAGGGGCTTTTTTTTCGCTCCGCACAAATGGCATAAGCCCCACTTCAATTTTTTCTTAAGCTCCCCTTGAGTTTGCTCTTAAGCTGTGCTTTACTTTCTCCACGGGCAGAAAGCCCTACGGCAAAACCACCAAGCAAGGGGAGGGGAGATGGAAGGCATCAGGATTCTGGACCCGCGCACGGCATCCACGGTTGGAGCACGTCAGCTGCGCGACCGCCGACGGATGACGCGCATCGGCGCGGACCTCCCCAAGAAGGCGCACACCGACTGGAAAGCCAAGTACGAGGCCGAGCGCGGCCGCGCGCTGGATGAGGCGATCGCCACGGTCAAGGCGCTCCTGCGTAACCCCAATCGTCCGAAGCCGGAAAGCCCCGAGGGTCGCGCCTACGTGATGGCCCTGCAGTCGTCAGTGACAGCGCTGGAACTGCTGAAGGAGGGCGCGCGGTGAGCCTGCGAATCAAGAAACTCGAAATCGCCCTCGAGTGCCGCCCGTTGACGAGCAGCTACATCGGGAAGGTATCGCTCAGCGACGGTGAGACCTCCGTCCATTTCGACCTCACGGAAGAACAGATCAGCGTCATCTGCGGCACGGCTTACGGCGTCGTCAATGACCAGATGGAGGCGCTGGCGCTGAAGGCGGCGCGCTTCAAGAGGGGTCAAGCATGAAGCGCCTCTCCCCCGCTTTCGCTCTCGCGGTGCTGGCTTCGGTCGGAATGTCCGCTCCCGCTCCCAGCCAAGGCAACGGCTTCAACGCGCCGACGGCACAGCCGAGTCAGGGCGACCGCCAGGGCAACACCTTCGCGGATCGCGTGGTCCGCGGAATCGTCGGCGGCCGCATCGGTCGCCGCGGCATCGCGAAGTCGCGCAACGGCCGTCCTGACACCGGCGTTGCCCGGATCAAGCGCGCCGCTCGCAAGCGGCGGAATCAGATTCGCGCGAAGCGGAGGGCGTCATGAGTCGTGTAGCAGAAAACGTAGCGCCTATTAACGCACAGACCTCCATCGAGGAGATGAAGGCGCAGTTGCGCAGGCAGGCCGTGCAGAAGAACGCGACATGGCCCAGCGTCCTCCTTAAGCACTTGGTTCGACTCGTCGATGACCATGACCGTTTGCAGGCGCTGGTCGATGAGCGTTCCGACACGTTCGTAATCAACGCCGCGGACGAACACAGCGGCCTGCGTTGCTCGCAATGCGGATCAGCGGACGGCGAGCATTGGGATACGGGGTGCGACGCATGACCTGCCCCGCCTGCCTCTCCGGCCAGCTCTGCGATTACGGCCTTTCCCTCAGCGACAACATCGCCAAGAAGGAATCAGCCGAGCGCAACGCCATCGAGCGGCATCGCTACGGCGGTCCGAGTCCGTGGCCGCAGATCGAGGACGCGAAGGTCGCGCGCAATGAACTGCTCGCGCACAAGCACGGCGACATTCCCCCGCATGAGCGGGACGACCGCTGCGACTGCTGCAACATGCGCGGCGTTCAGCATGAACCCGAGGGCTACAACGTGAGGATGAGGGCATGAGTTCGATTTCAAAAGGAACGCTGGTTCGCTTCGTGCCGGGCGAATTGCCGGAAGGCCCGTGGCAAGGCTGCGAGGACACCGTGTTTCGCATCGTCGATGTGAAGACGACTTCCGAACTTCAGGACCACCTGCGCAAAACGTGGACCGAAGACGGGTACGGCGAGCTGGCTGCGGCGCTGCTCGGGATCGCGCACGGTCAGTTTGAACGGCACGTTCGACTTGAGTACCACGCGGGCATCAAGCCTGCGTTTACGGCGAAAGAAGTCTGCGCCGTTGGCTCATGGCTGCCGCCAGATGTTCTCGAAGACGTGCTCGAGGATGAAGCCGCATGACCGCCCTCCTCGCCTTCATTTTTCTCGCCCTCCTCTACTGCATCCGTCTCGCATGGAAGCAGTCCTTGGAGGAGATCAAGCAGATTCGGATTGTGGGGGTGGAGTAACCGTCATGGGCAGAGAAGTAAAACGCGTTCCCGTTGGTTTCGATTGGCCGGTCGGCAAGACGTGGTGGGGCTACGTCATCGACGTTTCCGTGAACTGCCAGACGTGCAAATGCACGGGCACCGTGCCTTTCAATCCCGGTGGCAGCTTTCCGCTTCAGCGTCGAGACGACGCGGGAAACGTCATCGGCTGGTGGTGCCCGAATTGCGACGGCGATGGTCGTGCAACGCCGCGCTTCGAAGTTCCGGAAGGCCCTGCATTCCAGATGTGGGAGACGACATCGGAAGGATCGCCCATTTCGCCTGCATTCGAAACGCCGGAAGAACTGGCCCGATGGCTCGCGGACAACAGAGCGAGCGCCTTCGGTCGCAGCACGGCTACCTACGAACAGTGGCTCGCAATGATTCATGAAGGATGGGCGCCGTCCGCAGTCTGCGACGCCAAAGGATTCCGCTCCGGTGTCGAGGCTGCGTCATGAAACTCTGCACCTACCACCAGGACCGCCAACAATTCCTCGGAGAGCTTCGGGTAGATGCCGCGCGCGCCGAGAGCCACAACGACCCGCGCGTGAAGAACTTCTACGCCTCGCAGCTGAAAAGCGAACAGGCGCGGTTCGATGCGGACATCAAGACGTGCGGGGAATGCGAGGAGGAGCCATGCGCCCAGTCAGCGTAATTCCCACACCGAAAGCGATTCGGCACTGGGTCGACGAGCGAGACGGCTTTGTCGGCGTGCTGGATGGAGACAAGCGCGTCGTGGTTGCGAAAGCAGATGCCGCCGCAATCGCGCACCGCTCATTCGCGCAGGCCTGCGGATCGCTTGGAGCGAAGGCGCGGCGCGTATTACTCGGCCAGCCGTGGACCGATCCGGATGGGCCGGCGGCGGCGTAGACATGGAAAAGATCAGCGACGAACTCAAGAAGATTGCTGACGCACACGAGAACAACGGTGATTGGGTACGCGCGAATGTCGCGCGGGAATGCCAGGTGATCGCGCAGGCAATCGAGGTGCGGCAGCAGATGGAGGCGGCATTGCAGGTAACGCGCGCCGCGCGTCTGGTCGCATGAACGACGACGAGACAACGCTTCAACACCAGCTCGCGCAGCAGGAGCGCGAGGAATACGAGCAATGGTTACAGGAGAACGATGATGTTTCAGAGAGCAGAACGAAAGAAGTCCCGCCTGCGACTCGCGCTGTGCGGTCCCTCGGGGTCCGGCAAGACTCGCAGCGCGCTGGAACTGGCGCAGGGGCTCGGCAACAAGATCGCCCTCGCTGATACCGAACACGGCAGCGCCTCGCTGTACTCGGACGTGTGCGAGTTCGATGCCGCAGAGATTGTCGCGCCCTACTCGCCCGACAAGTACATCGCCGCCATCGACGCCGCAGCAGCCGGCGGCTATGACGTCCTGATCATCGACAGCCTGAGCCATGCATGGGCAGGCGAAGGCGGCATTCTCGACATCAAGGACGCGGCAGAGAAAGCGAGCCGCAGCAAGAACGGCTATGCCGCGTGGCGCGAAGTCACACCGATGCACAACAAGCTGGTCGAGAAGATCCTCGCCGCGCCGCTGCACATCATCGTGACGATGCGCACCAAGACCGCCTACGAGGTGCAGAAGGACGAGAACGGCAAGACCAAGCCGGTGAAGATCGGCCTCGCACCTGTGCAGCGCGATGGCATGGAGTACGAGTTCACCTGCGTTCTCGACATCGACGTCGAGAGCCACATCGCCACGTCCAGCAAGGACCGCACTCGCATCTTCGACGGTCGCCACCTGCTGCTGACGAAACAGGTCGGCGAGGAACTGTATGCCTGGCTCGAGTCCGGCATCGACCTCGAGAAGATCATCCGCGAGCAGCGCGAAGGGTTCATGGAGCGTCTGGACGCGGCCACGACCCGCGCGGAGCTACGCGCGCTGTTCGAGGACTGCAAGCAGTTCGCGAAGGCGCGCAATGACAAGGACTGGTGGGACGACATGAAGGATCGTATTGAGCTGCGCGTCGTGGAACTTCCCGAGGACACCAAACCCACGGCCGATGCGGCCTGATCAGGAGCAGTCATGCACGTTATTACGATCGACATCGAAACGATTCCGGACCAGCGCGAAGGCGCGCAGGCACGCGCGGCGGAGAACGTCGCGCCTCCGGGCAACTACAAGAAGCCCGAAACCATCGAGAAGTGGTGGGAGGAAACCGGCAACGAACTGAAGGCAGAGGCGTACCGCAAGACTGCACTCGACGGCACGACGGGACAGATCGCCTGCATCGGCCTTGCCATCGACGACGGCCCCGCGAGCGTGTTCTCGCAGCACTTGTGCGGCGATGAAGCGGGAGTGCTGACGGCGGCGCTGCAGTACATCGCCAATGCCACGGGCTGGAAGGAAACGGCATCGCGTCCGCTGCTCCTGTGGGTCGGGCACAACCTGGCGAACTTCGACCTGCGCTATGTCTGGCAGCGTTGCGTGATCAACGGCGTCCGTCCGCCAATCAAGCTTCCCGTCGAGGCAAAGCCGTGGGACGAAGAAATCTTCGACACCATGACGAAGTGGGCGGGTGTCCGCGGCACGGTCGGCCTCGCGCGCCTGTGTGATGCGCTCGGGATCGCCGTGAAGGAATCGGACATCACGGGCGCGACGGTGTGGGATGCGTGGCAGGCGGGGCGCTTCGAGGACGTTGCCGACTACTGCGCACAGGACGTCATCGCGACGCGGGAAGTCTACAAGCGGCTGACGTTCCAGAGCGCGCCGGCACAGCAGGAGGCCGCGTAATGGCGAACGACCTCAATTCATGCAGCTTCATCGGCCGTCTCGGTGCCGATCCTGAAATCTCCTATCTGCCGAACGGGACTGCGGTCGCGAAGATCCGCATTGCATGCGGCCGGTCATGGAAGGACAAGCAGACGAACGAGAAGCGCGAAGAAACCGAGTGGGTGCGTGCCGTCGCTTTCGGGCGGCTGGCCGAAGTCATCGGCGAATACCTTCGCAAGGGCTCGCAGATTTTCATGGAAGGACGCTTTCACACGAGCGAATACGAGAAGGACGGAAGCAAACGCTACAGCACCGAAATCATCATGAACACCATGCAGATGCTCGGCGGCAAGAGCGATGGCGGACGCCAGGAACCGACGGCCTCGAAGCAGCCCGCCGCGTCATCGAACGACTTCGACGACGACATCCCGTTCTGATGAAGCGCAACCGTCTGCCCCGTTCTGTTCCTGAACTCGCCGCGCTGTTGCTGGTGAAGAAGATCAGGACGGAGCAGATACCGGAAGAACTGCGCGTCAATGTGTTGTGGTTCATCGAGAAGCGGGCGAAGGAACTGCGCGCGTAACAGAGGCTTAACCGGATATTGGAGGGGCGATGAGTAAGGGCGCACAGGTTCTACAGAATGCAATCGAAGTCGAATGCCACGACATTCTGCGCGGCGTCGATGGAAAGACGAGCGGATGCCTGTTTCACGGAGACGAAGCGGAGCGGCTGATAGACGCCGCCGTAGCGCCGCTGGTGGAACCGGTCGAGGAACTGCTGCGGGACTACCTACGGGATGAACTCGAAGACCCTGAAGAAGCATGGGATGAGCGTCAACACGAACTGTTGAAGCGCATCAGTAAAGCCCTCGAAACGTGGAGGACGGGAAGGTGAGCTACCTGACACCAGCGCAACGTGACGCACTCAAGAAGCGATGGGAAGAACTCGCTTGCTGGCGGATGAGCCACGGCTTGACGAAAGACGAACGCGAAGAATTCGACCGTATCGAGGAGCAACTCGAACAGGAGAACGAGCAATGGAGCTGACCGACATCCAGGCTATCAAGAAGGCGGCGGAGGCGGCACACGCATACAACGAGAGCCCTGCCGTTCTCGATTGGGAGTCGATGAACCTCGACCCCGCCACAGTCCTCGAACTCTGCCGGCTGGCGGAGATTGGGCAGGCGCACGAAGCGCGCCCTGACCCGCTCGGGGAAGGCCTCAATTCTGGCGATGGAGTGTATCGGCCATGAGCGAACTACTCACGCCGGAGCAGATTGCGGGGATTGATCGCCGTGATCGCTTTGATAACGACAAGAGCATTCCAGCTAAGCGTGACCGCCACGCCCTCCTCCGCGACCGCGAGGCGATTGCGGAGAGGCTTGAATACCGCCTTGAAGATTTAGAAGCCGCCTGCCGAATCTATGGCGGGCACGAAGACTGGCGACCAGTGGTTGAGCGTGCGCGTGACGAACTCCGCGCTCTCGTCACCGCCATACGGGGAGAGAAGTGATGAGCGATCAACACTGCGTACCGCACGCAAACACCGGCCTCATGCGAAATATCGCGAATCACGGTCGCGGCTCGACAATGACCGAAATGCTGCACATTGCCGCTGATGAAATAGATGGACTTCGCAACAAGCTCGCGAAGGTGCGTCAATGGGCGCATGAAGCAGAGCCGAACGAGCATCTTGATCAGTTACAAGACATTCTCGACGGCTCCGCCATCCTCCAAGGAGACTCGCAATGAATAATGTATCGGTGTCGCGGGAAGCGTTGAGCCGTTTGCACGACCGGATAACGGTTGCGCTGGCCCGTGCAAACGCACAGGACATGCATGATATGGATTGGAACGTTGTGCAGGGCCATCTGTCTGCGTGCGAGCGTGATCTTGAATCCGGCCTCGCCCAGCCGCCCGAGCAGCCTGCGAAGGCCGAGCAACCGGGAGACGTGGACCCGCAGCGCGACTTTGAGGAAACCTTGAAGTATTCGGAATACGACCGTTCGCTGTTCGCGGAACAGGCGGTCGAGAAATTCAAGTACCAGCAAGGCGGCTTTGACGTGGTGGTGCATCCCGAATACGGACCCGCGGTTCCAGACGAGTGGCATGACAAAGTGTTTGCGCGGGTTCACATGGGCGGTGAAGCCGAAGAGCGAGACGCGGGGCTTCCGGGCTGGGAAGCGCTCTGCTTGTCTGAAGATCAATCCGGCACGGTGCTTGCTGATCTGATCGCCGCCCTCACTCCGTCGCAGGCGGTGGCTTTCGTCGGGTACTGCGATGACTGCGGCAGGCCGTTCACGGAATCAGAAAAGGGATGGTCAGTTAATGAATCGCTGCCGTTCCATACCCCGTGTGCCAGTGATGCAGTCGCGATCTTCGATGCCCCGCTCTACACCCACCCACCCGCGAACGAAGCGCCTGCATGGCCTGCCGACAAGTGCGCGGTGCGTGATCTGGCGCGAAACATTGCACGGGTCGTCTCTCAAATGTCGGACTGCGATGAAGACGAGCACGGCCTTTACGCAACCATCTTGCCGCTATTGCCGCCGCCCGCGAACGACGAGGCGGTGCAGCTACTGCGCGAATTGATCGAGGCGGAAGACTACGCCGATGCTGACGCGCTTGCAGACAAACTGCGCGAAGCGAAAGCCTTCCTCGCCTCCCAGCAAGAGGAGAAGGGAAATGGCTGAGATTCGACTGATCTTGAAGCGTGTTATGAGCCTTCCTGACGGCACAACTGATGGCGTGGACTACCAGACGGTAGTCGTTTCTGTGCCGCTGGAAGTTCACGACGCTTTGGCGCGCAAGGATGGTTATACCTACAGAACCACAACGGTCGCAGGCGCAGAAGTGATCGAGCAACCCCCGCAGGGAGGATCGAGCGATGAGTGAGCTGACGACTCTCGATTATGAAAATCACGCAATGATGAAAGGCGTTCGCGATGCGCTCCGCCCGCACGTAAAGGAAGGCGAACGGCTGATCTATCGGGGGCCGTTCCGCTGGAGAGATGACGCCGACGAACAATTCCTATCGAACCATTACGAATGTCAGGACATCGAGTATCTGGCTGACACGTTCGAGTTCGAGATCGTCGCGAACTTCCATCATGCCGCCATCGTAAAGCGGAGGCTCCCATGACCGACCACCCGAAGCCGATTGCGCTGGTGACTGGCGGAAAGGTTGACCCGCCGATTGCGCGGTACAGGCTCGGCCTCTCAGCACCAGCACCCCACAACGGGTATGCAGAGCGCCCGATGATGCTGGATGACAGTACCGGCGATTGGATGAAGGTACGCGACCACGAAGCCGCCCTTGCTGCCAAGGATGCTCGGATAGCGGAGCTTGAGGAAGCGAACCGGGATGCTGTCTATCTTGCAGCAGCAGTTCAGGAACGGGCAGACGCATTGCGCACCGCTATCGAGGCGAAGGCGGAAGAAGCGCGAATCATCGGCATGTCGGCCTTCGCTGCAAACGATCCTGCCGGACCGGACATCCGCGAACAGACGCTGGAAGAAATCCAGAAGCTCGCGCATGCGCTCGAAGGCTCGTTACTCGCCCTCTTGGAGAAGAAGCCATGAGCATCGAAAAACTTCTCATTTATGCGTTGTTCGCCATCATCGGCGTCGGTGTGCTTTGGGCTGTAACCCGCAATCTTGAGCACGACAGCGAAGGAGACAGCGGACATGACCGTGACCCGCACGAGTGAAGCCATGAGCATCATCGAGGAAATCAAGCGGGACGTGCGGCATGAGGACGATTGTTCGTTGGAGATGGATGCCGATGCGAGATGCACCTGCTCCTACCGCCGCAAGATCGCGTGGCTGGAGCGGTTGGAGGAGCCGACGGAGGAGATGAAGGAATGCGGCATTCAAGCGGGTGTTGATTGGACGGATAACGAAGCGACAGAAGATGTCAGCGTCGCCTACATCTTCAAAGCCATGATCACCGCAGCGGAGGAAGCAGAATGAGATTCTTTCTTTGCCTTTTTCTTCTCGTGGTCGCCGGGAATTTGTGGCCCGGTGACGGCGTGACAACCGACACTGAAGATACGCTGACAACACTTCTCGCCATGGGTCTGATCGTCGCCGGGTTGCAAGATTTGAAGGAGCTTGCGAAATGACTGATCCGATACGCGAAGCGGCTGAGGCAATCAGCGAAGCTCAGAAGATGCTTATTGAGATAGGTAGCCGCGTCCCACTGCAACCCGATGAGGCTGCCAACATCATCCGCGCCAAGCTGCGGGAGGCGGTGCAATCGAAGCGCACAGATCAATGGTTCGATTCATGCCGTGACGCGGAGGAGCTGGGTCTATGACATTCATCTACAGACGCGGACAAGGCGCGATGCGTCGCGTGATGCACATTGCCGCTTACGACCGAATGGGCCGCGAGACGGGACAATCCCTCTGCGGCAAGAACGGATTCAACACGACGTGCAATCTTCCGCTCGGCCAACCCATCTGCAAGAAATGCAAAGAGGTCGCCAAATGAGCAAGATCAACGCGCTGATTGAGGCGGGAGAGAAGGCGACGGCGGGAGAGTGGGTAAACGAGGCTCACTCCGGAATCGTCGCATCTGTTCTCGGGCATCATCCGGAGTCTGATGAATACGAGTGGCAAAAGATTGCTGACTTCGTGCTGCCGGGCGATGCCGACGTTGCCGTTGCCGCCCGCAACGCTACCGACGAGATCAGGGAGCTGCGGGATTTGAGCCGCGAGCTTTTCGTCACCGGAGCTAAGCCGAAGACGAAGCAGCGCGAACGAGAAATCAAGGACCGCATACGCGAGATTGTTGGAGGTGGGGTGTGAAAACAGCATTCCTGATTTATCGGCCTGTCATGGATTACGAGGAGTCAATCACTCCTTACGCCATTGCGGATACCAAAGAAGAAGCCGATGCACTCGCCGACAAGATGCGCGACTGGTGCAAAAGGCAGGCGGCGAAACTAAAGCGGATACCGGAGGTTGGGGCATCAGATGAAGAATGGGATGCGTATGACGAAGCCCTTGAGGTGATGCGTAGAAAAAATCCACCGCTCGGAATTAAGGAATTGGTGCAGAGCGTTGAGTCGGATTCGAGCAATGTCTTCGGTGAAGATTCGATGGAATACAACGAGAACGCCATTGCGATTTTGGAGTTGCCGAGGCAATGAAACCCCTCGCCGCCCTCCTCCTCGTTTCCGCTCTCGCTCTCGTGGCCTACACGCAGGGCTGGATAGACGGAAGGGAGGAACCGAGAACCGCGAGATGGGACGTAGACCCCGAGACGGGGCATTCGGAGATGGAGTGTAGATGAAAGCGCTGCCCTTCCAGCCGCACGTGATCCGTGTCGGCATGGCACCCGCCTTCCTCGGCATGGATCGGCGCGACTTCACGGCGTTGATCCGTCCGCTCCTGCCGGATCCGGTGCCCGTGACGGTGGCCGGCCAGGGCAAGGGCTGGGAGCGGCTTGAACTGGAACGCGCGTGGGCACAGTATCGGAGCCGCCACGGGCGTCCCTCCGAGAAAAAGGAGGTCTCATGGGACGCAAGAGAACGCCGGGTCTCTACCAAGAGGACGGCATCTGGAAGATCGACAAAGTCATCCTCGGGCAGCGTATTTGCCGAAGCACGGGCGAAACATCGCTCGCGCAAGCGGAACGCCGCCTAGAGCTGGAGGTTCGCAGGATTCGGGACGCGAAGGTCTACGGCCAGCGTCCACGGCGAACATTCAGTCTCGCACTCAAGCGGTACTGCGAGGAGCGAGGATGGGACAAGGCAGACGAGTATCACTGCGGCTTGCTCGATGCCGCGGTCGGACAACTGGATGTGTCCGAGATTCACATGGGCTCCCTGCAACGCTTCATTGACGCGCGGCTCGCCGCCGGCATGAAAAAGAAGACGGTGAACAACGGTCTGCAGGTAGCGCGTGCGGTACTGAGACGAGCCGCCGGGACGTGGATCGATGAGCACGGGCTGACGTGGCTTCACCAGGCGCCGACGATCACGATGCTGGACGTTGACGACAAAGCGAAGCCCTACCCGCTCAACTGGGACGAGGAGAAGCGACTGCTTCCGGCGTTGCCGCTCCACTACCAGCAGCCGAGCCTGTACATCCTGAACACCGGGCTACGGGATCAGGTGGTCTGCTCGCTGGAATGGGCGTGGGAGCGGAAGGTGCCGGAACTCGGGCGATCCGTGTTCATGGTGCCCGACACCGTCAAGGGCGTGAAGAACGGCTTGGAGTGGATCGTGGTGCACAACCGGACCGCGCAATCGATCATCGAGTGTCAGCGGGGCAAGCATGAGCAATTCGTGTTCCCCGGCCGCGATGACGGGGACCGGCTGCACCGGATCAACAACAAGGCATGGCGAAAGGCATGGCGGGACGCGGGATTGCCGACCGGCAAGGAATGGACGAAGGGCCCGCACAACCTGCGCCGCACGTTCTCGACGCGCCTGCGGGCGTTGGGCGTCCCGGATGAAACGCGGGACTACCTGATGCATCACAAGCGCGATGCGGACATGTCGGCCCTGTACTCCATCCCGACCCTGCGAGAACTGCAGGCGGCGGTAGACAGGCTCTGTAACGCCCGGTCCGTGGGCGCGACAGTGCTTCGCCTGGCTGGTTAGTCCCGGTGAAAGTCCCGTTCGGCGTTGCAGCGCCGTTCGGGATGTGATGCAAGTGCTTGATTTTATGGTGGGCCGTGAAGGATTCGAACCTTCGACCAATTGGTTAAAAGCCAACTGCTC
>CAZRFE010000012.1:0-16018 GCA_964599565.1 uncultured Gammaproteobacteria bacterium
AACTGCCGACACGCGGATTTTCAGTCCGCTGCTCTACCAACTGAGCTACCTGGCCATTTTTCGAGAGCGCGGCGGGAACCCGGCCCGCGCGAAAGGCGGCTATTAAACCGGCCGCGGGGGCATCCGTCAAGCGCGTTTCCCGCGGAAGGCCGCGCGTTTTGACACGCCGGACAAGGGGCGGATAACCTGACGCCTCTTCCAGCCGCCCTCGTTTCCCGCATGTCATCCACCGTCGTACACGCTTCGCTTCCTGGCAGCACCGGGCTGGCCGCGCGCTTTCGTGCGGTGCGGCGCTTCACGCTTGAACTGACCCGCACGCTGGAGGCGGAAGATTTTGTCGTGCAGAGCATGCCGGATGTGAGCCCCGTGAAATGGCACCTCGCGCATACGACGTGGTTTTTCGAGAATTTCCTGCTTCGCGGATACGTCGCGGGCTACCAGCCATTCCACGAACGCTTCGATTACCTGTTCAATTCCTATTATTTCCAGGTCGGGCAGATGCACGGGCGTGCGGAACGCGGCCTGCTCACGCGGCCGACCGTACGCGAAGTGATGGATTACCGCACGTATGTCGATGAACACATGCTGCGGTTGATCGACACTGCGGACGCAGACGTGTCCGCACTGATTGAGCTCGGCCTCAACCACGAACAGCAGCACCAGGAACTGCTGCTCACCGACATCAAGCACGTGTTCTCCTGCAATCCGCTTGCACCCGCCTTCCGCGATCTGCCGCCGTCTCCGGCCAGCGCGACGACCGACCTGCGTTTCATTGAAGGCAGAAGCGGCATCCAGCGCATCGGCCATGACGCCGCGGGATTCGCATACGACAACGAAGCGCCGGTGCATGATGCGCTGTTGCACCCGCATGCAATCGCGAACCGTCTCGTGACGAATGCGGAATTCCGCGCGTTCATCGATGATGGCGGCTATGCGCGCGCGGCGCTCTGGCTTTCGGACGGCTGGAAGACGGTGCAGCAGCAACAATGGCAGCGCCCGCTTTACTGGGCGGACGATCTTGCATCGGAGTTCACGCTCGGCGGTGTGCGCGCGATTGATCCGCATGCGCCGGTATCGCACGTGAGTTTCTATGAAGCGGACGCATTCGCGCGCTGGGCTGGTGCGCGGCTGCCATCGGAAGCGGAATGGGAAACATGGGCGCGCGATGTACCGGTGAGCGGGAATTTCGTGGGCAGCGGATTCCTGCATCCCGTCGCGTCACCTGGAACGGACGGCAAGCTCCAGGTGTACGGCGACGCCTGGGAATGGACGCAGAGCGCGTATGCACCCTACCCCGGCTACAAGCCGTCCGCCGGCGCCATCGGCGAGTACAACGGCAAATTCATGTGCAACCAGGTGGTGTTGCGCGGCGGTTCGTGCGCGACGCATTCGACGCACATCCGCCACACGTACCGGAATTTCTTCTACCCGCCGGACCGCTGGCAGTTCAGCGGCATACGGCTTGCAAAGGATCTCGCGTGAACGATAACGAGACGGACGGCTTCACGCTGCACGATTTTCATCCCGCCAGGAAGGACATGTTCGACGACGTGCTGCGCGGGCTGTCGGCGCCGGAGAAATGGCTGTCTTCCATGTATTTCTACGACGAGCGCGGCTCACAGCTGTTCGACGAGATCTGCGAGCTGCCCGAGTACTACCCGACGCGCACGGAACTCGCGATCATGGAAACGCACATCGGCGAGATGAGCGAGCTGCTCGGCCCGCACGCACTGCTCGTGGAGTTCGGCAGCGGCTCATCGCTGAAGACGCGCATCCTGCTCGAACACCTGGATGACCCCGTCGCGTACATGCCCGTTGAGATATCGCGCGAACATCTCCTGCGCAGCGCGCAGGAACTGCATGCGCGGTACCCCGGCATCGAGATATTGCCGGTGTGCGCGGACTTCACGCAGGACTTCACACCGCCTGCCGCCGCGCATCCCCCGCTTCGCACTGTCGTGTACTTTCCCGGTTCAACCATCGGCAATTTCGATCCGGACGACGCGCTCGATCTCCTGCGCCGCATGGCGCGCATCGCAGGTCACGGCGGCGGCGTGCTGATCGGCGTGGACCTCGAGAAGGATGCGGCGGTCCTTGAGCGCGCGTACAACGACGCAGCGGGCGTGACGGCGCAGTTCAACCTGAACATCCTCGAGCGGCTGAACCGCGAACTCGGCGCGAACTTCGATCCTGCCGCATTCCGGCATCGGGCAACGTGGAACGAGCAACGGCACCGCATCGAGATGCATCTTGAAAGCCTCGCGGAACAGGCCGTGCTGATCCGCGGTCGCGAAATCCGTTTCCGCAAGGGTGAAACCATCCACACCGAATCAAGCTACAAGTTCACGCTGCCGCGTTTCGAATCGCTCGCAGCGCAGGCGGGAATGACGGTGGACAGGATATGGATGGACGAGAAACGGCTGTTCAGCGTGCAGCTTCTCAGCGTTTCAGGATGATCAGTCCGCGGGCGTGAATCCTTCGGGTTTCTCCGAGCCTTCGCCGAAGAGGAATTTTTCCATTTCCTGTTCGAGAAACCTGCGCGCCTTCGGATCGATCGTGCTCAGGCGGTACTCGTTGATGAGCATCGTCTGGTGACGCAGCCACTGCTGCCAGCCCGCCTTCGATACGTTCTCGTGGATGCGCTTGCCGAGCTCGCCGGGATACGGCTGGAAATCAAGACCTTCCGCCTGCTCGCCGAGCACGACGCAATCAACCATGCGTGCCATCACGTTCTCCGTTTTCCGCATTCCCGTTCGCGCATTCCGCGAACCGTTCAAGAATCTTCTTCACCGGCGCTGCAAGCCCGAGCGGCGGCAATGCGGCGGCATCGTACCAGCCGCTTTCAGCATCCGAAACATTCGCCGGCGGATTCGCCAGGCGAACGTGCACGGGGCGTATGTGCAGCCGGAAATGGCTGAAGGTGTGCGTCAGCGACGGCAGCACGTCGTGTGCCGCGCGCACGTTGTGTTCCGCAAGCCAGCGCTGCGCATCTTCCGTTTCCGGAAGGCTCCAGAGCCCGCCCCAGATGCCGGCGGGCGGACGCTTCTGCAACAGGATGTGCCCGCGGTATTCGAGCAGCAGCATGTCGGCATGTCTTTCCGGCAACGTGCGGCGCGGCTTGCGTGCCGGAAACTCCGCTTCGCGCGATTCGCGATGCGCAACGCAATCCTCCGCAAGCGGACAGGCATCGCAATGCGGCCTGCTGCGCGTGCAGACGGTTGCGCCGAGATCCATCATCGCCTGGTTGTAATTGCCGTGACGCCCATCGGGCAGAAGGTTCTCCGCAAGCTGCCACAGCGCGTTCTGCACCGCGGACTGTCCCGGCCAGCCGTCGATGGCAGCAAAGCGCGCAAGGACGCGCTTCACGTTGCCATCGAGAATCGCATGACGTTGATTGCACGCGAGCGAAAGAATGGCGCCGGCCGTCGAGCGCCCGATGCCCGGCAATGCCGCAACGCGCTCGAAGTCACGCGGAAACTCGCCATCGAATTCATCGCGTATGCGTTTCGCTGCGGCATGCAGGTTGCGCGCACGCGCGTAATAGCCAAGCCCCGCCCAGTGATGCAGGACGTCGTCTTCCTGCGCATCGGCAAGCGCGCATACATCCGGAAAGCGCTGCATGAAGCGTTCGTAATAGGGAATGACGGTCGCCACCTGCGTCTGCTGCAGCATGATCTCGGAAATCCACACGCGGTATGGCGTCGGTTCCTGCTGCCAGGGAAGATGCTTGCGGCCGTGCGCATCGAACCACGCAAGCACGCGCACGGCGAATGCATCGCTCACCGGCGCGACTCCCTTTCCTTCGCCAGCTTCTCGATGCCGTTGATCATGTCGCGTCCTTCGTCGGCAAGACCGGAGCGGATGAGTCCGGGGCCGATCAGCGGCGGCACCCAGAAATCCGGCTCCATCAGCATGTCCCAGGAGAGTTTCGTGCTTTGCGCATCGATTCGTTCCAGCTGCCAGACCGTGCGCCCCTGCTTCAGGTCGCCGCGCCCGGGCAACGTGGTGACCACGATGCGCGACGGATCGCGCGCATCGGCGTGCTGCACCTGTTCGATGGTCTTGCAGAAGATGCTGAAGCATGCACGCGATTCGACGAACACGATCGCTACATCGCGCTCGGGGCGTTCCAGCGTTTCCGCCTTCAGTACCGCGCCGGTGATCCAGTGCATGTGATTGTAATCGGTGATGACGGCGCGGACGGCGCTGATCCCGGCGTCGATGCGCGCCTCCGCGTGCACGGTGTAGATGCCGTCATCGAGCTCCACGTCGATATTGCCGAACTCCGCTGCATGACTGCCGGCTGCCAGCAGCATCAGCGGAGCAAGACAACATGCCTTCACCCGATGAGATCCTTCAGCTTGTTCTTGAGCTTGTCTTCGAGGCGGCGCTTTTCTTCTTCCGCCTTGCGTTTCGCTTCGTCGCGCAGCTCCTGTTCCTTGCGCTTCAGCTCCGCCTTCGCTTTCGCTTCAAGCACGCCCTTCACGTCGGGACGTACCTTGGGTGCCGTGATCGGGCCGGTAAGGCGAACAGGGATCGCGGTGTTCGAGAGTTCCTCGATGCCGCCGGAAAGTTCGGGCGATTTCAGTATCGTTGCTTCAACGGTGTAATCCATCGTCGCAGCGGCGATGTCGATCTCGCCCTTGCCCGCAACGCGCAGGAACGGCAGGCTCGCCTTCAGGTCGTCGTTGCGCAGCACGCCTTTGCTGATGACGCCCGTCGCCGACAACTCCGCGAACTCGGTGCGTTGCGGCGCCTTGCTTTCGTATTTCTGTCCCTTGAACGTCGCGTACGCGGAACGGATGGATTCCCACAGGTTGAATCCTTCGATCGCGCCGTCCTGCACGTCCATGGCGAAACGGCCATCCAGCGTCTTGCGCAGGTCGCCGACGACACGGCCGCGCGCCGTTGCCTTCACGTCGATCTTCGCGGTGCCTGAAACATTCTCGACATCAAGAAAGTCCTTCACCATGGGCGCGAGCTGGACACGATCGACATGCTCATCCACGGACAGTGCCGGCACATCGCCGCTCGCATCCACGCGGATGTCGCCGCGATACCCGCCGCCGTAGAACTTCGCTTCCGCGGGATGCACGCGCAGAACATCATTCTGCGCGCGGATGCCGATGTTCACGTCCGTCGAATTGAAATCGAATGCCTTGAGCTTGCCGATCCTGAACGTGCCGACGACGTCGCGGCCGCGCACGAGCTCGGCGGGAATCTCCACCTGGTCCAGCGGCGTTGCATCCGTTTCCGTTGCGGCCGGCTCGTCGCCGGATGGCAGGTACCGGTCCGCGTCGATCTGGTCCAGCGAGAGGTCGAAGCGCAATGCCTGTTTCGCGAAGCTCGAAACCTGGATGCGACCGGTGATGCTTGACTGGTCGAGCACTGCGCGCAGGTTCTCGATGACTGCGCTGTCGGGCGTGGCCTTGAACGTCGCGGACAACGCCGCCTTGTCCAGCACGCCGCCGTCTTGCATCGCGGGAAGTTCCTGGCCGAGCTTCACCATCAACTGCCCTGGCGAGAATTCTTCAACGCGAAGCTCGCCGCTCACGTTCGCGTTTTCATCCAGGTTGGAAACATCCAGCTTGCCGGCGAGGTTCACGCCGAGCGCGGCCGCGGAAAATTCCGGCACGGTCGCCTTGCCTGCGCCCTGGTCGTAGCTGAACGCCGCGTTCGCCTGCGCCTTGCCGTTCAGCGTCATGTCTTGCGGCATGAGCTCGCCGAGCTGTCGTGCAAGTTCCGCGAGATCGGCCGCGACGATCTGCAGCTTTCCGTTTGCCTTGATGCCGGACGACAGTCCGCCGGCATCGACATCCGCACTGACGCTGACGCCGAGCGCATCGAGCACAAGGCCCTGCACCTGCGCAGTTTCCTTCGCAAGATCCGCCGCAAGGTGCTCCCACGACGCATGCCCGGCCAGCGGCGAGACGGGCAACACCGCGCCCTTGGCGCTGAACTCGAGCGCGCCGTTCGCCAGACCGAAGCGTTGCGCGCCGGTATCTGCCGCCACCTGTCCGCGGAATTCGAAATTCGCCGCCAGTTCCGGGTCGGTGAGCTTCACCGCGCCGCGCATGGTCAGCGGAAAATCCGCCGGCAGTTCAAGCCGGCCCGTCTCAAGACTGAAATCCGTGACTTCGATGTTCTGCTTCGCGCTTGCGTCGCTGTAAAGAATGTGTGCGTTGCGTATTTCCACGCCGTCAACGGAGAAATCCGGCGGCGCCTGTGTTTCAGGTTGAGGCTGGGTTTCGGTTGCGGGTTGTTCGCCGGCGAGATCGTCCCAGTTGGTTCGCCCTTCCACATTCTTCGCGAGCCGGATCACCGGCTGTTCGACGACGACCTTGCCGATCTCGACCTGCTTCTGCAGCAGCGGCAGCAGCTTGACGCGCACCTCCACGCCCTCGACGCTCGCGAACGGCTCGTTGCCGAAGCCGGGCGCATTTCCAAGGCGAACCGCGCCGAGTTCGGCGCCGAGCCACGGAAAGACGGAAAGCTTGATGTCGCCGGGAATCTCGAGATCGCGCCCCGTTGCATCCTTGACCGCGGACACGATGCGCGGCTTGAAGTCATTGGGATCAACGAGCAGTGGCAGCGCGACGGCCGCCGCAACCAGGAGCAGCACGAGAATGCCGAATACGATGCCGAGAATCTTGAAAGTCTTGCGCATGTGGAACTCGCCAGCCGGGGAAACAAAAGGAATGACGGCGAGCCGGGACGGCCGCCGCGTTCAGGTGACTAGTATGGCGATGATTGGAGCGGAATCAAATGTGGGAAGATCGAGCGGCATCCCGGACTTTAGAAGGGCGATTTCTCACCCGCTCCAGCCATGGGGGGGTTGGGATGCCGCTCGATATCGCTCAAAGGCGACCCGCGGACATTACTGGACTGGATTATGCCCCGCGTATCCGTGCTTGACCTGAATTAAGCGCAACGGACTGCGGACAATCATCACGCGTCGGACTGGATGAGACCGGTCCGGATCGCATAACGGACAAGGCCCGGAATGTCGCGGATCTCCAGGCGGTCCATCAGTTGTGCGCGGTGCGTTTCGACGGTCTTCACGGACACGCTGAGCAGCTCCGCGATCTGCCGCGTCGTGTGTCCTTCGGTGACGAGCTGGAGAATCTCGCGCTGTCGCGTCGTCAGCCGCTCCAGCGGCGAACGCGCCTTCGCGCTGTTGTCGAGATACTCGTCGATCAGCGTCTTCGAGATGCTCGGGCTGAGATAGGTCTTGCCGTTGATGACGGAACGCATCGCGATTTCCAGTTCGGCAGTCGCGGCATCCTTCACCAGGTAGCCCGACGCACCGGCGCGCAGCGCCTGCAGCACGTATTCCTCGTTGGCGTGCATGGACAGCATGATGACCGCGGTATCCGGGTAGTCCCGGGTGATGCGCGCTGCCGCTTCCAGTCCGTTGAGACTCGGCATCGCAATGTCGAGCAGGACGAGGTTCGGCTGGTGTTCCTTGACCAGTCGCAGGACCTGGCGTCCGTCGCCCGTTTCGCCGACCACTTCAACGGTGCCGATCCGTTCCAGCAGCGAGCGGATGCCCGCCCGCACCAGGCTGTGGTCGTCGGCGAGCAGTACTGTTGTCTTTGCCGTAAGCATTCTCATGTCTCGATACCCCCTGAGTTTCATTCGGTGACTTGCTGAATCGCTGCGGCGGCATTCCTGATCAAGATCTTTGCCCGGTCTTGCTCAAAATCTTGGCCTTAAAGCCACACGGCGATTATTTGGACGCCGAATACTTGAGGTAATCGGGCCGGTCCTGACATTCATGCGCAGAACGCAGGAATTCCGGCGCACGAGAACGGAATTTTCAGGGAGAGACGCGTACCGCTTCCGGACGCGGATTCGACGTGCAGTTCCGCGCCACACAGCGCCGCGCGTTCCTGCATGCCGAGCAGACCGCCGCTCTGCCCGCGAAGCGCGGCCTCGCAGGCTGCGGGAAAGTCGAAGCCGCTGCCGTCGTCCGTGACGGTCAGGCGGACATCTTCCGCCTCACGACGAAGGCTGACCGTCAGGGTTCGCGCGGCGGCATGGCGAAGGATGTTCGTGATGGCTTCCTGCGCAACACGGAAGTACAGCGTTTCAACCGAAGTGAGCAGGCGCGGAAACTCGGGCTCGATGTCAAGGATGACATCGAAGCCCGCCAGCCGTGCGGCGCGCGTTGCGTACCAGCGCAGCGCCGCCGGCAACCCGAGATCATCCAGCATGGATGGGCGCAGGTCGAGCGACAGCTCACGGACCTGGCGGGTGAGGTCCGCGACGCTCGAAAGCGCGTCTTCCAGCGGACCATTGTCCGCGATGCTCTCGCGCACCGCTTCCAGCGACAAGCGCACGATCGTGAGCTGCTGGCCGATCTCGTCGTGCAGTTCGCGCGCGAGGTTGCGTCGCTCGTTTTCCTGCACATCGATGATCTGCTGCGTCAGAAGCCGCAGGCGCCGTGCGTAGTCGCGCAACGCAAAATCGCTGCGTGACGGCGGCGTCATGGAGCCGGGCAACAGCAATACATCGAACGCATCATCACGCGCGATGACGCTGACGTACACGCGAGCCGCATCCGGCCGCAGCATGCACGCAATGCGCGATGCAACAAGTTCGCCGGGCTGCACATTCCTCGCACTGCGCAGATGCATCATCAATTCGTCCGGCAGCACGACGGCTCCCGCGCGCATCCGCTCGATCAGCGCTGCGGAATCCGGAGCATCGAACAGCCCGGCGCACTGATCGTTCGCGTCGAGCGGAATGCCTTCTGCATTCGTGCGCAGCCAGCCGATGCCGAGAAGATCGAAAACATGCGGCGATGATTCGTGGTGACTCGACATTCCATGTCTCCTGGTATGCAGGTGCAGGAGGATCGTTGATGCGGGAAGTGGAGCGGGTGAAGGGAATCGAACCCTCGTCAACTGCTTGGGAAGCAGTGGCTCTACCATTGAGCTACACCCGCCCGGGCAGCGCTATTTAGCCATAACCCTGCGAAGCCCGCCAGCCAGCGGCGCACGCAACGATGTTACAATCCGCGCTCCCCACGAAACCATCTTCACGATGCAAGCGCTCATCAACGGAAAACCTGCCACCCTTGCCGATGGCATCACGGTCGCCGCGCTCGTCCAGGAGCTCGGGCTCGCCGGGCAGCGGATCGCCGTCGAACTCAACGGCGACATCCTGCCGCGCAGCCGCCACGCCGAAACGCACATCACGGACGGCGACCGGCTCGAAATCGTGCACGCCATCGGCGGCGGACAGATCTGACCGGCAGGCAGGCCTTCGAGGAAACAACATGCAGACACTCGCAAACAGCATGCCGCCCAGCGGCGACAGCCTGCGCATCGCAGGCCGCGAATACACCTCGCGCCTGCTCGTCGGCACGGGCAAGTACAAGGATCTTGAAGAAACGCGCGCGGCAACGCAGGCAAGCGGCGCGGAAATCGTGACGGTTGCCATCCGCCGCACGAACATCGGCCAGAATCCCGGCGAACCCAACCTTCTCGACGTACTGCCGCCGGACCGCTACACCATCCTGCCGAACACCGCCGGCTGCTACACCGCAAAGGACGCCGTGCGCACCTGCCAGCTCGCGCGCGAACTGCTCGACGGCCATTCGCTCGTCAAGCTTGAAGTGCTCGGCGACGAGAAAACGCTTTTCCCCGATGTCACCGCAACGCTCGAAGCCGCCGAAACGCTCGTGAAGGACGGCTTCCAGGTGATGGTGTACACCTCGGACGACCCGATCATCGCGAAACGTCTCGAGGAAATCGGCTGCGTCGCCGTCATGCCGCTCGCAGCACCCATCGGCTCAGGGCTTGGCGTGCGCAACCCGTACAACATCATCGAGATCGTCGAGAACGCAACCGTGCCGATTCTTGTCGATGCCGGCGTCGGCACCGCATCCGACGCCGCCGTTGCCATGGAACTCGGTTGTGACGGCGTGCTGATGAACACCGCCATCGCCGCGGCGAAGAACCCCGTGCTCATGGCGTCCGCGATGAAGAAAGCCATCGAAGCGGGGCGCGAAGCCTTCCTCGCCGGCCGCATGCCGCGCCGCCGTTACGCGAGCGCGTCATCGCCGCTGGACGGCACATTCTTTTAATAATGAGTGACGCCCAACCTTTCCGGCGCATCCGCAGCTTCGTTCGCCGCGAAGGCCGGCTCACCCCCGGGCAGCAGCGCGCGCTCGACCGCTGGCTGCCCCAGTTCGGCATCCCGGAAAACGACACACCGCTGGATCTCGCCGCGCTCTTTGGCCGTGAAGCACCCGTGGTGCTTGAAATCGGTTTCGGCAACGGCGACACGCTCCTCGAACTCGCGCAAAAGCATCCGCAGTGGAACTTCATCGGCATCGAAGTCCACCGCCCCGGCGTCGGACACCTTTTGAAACATGCCGGTGACTCCGGCATCACCAATCTGCGCGTCTCCAGCCGCGACGCCATCGAAGTTCTTGAAAGACAGATCCCCGATGCAAGTCTCCACCGCGTGCTTCTCTACTTCGCCGATCCCTGGCCAAAGAAGCGGCATCACAAGCGCCGCATCGTGCAACCGGAGTTCGTGAAACTCATCGCGCGCAAGCTTGAGCCCGGCGGCGAATTCCATCTCGCCACGGACTGGGAAAACTACGCGGAACATATGCGCGACGTGCTGAACGCCGCGGAAGACTTCCAGAATCTCTCGCCGAGCGGCGATTACGTGCCGCGCCCCGCTGAACGCCCGCTCACGAAGTTCGAGCGTCGCGGCGAGAAGCTGGGGCATGGCGTGCGAGATTTGCTCTACCAGCGAAACAAGAACAGCGACTAGCTCTCACCTCTCCTATCTTCCGCCCATCCCCGATTGGCCGGGCATCCCGCGCTACCTACATTTCGCTCTCTCGTAAATGCCTGTAACCGACAGGGAGAGTTGAAATGGAACGTGCGTATCTGTTTGCCACCTTGGTTTTTTTATGCGGCATCTGCTGGAACAACGCGAATGCTGCCCTTCCTTCTGATCTGGACATTCAATTTGGAGCCGGAGGCATTGTCGTCATTCCGAAGAATGGGACGCTTCCCGAATTCGTACAGGACCTCGCGGTCGCGCAGGACAACACCATTCTTGTACTGGTCGGATTCACGAATGCGCCCGGCGTCAAGGTCGTGAAACTTGACGACATCGGCACAATTGATCCAGCGTTCCAGACATCTTCGATATCTGTCGATGGCGTCTATCTTCAAGGTCGCAAACTCGTAATCGAACCGGATGGAAAGATTCTGGTCGCGCTCTACTACAGTACTGGCAACGACAGAGATCTTGCGGTCGCCCGACTCAACGCCGATGGCTCCATGGATGAAAGCTTTGGAACGCAGGGAATGGCGACAAGCGGCACGCCTATACAAAACAAGTTCGCGACTAATATCGCCAGGGCTGACAACGGCGATATATATGTTCTCGGAGGACAGTCATCGGCCGTGTATCTCACCAGGTTCAACAGCGACGGAAGCGTGGATACGGAGTTTGCCAGCCAAGGCAATTTCACATTCTCATCTCCATCAATGACGTTCAATCCCCAGCAGATTTTGATCGAAAACAATGACGTCTACATTGTCGGGTTATCAATTGAGAATCAGGTGCCGTACGGTTTCGTAATGAAGTTGACGCAAGATGGCGAGATAAACCCGAATTTCGCCGATTCAGGTCTCTATCTCAGACCCCAATCGTCCTTCCGGTCAGCACTCATTTCCACGGAGGGTGACCTACTCCTTGCAGGACAGACGACACTTTCTGAAGAAGAGCAGCGCGGACTTTTGGCGGCTCTGGATACATGGACGGGAGACCCGGCGGAGGCGTTCGACGGGCATAGCGACGCATTGCTGCATTTCGTAAGGGAGGCGCAATCCCTGCTTCTGCATTCGAGCAAGCTTATCGGTATTAGCCATTTTGGAAATATGGACGTGGTTGCTCGCTGGCACATGAGCGGCCTTCCGGATGGAAGCTTCAACGCGAATTCTGGCCTACAGGCGTATTCCCAAATCATTCCCTACGGAAGTAACGGCGTATTGAGAATTCAGGGTAACAACCTCGTGCTCGGCGGTGCGACATTGAGCAATGCAGCCATAGTTGGACGCATGCTTGGAGCCGTCGCCCCCGACGCTGACGTAGAGCCTGACCCAGTTATATTCGATTCCGAGATATCGGCACCAAAATCTGTATTCGTCGTCAGCAACTCTGTGGTGATCACCGGAATAGACGATGGCAGCCCCATCTCAATAAAGGACGGAAAGTATGATGTTCTTTCCTCCGGAGAGTCTTGCCCCGAAAATATCGACGATTTCAACGACGAGCCCGCCGTAATATTCGCCGGCCAGATGCTGTGCGTTGGCCATGTTACGGCTACCACCCCCGTGACAGCGACAACAACCACTGTGATCATCGGAACAAGCGAGTTCACGTTTACAAGCACTACCGACGCAACACCTGTTGACACTGATCCAGATTCATTTGATTTCGATGACGTTCAAAATGCGCAAGCAAGTTCAGAAATGACGTCCGGAGAAATCACCATCAGTGGCATCGATTCACCAGCAGATGTCTCGATCGACGGCGGCATGTACAGCGTTAACGATGGCGAGTTCACGGCAGCGGCTGGAACTGTCATAGACGGCGACAAAATACGCGTTCGCGTCGTGTCATCCGCCACACCTGGCGACACAGCATCCGCGACGCTCACCGTAGGAGCCATCAGCGGCACGTTCACTGTAACGACTGCAACAACAACTGATGGTGCGGATACTACACCCGACCCATTCAGCTTCACGGACAAAAACAACGAGAAAGCAAACACTGCTATCACATCAAACGTGATTACGGTAACGGGTATCGACGCGCCGACCTCGATTTCTGTGAGCGGAGGTCATTACCGGATCAATGACGGTGAGTTCACAGCAAACAGTGGGACGGTGAGCAATGGCGACGCGGTTGTTCTGCGCGTTACGTCCTCCGTGACGCCGGGTGGCGTCGCGGAAACGACGCTCACCATCGGCGGCGTCAGCGATACCTTCACGGTGACAACGGCGAACGCGCCCAGCACGCCGGACAAGACGCCAGACGCGTTCAGCTTCACGGATCAGAAGGATGTGAAGGCAAGCACCGCGATCACGTCGAACGTGATTACCGTGACGGGCATCGATGCGTCGACGGCCATTTCCATCACCGGCGGCGAGTACCGGATCAATGGCGGTGCGTTCACGGCGGGCAGCGGTACCGTAAATGCCGGCGACAAGGTAGAGGTGCGCGTGATGTCATCCTCGACGGCTGGCGGCGCGGTGAGTGCGACGCTGACGATCGGTGGTGTAAGCGACACGTTCACGGTAACCACAAGGCAGGAAGGTCCTGCCGATCCGCAACCGAGCAACAGCGGTGGCGGCGGTCCATTCTCCCCGGCGCTCCTTTTCGTCCTTTCGCTACTTTGCGTGCGAGGCGGAAGGCGCGCGTAATGCTTTGAGCGTTCAATGCGCGGTCATGCCGCTTGAAATGCGAACGATGAACGAGCCCCCGAACGTGATTCGGGGGCTTTTTTTTGCAATGACGCTCAGAGCTGCAGCCGCAGGCCCGCGTAAACCGACGGGGGCGCACCGGGATAGAGCACGCGTGCATTGGCTGCGGCGGTGTTGAGGACGCTCACGGTTGCGATGTAATCCTCATCAAGCAGGTTCCTCGCCTCCACGAACATTTCGATGAGATCGCCGATCCAGCCCGCACGCAGGCCCAGCAGTTGATGGCTGCCCACTTCATAGGTGTTGCTGAAATCCGCGAACCGTTCACCGACGACATCGAATGTCGGGCCGATGTAGAAACCACTGGCGTGACGGTAAAGCACTTCGCCGCGCGCGAAGTAGCGGGGTGCGGCGGGCAGCGTCTTGTCGCCGTAAACCGGATCGGAATCGAACGTGAATTCGTTCAGTGTCACGCTCAGCAGCGGCTCGATGCGGTGCGTGCCGCCGAGTGCAAGGCTCGCGCCCACCAGTGCCTCGATGCCGGCATGGATCGTGCGATCGATGTTGGTCGTGAGCGTGTTGCCGGGTGCTCCGGGATCGTCCACGGAAAGAATCTCATCGCGAATCTCGGCGTAGTACGCGGCGATGTCCCAGCGCCACTGGCTGTCATTTCCAAGCGAGACCTTGCCGCGCGCGCCGATCTCAAGCGCGGTGCCGCGCATGGCATCAAGCGGAACGTCGCTTCCCCGCGCGTCGTCTTCGAGCTCGAAGGTTGTCGGCGCTTCAAACAGGCGGCTCGCGCTCGCGAACAGTTCGCTGTTTTCATCGAGCGCGTAGATGACGCCCACGCGCGGATTCACGGCGGCGTAATCGCCGTGCGGGTTGCGGACGCTGCCATCGAACACGCTGGTGGTGCGCACCACGCGATCGGCATCGACGATCTGCGCGCCGTAAACGAGTTTCCAGGCGGGTGCAAACTGCCAGCGATCAACCACATATGCTTCGAGGCTGTGCGCGTCGTTGCGGACATGCTCGGTCAGGCCGTTACGCCGGCCGGCGGCATTGCGATAGTTGCCGCCATCAACGGTGCCCTTGCCGTAATTGAAACCGGCGATCACATCGTGATCGCCCATGCGCAGGTTGTAGCGAAGCATCGCGCCGGTGTCGCGATGGTCCGTGTCGATCAGCAGGCTGAACACCTCGACGCCATCGATCACGATCGGCTCGACGATGGGGTGATACAGCGACTGCTCCTCGAAGGAGAGGCCAAGTTCGAGATCGCTGCGCGCATCGATCGTCCATGACGATTTCGCCGCCACGCGCGCAGCTTCCACGCGCTTCCCGTAATCGCCCGCAACTGCTGCGGCGGCGGCCTGGCCGGGATCGGCGTCGACTTCCGCGCGCGTGAGCGCGCCGGGCAGTTCCTGTTCGTTGTCAAGATAGGCGGCGTAGACGCGCGTTGTGATGTTGTCCGCATGCTGCCAGCCGAAGTTCGCGTGAAAACCTTCGCGGCGCTGCATGCTGTGATCGCGGTAGCCATCCCATGATTTCGTATCGAGCGTCAGCAGCGCATCGAACGTATCGAGCACAACGCCGCCGCTTGCACGCGCGTTGAGCGCGCCATGGCTTCCACCGCTCGTGAACAGGCTGAACGCTGGAACATCGCGCGCTGTCGGCGAGGTGAAGTCGATCGCGCCGCCGAGCGTGCTGGCGCCGTAGGTCAGCGCATTCGCACCGCGCGCGACGACCGCCGTCCGCGCACTCAGCGGATCGATGATGCGATTGTGATTGTTGCCATCGGCGGACGTGACGGGCAGGCCATCCTGCAGCAGCTTGACGCCGTTCCTGTCGTAATCGGTGGCATCGAGATTGGAGCCGCGGCTGGAGAAGAACACTTCCTCCGAGCCTGCGCTGCTTTCCGACCAGACGCCCGGCACGTAACGCAGCATGTCCGCGAGATTGCCCACCTGGCGCCGGTGCAGTTCTTCGCCGTCGACCAGGCTCACGCCGCCTGGAACCAGCGCACGCTGCAGCTCGCTTCGATCCTTGACGTGCTTGCCGTGCACGATGACGGCATCGAGTTCCGTTGTGTCTCCCGCGTGCGCCGCGTTCGGGACAAGCACGGCGATGGCCAGCGCGACGCCCGCGCCGAATGCGTTGCGATTCATCGGGTTCAGTTCCATTTCCTGTTCGCGAGTGCGTTACGGCCGCGCGGTCAGCAGGCGGCCTGCCGCGCGATCCATCAACGCGATGACAAGCACCGACAGGCCGAGCAGCGGCAAGACGATGCACAGCACCGCGCCCGTGGCGAGCACGGCTTTCGGATAGCGAATGTCACGCTTCGGAGGTGCTGCGAGTCCGCCGTTCGGGCGGCGCCGGTACCAGCCGATGAAGCCGGTGACGGAAAGCCAGACGAGCGCTGTTGCCATCAGCGTGTTGAACACCTGGTTGGCGCGGCCGAAGAACGTGCCTTCGTGCAGGTCCACACCCAGCGCGACGAACTTCGCGAGCGCCGGGAAGTCATCCCAGGTGACGCGCGTCAGCACCGCGCCGGT
>CAZRFE010000012.1:16118-44209 GCA_964599565.1 uncultured Gammaproteobacteria bacterium
ACTTCGCGAGCGCCGGGAAGTCATCCCAGGTGACGCGCGTCAGCACCGCGCCGGTCTGAGCATCGAGCTGCAGCCAGACTTCGTCCGTCGCGCGCGCGTGATCGTCGCGCGCATTCACCGGTCCTGCGCCGCCCAGCTGCATCTCGATGGCGCCGTGCGCACCGGCGGCGCGTGCGCGCGCGAGCAGTTCATCGAGCGTGAGTCCCGCGTGCGCGTGCTCTGCGTGTTGCACGGCGGCGGCGGCGTCGGCCGGTGCGGCGGCGTGGTGATTGCTGGATGCGAAGAAGAATGCCGTTGGCGAAGGCTGGCCGAGCGCGCGTTCGATCGGCGGCAGCACGTTGCCGCCCCAGAATGTCGTCCACGGCAATGCGCTGAAGAGAAAGGCCAGCACGATGAGCGCGAACCAGGCGCCGACCGTCGCGTGAAGATCGCGCCAGAAAACGCGCGCACCCTGGCGCAGCCGGGGATAAAGCACGCCCGCCAGCCCGCGCGCGTACCGCGGCCACCACAGGTAGAGCCCGGTGAGCACCATCACGATCGCCCAGCTTGCGCCAAGCTCGAGCAGGTAACTGCCAAACGGATTGATCGGCCAGCCGCCATGCAGGCCGCGGCTCAGCCCCGGGATCCAGCGCGTCGAATCGACGGCGCCGAGATATTCGCCCGAATGCGGATTCACGAACGCGGGAAAGGTGAGGCCGTTGTCGTCGCGAAAGAAGAAGATCGTCGAACGCTGCGGATCGTCGCTGGCTTCGATCGCCGCGAGCTGCGCGCGCGGGTGGTGCCGGAGCACGGCGGCGAGCTGCTCGTCGTATCCCACGCGGTGCACCGCCGGCGCAACGCGAACCAGCTCGCCATGTGCAAGCGCTGCAAGTTCGTTGTGCCACAGGTAGAGCACGCCCGTGACCGACTGCCACAACACGAACGGAACGACGATGAGCGCCGCGAAGAAATGCCAGCGCCAGATGCGCATGTAAAGGCGCTGCGCGCTTGCCTCTTCTCGCTTCACGGCGTTCTCCAGGCCGAATTCCCCGGCCCGCGATTCTAGCAACGTGAAGCCGCGCCCCGGCTGCGACAAATTGTCGCAGCCCTTCCGGACAAGTAAGGTCCAGACCTTATAATCCACGCTCACGATGGAGCGTCGCCGTGAACGCAAGACCCGCATCCCGCCTCTTTCCACGCGGACGGCTCGCCGTACTGCTGCATATCCGCGTGCTGGTCCTTGTACTCGCGACGCTCGCCGCGGGCATCAGCGCGCTTACCGGGCAGGTCCGCTCCGCGGCGCTTCCCGCAGGCATCGTGCTTGCGCTCGCCGTTGCCACGCTCGCCCTGTGGCTGCGCACCCGCCGTGACGATGAAGGCATTCCGCTCGAGGCATTCCTGCACCTTTGCATCGATGTCTTTCTCGTTGTCGCCTGGCTCGCGCTGACGGGCGCCGCCGCCAACCCGTTCGTGTTCCTGCTGATCGTGCCGGTCGCGCTCGCAGCGGCAATGCTGCCGCCGGCGCTGGCGGCGGCAACCATGCTTCTTTCCGTCGCCGGTTATACATCGCTGCTGTTTCTTCCCGCCGGCATGGAATCGATGCTCGCGCTGCACGGCAACCATGCAATGGCCGGCAACGTCCGCGGACAGGATTTCGCGCACCACCTGTGGGGCATGTGGGTTGCGTTCATCGTGACCACGCTCTTTGTCGGCGCGTTCGTCTACTGGATCGCGCTGAACCTGCACCGCCGGCAGGCCGTGCTCAACGCGCTGGAAAGACGCCAGTTGCTGGAGCAGAAGATCGTCGCGCTTGCCACGCTTTCCGCCAGCACCGCGCACCAGCTCGGCACGCCGCTGTCGGTCATTCGCGTTGCCGCCGGCGATCTGCTGAAGGATGATCGCGCCGCACTGTTCCATGAACCGCTCGCGCGGATATCCGAACAGGCGAAGGCCTGCACGCGCATCCTGCGGCAGCTCAGCCGCGTTGCGCAGAATGTCGATGAGGACAACGAGCAGCCCGTCGCGCTTGCCCAACTGCTCACGGAGATTGCAGCGGAACTGCGCGTGCTGCGTCCTGAAACGGCGCCTGCCATCGTGATCGACGCCGCCGAACGCCAGCGCAGGGTCACGGTCGATGGCGCGCTGCGGCTCGCGTTCATGGCGTTGCTGGACAACGCCGCGAAGGCATCGCCGCACGATGTCCGCGTGGAGGCGGGACGCGACGGCAACGCACTGGACATCCAGGTGCTTGATCGCGGTCCCGGCATGCATGCCGGCACAAGCGAAGGGAGAGGCATGGGCATCGGCATCGTGCTTGCGCGTGCGGCACTGCAGCGTGTGAATGGCAGCCTCGAGTATCAAGACCGCGCCGGCGGCGGCACGATCGCGCGCGTGACGATTCCATTGACCGAAATTTCCGAGGACGACTGATGCCGCACCGGGTGTTGATTGTCGATGACGACGAAACCTTTCGCGACACGCTTGCCGCATCGTTCCGGCAACGCGGCTGGGAAGCGCTCGCCGCCGCGAACCTGGACGAGGCGGAAGCGCTGCTGGCGCTGGAGCCGGACCATGCGGTGATCGACCTGCGGCTTGAAACGGAAAGCGGTCTCGCCCTGCTGCCCCGCCTGCGCGATGCCTTGCCTGATGCGCGCATCGTCGTACTGACGGGCTATGCAAGCATTCCGATGGCCGTGGAAGCCATCAAGCTCGGCGCGACGAACTTCCTGACAAAGCCGGTGGACACCGATGAAATCCTCGCGGCGTTCAACCACGTGCCAGGCAATGCACAGGCCGCGGAAGCGATGGAACCGATGTCGGTCCGCAGGCTCACCTGGGAGCACGTGCAGCGCGTGCTGAACGACAACAACGGCAACATCTCCGCCACCGCGCGCGCGCTCGGCATGCACCGGCGCACGCTGCAGCGTTTCCTTGTGAAGAAACCCGCCAGGCGGTAGCCGCACGCACGAAACACGCGCGACATAATCACGCACTCGCCACCTTTGCATTATCCGCCCCATTGACCCTCTCGCCGCTTCCGTAGTTACTTGAAAAGCAACGGCAGGAGCGCGCGTGGCGAGCAGCACGGCAATACGAAGATCGGTGTTCGGCTGGACGGGACGCTTTGCGTTCCGCCTCGTCATCTATCCTGTCGATCTCCTGCTTTTCATCTTCCATGTACTGCGCGACTGGGTGCGGCATGGACACATGCGCGATCCGGTGATGCGGCGAAACGTCGTCGTGCAGATACTCCAGTCTGGCGGCGACCCGCTGCCCGCCGTGCTTCTGCTGGGTGTTGTCGTCGGTTTCACGTTCGCGCTGCCGCTTGTCATGCTTCTGCCGCAGATGGCGGAATCCGAACTCGCGCCGCTGCTCATGCAGGTCATCGGTCTTGAACTGAGTTCCCTGCTGACCGCCGTCGTGCTCATCGGCCGCAGCGGGCGCGCGATGGCCATCGAACTTGCGAACATGAAACTGCACGGCGAGGCGCGCGGACTTGAACGCCTCGGCATCAACCTGAACGATTTCTTCACCGCGCCGCGATTGATCGGCGCGGCGGCGGCGCAGCTGATACTCGCAACATATTTCACCGCCGCCGCGCTGTTCGGCGGCATGTTGCTTGCGAGTTTCATCAAGCAGGGCAAGGCGGCGAGCCTCGCGCTCGCAACCCTGTCCGCCGTCGAAACCGGCGACCTTCTCATCTTCATTGCGAAGAACCTCGCATTCGGCTTCATCATCGCCGGTGCGGCCTGCTACAGCGCGCTGCGCGTGCGAATCGCCGCAACCGAAGTGCCGGAACGTGCGCAGGAAGCGGCAACGAACGCACTGCTCCTCGTGTTCATCGTCAACGGTCTTGTTACCGCGCTGACGACATGAACGCCATACCGCACGCACCGCTTCGCACCGAAAGGCTTCGCGTGCATGCAGCGCGCGGCGAGCCGCTGGACCTTCGCTGCGAAGGCGGCAGCGTCACCGTGATCACCGGCGCATCCGCGCACGAGACGAGCGCGTGGCTGGAAACGCTTGCGCTGCTGCGCGCACCTTGCGAAGGCCGCGTGCACCTTCTTGACTGCAGCGGCGGTGAAGATGAACGTGCGCGCATCGCGCTGCGCAGGCGCGTGGGTTACGCCGATGTGAACTCGCCGCTGGTGTCATCCATGAACGTGCGCATGAACGTGATGCTGCCGCTGCTCTACCATCATTCTGCGCGGCATGACGATGCACGGCAGGCGGCCGATCGCGCGCTCGAGCATTTCGATTACGACGCGCGACGCGATGCCGCGCCGGCGCGCCTCTCGGCGCTGAACAGCCTGCGCGCACTGCTCGCACGCGCCATCGCGCTTGACCCTGCGATCGTGTTCATCGACGAGCCGTTCCGGATTTCCGTCGCCGCCTCCTGGTCTGCGATCGGCGCGCAGATCGAATCGCTCGCGCGCGAAGACGGCCGCACCGTCCTCGTGGCCACGCGGAATCTTTCCTTCGCCGCGGCGTCGGCGGACCAGGTTGTTTTCATCGAGCATGGATGCGCCGGCGCGTATGCAGGCTGGCACGCATTCGCGCAGGCCGAAAGACCCGCGGCGTTCATCGCCGCGCTGCCGTTTGCATCAACAGCGCCGGAGCACGTTCATGACGCGTGACGGCGAGCCGGAGCAGGCCGATGGCCTGGACTACAGCGCACGCGAACGGCTCGCCGGTGCGTTCGTGCTCGTCGCCGCACTGATGCTGATCGGCGCGCTTGCCTTCAGCGGCCAGATTGCGTTCATGCTCGCCGATACCTTCATGCTGACCGCGGAGGTTTCCTCCGCCGAGGACATCACCACCGATGCGGCGGTGAAATATGCCGGCATCGAGATCGGCAAGGTGACGGATGTCGAGATGACATCCGGGCAGAAGATTCTCGTCACGCTCAGGATTCGCGAGAAGCACCACGAACTCGTGCGCGCCGATTCCATCGCAACGCTGAACCGTCTCGCGATTCTCGGCGACACGACGATCGAGATCACGCGCGGTGATCCGGATAAACCGCCGATCGCCGACGGCGAACGCATCCGCGTGGAAGAAACACCGACGCTGGACGAGCTGCTGTCGCGTTTCGTGCCGGTCGTGGATGACGTGGTTGCCACCGCGGATCATGCACGCGCGGTTGTCGAATCCATCGAGCCGCAATCCATCTCCGGCATCATGCAGGACGTGGAATCCGCGGTGGCGGACATGCGCGCACTGACGGCGGATCTCCGGAGCGGCACAGGCACCGTCGGGCGCCTGCTGCACGACGAACAACTCGCGGCGGATGTCGCCGCGAATGTCGCGCAGCTTCAAAACGTGCTCGCGCTCACGGAAGCGCGGTTGCGCGACCTTGAGCCCGTGCTCGTCAACACCGCGGCAGGCACTGATGAATTCGCGGAACTGCTGGACGAAACCACGAGACTCGTGGACCAGGTCAGCGGCGCGGTCGAAACGCTGGAGTCGCAGCAGGGACACGCGATCTCCGGCGTGCTGATGGAAGCGCGCAACGCGCTGGATGAGGCGGAGAAGACATTGCGCGCGATTCGAAACACCTGGCCGTTCTCCACGAACGCACCCATCGAGCAGCCGGTGCAGGCGCTGCCGCCGCAACCGCCGACGGAATGAACATGCACAAGGTTCCCGCATTCGTTCTCGCGTTGACCCTTTGCGCCTGCGGCGGTTCGCCGCCGCCAAAGCCCGTTCCGGAAGCGCGCGAGAATGCACGGGACGTTCATGAAACCGGCATCGATTCCTTCCGTGAAGGCAGGTATCACGATGCGCTTGCGAACTTCGAGCTTGCCGGGCGGCTGTTCACGAGCATCGATGATCCGCGCGGCGTCGCGGTCGCCGCGATCAGCGCCGCGGAAACGCATCTGCTGATGGGCGATGCCGATGCGGCGCGCGCATCTTCAGCGCGCGCTGCGGACGCACTCGCCGTCATGCACGACGAGACGCTTTCGGAGCGCGTGCAGCTCGTCGCGGCGCGCGTTGACGCCGACGCAACAGCATCACGCAGGACGCTGGAAGACTTGCGCGGCTCGGTGAATCCATCCATTGCAGCGCAGGCGAAACTGCTGCTGTGCGAACGCGATATCGAGGCAGGCGATGCCGGCTGTCTTGCCGGTCTCGCCGCGCAGGACGAACTCACCGCCGCGCGCATCGATCAGCTGCAGGCGAAGGCCGCACGCGCGCGTGGCGAAGACGAAGCGGCGAAGAGGCATCTTGATCGCGCGCTGATGCGTTACCGCGCGCTCGCCTTTCGCCCGGGCATCGCAGCGGTGCACGAGACGCTCGCCGCGATCGCCGCGAAAGGCGGTGAACGCGCGGTCGCAGAACGTCACCTGCAGCGCGCGCTCTATCTTCGCTTCTGGATACAGGACCGGACGGGTTCCGCGGATCTGCTGGAGCAGCTCGCGGACGTCACGGGCAACGAACAGTTGCGCAACAACTATCGCGGCTGGCGCGAGACGCTGCGCGATGCCAACGGCGATCCGGACTGGAGCGCGATGATGCAGGAAATATTCAGTTCAGAGTGACAAGCGCGGTGTGCACGCCGTCCACGACGAACTGCACGGCGAGCGCGGAGAGAATCACGCCGAGCAGGCGGTCGACCACGTTCGCGCCGGTCTCGCCAAGCAGCGCCATCAACCGGCTTGCAAGCGTCAGCGCGATGAACGCAAGCGCGAGCACGAAGGCGAGCATGCCGAGCAGGCTCCAGAACGCGAGCGTGTCGCCGCGCGTTTCGCTCACGTAAAGCAGCACCGTCGTCAGCGTGCCCGGACCTGCGAGCAGCGGAAACGCGAGCGGGAACACCGAGATGTCTTCCTTGAACCGCGCTTCCTCCTGCTCGCGCACGGTTGTCGAGCGAAGACCGGACTGGCGCGCGAACACCATGTCGATGGCGACGAGGAACAGCAGCAGGCCGCCGGCGATCTTGAATGCGGGCACGCCGATGCCGAGCGCCTGCAGGAGCCAGTCGCCGGTGAACGCGAACAGGAAGAGTATTCCGGCGGCGAGCAAGATCGCCTTGACAGCCATGCGGCGCCGGTACACCGCGGATCCGCCGCGCGTCAGCGCACCGAAGATCGGCGCAAGACCGATGGGATCGATGACGACAAACAGCACGACAAACAGGTTGATAAGACTTTCTAAACTCATTTCAGTTCATTACCTGATGGCTTGATCGACCGCCGCATGACTTCTATAACGTAAGTCTCACCATCGTCCCCGGATCTGCGTATGCGACCGCCGCATCATAGCAATCCGTCATCCAGAGGGGCAGCGCAATGAACGATGTCGAACGGATCCTTCCCTTCATCGGCTCCTGGTACAAGGACGACACGGGCGCGGTTTTCGAGGTCGTCACGCTGGACGACGATGATCGCACCGTCGGCATCCAGCACTTCGACGGCACGGTCGAGGAGCTGGATCTCGACACCTGGTGGGACATGCCGCTCGAGGTGATCGAACCGCCGGAAGACTGGTCCGGCTCGCTCGACATGGAACGCGAGGACTACGGCGTCGATCTCGGCGAGATTCCTGCCGAGGAATGGGGCACGGCGCTGGAATTCATCGAACGCGCGAAGTGATTCACTGCGGACCGCGCACCGTCACCGTTCCGTCTTCCACCCGCGTCTCGAGGCTTCGCAGGAACTGACCCTTGCACGGACCCGCCGTGCAGAATCCCGTCTCGATCTCGAACACCGCACCGTGCACGCCGCACATGATCTGGTTGCCTGCGCGCGTGAGGAAACGGTCCGGCGCCCAGTTCAGCATTGCGCCGGTGTGCGGGCAGCTGTTCGCGTACGCGAACACCGCATCGCCCCTGCGCACCACGAATCCATACCACGCCTCGCCACGGCTGTTCGCGATCTCGAATTCCTTCGCACCGGGATCCGCGATGTCAGCGAGCGGACAGATTTCAAACGTGCGCGTCATGCCGCCGCCCGCTGCCGTTCCGCTTCCGGCGAAAAACCGGTTTTCATCAGGTACAGGACCAGCAGCACCGCGGGAATGCCGCTCGCCGCGGCAACGATGAAGAATTCCGTGTAGCTGAACGCCTCGACCAGCGTTCCCGAGAATATCCCCGCGATCTTGCCGGGAATCTTCATCAGCGAACTGAACAGCGCGTACTGCGTCGCGGTGTACGCGGTGCTTGTCAGGCTCGACATGAACGCGATGAACACGACGTTCGCAAGCCCGCCGCTCAGGTTGTCCGCCATGATCACGATGACGAGCCGCCAGTTGTCCGCGCTGCCGGATGCGGCGAGCCACGCGAAACTGAGATTCGTGAACGCAAGCAGCGCCGCGCCGAGCAGAAGCACGGGCATGACGCCGTAACGCACGACGAGCACACCGCCGAGTCCTGCGCCGAGCAGCGTGACGGCGAGACCGAACACCTTCGCGATGTTCGCGATCTCCACCTTGCTGTAGCCGATGTGAATGTAGAACGGCCCCGCCATCACGCCGAGCAGGTAATCGCTCATCAGGTAGACCGACACGAGCGCGAGCAGCACGAATGCGCGCGCGCCGTTGCGCGCGAAGAACTCCGCGAACGGACCTGCGACCGCGCTTGCGAACCACGCCTGCAGGCGCCGCCACAGCGACGGCGATGCAGGATCGGCGTGCAACGCGGCGTGCATGCGGCTTTCCAGTTCGCGCACGAGCGGCGACATGTGCCGCTCGGGTTCGGCGATGAGCAGCGTCGTCACGATTCCGACGATCATGCACGCGGCCATTGCAAGGTATGCGGCCGGCCACGACAGGAACTGCGCGACATACAGCGCGCCTGCGACGGATGCGATCATCGCGATGCGATAGCCATAGATGTAGGACGCCGCCATCGCCGCCTGGCGGTCCGGATCGACGGCTTCGATGCGGTAGGCATCGATCGCAATATCCTGCGTCGCGGAGAAGAACGCGACGAGTACCGCGGCGATGGCGAGCTGCATCAGCTGCGCCTGCGGTTCCGAGAGCGCCATCAGCGCAAGCCCTGCCGCAACCATCAGCTGCGCGAACAGCATCCAGCTCCGCCGCTGACCGAGAAGCCGCGTCAGCAACGGCAGTCGCAGGCGATCCACCACCGGCGCCCAGGTGAACTTGAATGCATACGCAAGGCCGACCGCGCTCAGGAAGCCGATCGTCTGCGGATCGACACCTGCATCCGCAAGCCAGGTCAGGAACGTGAAGAACACGAGCGGCAGCGGCAGCCCGGATGAAAATCCGAGGAACAGCATGCTGACGACGCGGCGATGCAGGTAGACGCCGAGCGACTCGCGCCAGTTGTGCGTCGCGGCGTTCAGCGGAAATCCTCGACGCGCATGGCGTATTCCAGCGTGAGCGGCGCGTGATCGGAAAAACGTTCGGCGGTGTAGATGCCGGCGGACTTCACCTTCCCTGCCAGTCCCGGCGTGATGATGTGATAGTCGATGCGCCAGCCGACGTTGTTCGCCCACGCCTGGCCGCGGTTCGACCACCACGTGTACTGGTGATCTTCCTGGTTCACGATGCGAAACGCATCCACCCATCCGGCGGCGCCGAACAGTTCATCCAGCCATGCGCGTTCTTCCGGAAGAAAGCCGGAGTTCTTCTGGTTGCCGCGCCAGTTGCGGATGTCCTTGTTCGTGTGCGCGATGTTCCAGTCGCCGCAGATGATGTATTCGCGCTTGCGGCGGCGATAACCCTTGAGGATCGGCATGAGGCGTTCCATCACCTGGAACTTGATCTGCTGGCGGACATCGCCCGAGGAACCCGACGGCATGTACAGCGAAACAACCGACAGCTTGCCGAAGCGGAATTCCACGTAGCGCCCTTCCGCATCGAACTCCGGCCACGCGAGTCCTTCGATGATCTCGTCCGGTTCGTGCCGCGAGTAGATCGCAACGCCCGAATAACCCGGCTTCTGCGCATCGTGGTAACGGCAGTGATAACCGTTCGGGCAGAAGATGTCGTCGCCGAGCTGGTGAATCTGCGCCTTGGTTTCCTGCACGCAGACGACATCCGGCTTCTCGCGATCGATCCAGTCGAAGAATCCCTTGCGGGCGGCGGAGCGGATGCCGTTCACGTTGACGGAGGTGATTTTCATTGGATGCGCGTTCCCGGCAAAAACGAGCGTGTATCATACCGGACCCGTCCGAATCTGCGACCGGAGAGCCGATGACCGCCGCAAGCAAAGACTACCGCCAGGAATTTCTCGCGTTCGCCGTCGAGCGCGACGTGCTGCGCTTCGGCGAGTTCACGCTGAAGTCCGGCCGCCGCAGTCCGTACTTCTTCAACGCCGGCCTGTTCAATACCGGCAAGGCGCTCGCGCTGCTCGGCCGCTGGTATGCCGAGGCCGTCGTCGACAGCGGGCTTGCGTTCGACATGATCTTCGGGCCTGCATACAAGGGCATTCCGCTTGCAACGCTCACCGCCGCCGCGCTCGCCGAGCGCCACGGCCGCGATGTGCCGTACTGCTTCAACCGCAAGGAAGCGAAGGATCACGGCGAAGGCGGCAACCTTGTCGGCGCACCGCTCGCCGGGCGCGTGCTGATCGTCGACGACGTCATCACCGCCGGCACCGCGATCCGCGAGTCCGTCGACATCATTCACAACCACGACGCGATCGTCGCCGGCGTGCTGATTGCACTTGACCGGCAGGAGCGCGGCAGCGGCGATCTCTCGGCGGTGCAGCAGGTGGCGCAGGACTACGGCCTCAAGGTTGCAAGCATTGCGCGCCTCGACGACCTCATCGGTTTCCTCGAGCACGATGCGGCGCGCGCCGATGCACTGCAGCGGCTGCGCGAGTATCGCGCGCAGTTCGGCGTCCGCTGATCGCCGCGAAACGCGGCTGCTATACTGGATCACCATACGCACAACCGGTAACACCTCATGCGAAACACGCGACTGCTTCTTGCCCTCCTCGTTCTCGCCGGCGCCGCCGGCGTCGTGCATGCGGGCAAGGTGTACAAGTGGGTCGACAAGAACGGCCAGGTGCACTACACGAACACGCCGCCGCCGGAAGCCGCGCAGCAGGATCGCACCGTGCTCGACGAGCACGGCAACGTGACCGAGAAACTGCAGGGCGCGATGACGCCGGAGGAAATCGAAGCCGAGCGCATGCGCCGCATCGAACGCGAGGAACAGGAACGGCTTGCGCAGGAGCTTGCCGCGAAGGACAACATGCTGCTGCAGACCTACACCACCGTCGAGGAGATGGAGCTCGCGCGTGATGGACGCATTGCCGCGCTCGAAGCGCAGGTGAAGGTGGTGAGCGGCGCAATCAGTTCGCTCGAATCGCAGCTGGCTGGACTCGAGCAGCGCGTGCGCATCATCAGGCAGAACGGGTCGACCGTTCCGCCGACGGTGGAGAAGGAACTCGCCGACACGCGCGCGGAGCTCCTGAGCAACCAGAAATTCCTCATCGCACGGCAGGAAGAGCAGCAGCACATCCGCAGCGTGTTCGATGCGGACATTGCGCGCTTCAAGGAATTGAAAGGCCTGCGGAAGCAGCCGTAGGAGCGGCTTCAGATTCGAAGAAAACAAAAGGCCGCTTTCGCGGCCTTTTTTTTGATCGCGGCTGAAGCGCTCCTGCGGCCGCTCCTATTTTCTTCCCGAATGCCCGAAACCGCCCGCACCGCGCAGGCTTTCCTCGAAATCCTCGACCTGCTCGAACTGCACCTGCACCACGGGGACGATGATCATCTGCGCGATGCGCTCGCCCGGCTCGATGACGAACGTTTCATTGCCGCGGTTCCATACCGAGACGAACAGCTGGCCCTGGTAATCCGAATCGATCAGGCCGGTGAGATTGCCGAGCACGATGCCGTGCTTGTGGCCAAGGCCCGAACGCGGCAGCAGCATCGCGGCGAGACCGGGATCGCCGATGTGAATCGCGATGCCCGTCGGCACGAGAAACGTGTCGCCGGGACGAAGCGTCACCGCATCGCTGACGCAGGCGCGAAGGTCCATGCCCGCCGAACCGTCGGTGGCGTAGGCCGGCAAGGGAATCTCGCGCCCGATGCGCGGATCGAGCACTTTCAGCTGAACGGTGTGCATCAGTTCTCCTGGGTGTTGCCGCGGCGGTAGTGCGCGGCGATGAGCGATACAAGCTTGCGCGCAACGGCGTGCTTGTCGTCCTGCGGAATCTCGGTGCTGCCGCCCTGCCAGAAAACCTGCAGCGCGTTCATGTCGGCGTCGAACCCGCGGCCTTCGCCGACCCAGTTCGCCGCCACCATGTCGAGCTTCTTGGTCTTGAGCTTGTGGCGTGCATGCATTTCGAGATCGTTCGTCTCCGCGGCGAAACCGACCGTGAAGATCGGCCGGCCGGCGGATGCGACGGTTGCGAGAATGTCGCGCGTGCGGCCGAGCGAGAGTTCCATCGAACCCTGCTCCTTCTTGATCTTGGTGACGGCGGGCCTGTCCGGCGAGTAATCCGCCACCGCCGCCGTGCCGACGAACATGTCCATCTGGTCGACGCGATGGATCACCGCGTCATACATGTCCGCCGCGGTTTCGACGTACTGCACCTCCACGCCGGCCGGCGGCGCGAGCGCGACAGGACCTGTCACCAGCGTCACCTTCGCGCCGCATTCGGCGAGCGCGCGCGCAACCGCATAACCCATCTTCCCGGAGCTGCGGTTGGAGATGAATCGCACGGGATCGATCGGCTCGCGCGTCGGCCCCGCCGTGATCACGGCGCGGATGCCGCGCAGCACCGGCTCGACGGCGGGCGACAGCAGCGCCTCGACGATCTGCATGGGTTCGAGCATGCGCCCGACGCCGGTTTCGTTTTCCGCCATCGCACCTTCGCCGGGGCCGAGAAAGCGCACACCGCGCGCTTCGAGCAGGTCGCGGTTCGCCTGGGTCGCGGCGTGCTGCCACATTGCCCAGTTCATGGCGGGCGCGAGCATGACCGGCGCCTGCGTGGCGAGACACAGCGTGGTCAGCAGGTCATCCGCGATGCCGTGGGCGAGCTTCGCCATGCAGTTCGCGGTTGCGGGCGCGATCACGACGAGTTCCGCCCAGCGCGCAAGTTCGAGATGTCCCATCGCCGCTTCCGCGCCGCTGTCCCACAGCGAATCGCGCACGGGATGATGCGAGACGGCCTGCATGGTCGTTGCGGTGATGAACTCGCTCGCCCCCGCCGTCATCACGACCTGCACGTCGGCGCCGCGATCGCGCAGGCGGCGCACCAGCTCGGCGCTCTTGTAGGCGGCGATGCCGCCGGTGATTCCAAGTACGATGCGTTTGCCGGCCACGATCGCCCCCGCCGTTTCTGTCGTGGCGCGTAAGATACGATGCGGCACTGGACGCAACAACCTGCATGCACACGGAGGTGCGAATGACGATCCGCGACTGGCCCGAAAACGAACGTCCGCGCGAGAAACTGCTCGCCCGCGGCGCCGAGTCACTCTCCGACGCCGAACTGCTGGCCATTTTCCTTCGCACCGGCTTGCAGGGAAGCACCGCCGTCGACCTCGCGCGCGACCTGCTCGCGGCGTTCGGCGGCCTGCGCGCGCTGCTGGCCGCGGACCGCAGGCGCGTCTGCGCGGCGCGCGGCCTTGGCGATGCAAAGTACTGCCAGCTCCAGGCGGCGCTCGAGATCGCGCGGCGTTTCTTCGCCGAGCCCCTCGAGAAGGGCGCGAGCCTTGCGCGGCCCGAACGGGCGCGCGAGATGCTGGTCGCGCGGCTGCGCGACCGCCCGCACGAGGTCTTTGCCGTGCTGTTCCTCGACAAGCGGCACCGGATGCTGCACTACCGCGAGCTTTTCCGCGGCACCATCGACGGCGCCGTCGTATACCCCCGCGAGGTGGTCCGCGAGGCGCTGGAGCGCGGTGCGGCGTTCGTCATCCTGGCGCACAACCACCCGAGCGGCGTGGCGGAGCCGAGCGCCGCGGACCACGCCATCACCCGGCGGCTGCGCGATGCGCTGAATCTCGTGGATATCGTCGTGCTGGACCACATCGTGGTAGGCGACGGGGAGACGGTTTCGTTCTCGGAGCGCGGCCTCCTCTAGCCCCCGGGCGGTTGCTTTCAGCCACCCGTTCGGGTATAAAGTGCGGCCTTTCCGCCCGCCTCCGACCGACTTCGGAGGACGATTCGGGCACCGGGTTTGAAACCGAGGATCGAACGATGTCGAGAGTCTGCCAGGTCACCGGCAAGCGCCCCGTTACCGGTAATAACGTGTCGCACGCCAACAACAAGACGAAGCGCCGCTTCCTGCCGAACCTGCACGCCAAGCGGTTCTGGCTGGAAACCGAAGGCCGCTTCGTGAAGCTGCGCGTGTCCGGCAAGGGCCTGCGCATCATCGACAAGAAGGGCATTGACCAGGTCGTCGCCGACCTGCGCGCCCGCGGCGAAAAGGTCTGAGGAGTAGGCAATGGCTTCCGGCAAGCGCGAAAAGATCAAGCTCATCTCCACGGCCGATACCGGTCACTTCTACACGACCGTGAAGAACAAGCAGAACACCCCTGAAAAGATCACCATGAAGAAGTTCGATCCGGTGGTCCGCAAGCACGTGGATTACAAGGAAGCGAAGATCAAGTAAGTCTTCGCCATCCTGATGCAGACGAGAAACCCCGCCAGCGCGGGGTTTCTTTTTTTCCAGCAACGGTTTCCGCTCTTGATCCGGCAGGCTACGAATTGCGATGGCCGGAAAACCTGTGTTATTCACGTCCCCTTCTTGATTCATCTCGCGGCTGTCGCCGCAACGATTCCGTGCCGCACCGTCATCCGCTCGAACGACCAGGAGATGCTCATGCGCCATTCCCTCCTCTGCCTTCTCTTCTGTACGACGCTCGCGGCATGCAGCACGCAGCCTGCCGTTACAGGTACCGCAACCGATGCTGACGTGCCGACAGGACAGCTGCCGCGCGATGTCGTGCCGCAGGATTACGATCTGCGCCTGCGCATGGATCCCGATGCAACCACGTTCAGCGGCCACGCAGAAATCCATGTCCGCCTGACGAAACCGCGCGACGTGATCTGGCTGCACGGCTGGCAGCTGCGCGTCGCGGACGCGCGCATCGAACTCGCGGATGGCCGCAGCCTGCACGCAACCTACGAGCAGGTGAACGACACCGGTCTTGCAAAGGTCACGCTGCCGGAAACCGTTGCACCGCAGGACGCGACGCTCACGTTCGATTACAGCGCGGATTATTTCTCGGGGCTCGACGGCGCCTACCGCGTCGAGACCGGCGGCGAATGGTACGTGTTCACGCAGTTCGAGCCGGTGCATGCGCGCCGCGTGTTTCCCTCGTTCGATGAACCGGCGTTCAAGACGCCGTTCAACATCACCTTCGAGATTCCCGCATCGGACCGCATCGTTGCGAACACGCCCATCGTGGAGAAGAAATCCATCGGCGATGGCATGCAGCAATACACCTTTGAAGCGACGAAGCCGCTGCCGACCTACCTGATCGCATTCGCCATCGGTCCGCTTGATATCGTCGAAGGTCCTGCGATTCCCGCGAACGCCGTCCGCGACCGTCCCGTCCCGCTGCGCGGCGTCGCGACGAAAGGCAAGGGACCGCAGCTTGCCTATGCGCTTGAGCACACCGGCGAGCAGGTCGCGATCCTCGAGGATTATTTCGGCATTGCGTATCCGTACCAGAAGCTCGACATCATCGCGGTGCCGGATTTCTCCGCGGGCGCGATGGAGAACGCGGGCGCAATCACCTTCCGTGAAGTGCTGCTCCTGATTCCCGATCCTGCAAAGGCGCCGACCTGGCAGCTTGATGCGTATGCGGAAGTCATGGCGCATGAGCTTGCACACCAGTGGTTCGGCAATCTCGTCACCATGCCGTGGTGGGATGACATCTGGTTGAACGAAGCCTTCGCTTCGTGGACGGAAACGAAGGTCATGTCCGCGTGGGATCCGGAGCATCCCGTCGAGGAAGGCATCGCGCGAACGCTGCGCTACGCGATGTGGGCGGACACGTTCGCCACTGCGCGACAGATTCGCCAGCCCATCGACAGCACGCATGACATCGAGAATGCGTTCGACGGCATCACCTACAGCAAGGGCGCGTCGGTGCTGCAGATGTTCGAGCAGTACCTCGGCGAGGACGTGTTCCGCGAAGGCGTGCAATACCATCTCAAGCGCTTCACCTACGGCAACGCCGACGTGTTCGATTTCCTGGAATCGCTCTCGCACGCCGCGGGCAAGGACATCGCGCCCGCGTTCAAGAGTTTCCTGTTCCAGCCGGGCATTCCGCTCATCGATGCAGAAGTTAACTGCACCGACGATGGCGTGGAGCTTGCACTCAGCCAGGCGCGTTACCTGCCGCTCGGCTCCCGGGGCGAGAGGGACATGCAGTGGCAGTTGCCGGTCTGCGTGAAATACGGCAGCGACGGCGGCGTGCAGCAGGAGTGCGTGCTGCTCGATGAGAAGCAGGCGCAATTCGAACTTGAAGCCGCATCCTGCCCCGCGTGGCTGATGCCGAACGCGGGCGGTACGGGCTACTACCACTGGACGCTTGACGACACGGCGTACGCGAAGCTGCTCGCAGCGACCGATGAACTCTCGCTGCTCGAAACACTCTCGCTCGCGAACGGCATCAACCCGGCCTTCACCGCCGGGCGGATCGACGCGGCCACCGCACTGGATGCGATCGCGCCGTTCGCCGATTCGAAAGAGTACGCGGTTGCCGAAGCGCCGATGCCGCTCATCACGTTCGTGCAGGAGCACATCGTTGCCGACGAACTTCGCGATGAAGCAGCCGCCTACGCGCGCGCACTGTACGCGGATTACGACCTCGCCGCGGAGTTCTCGCCCGGCAAGGCGCCGGAGGATTCCCGCGCACTCGAGCATCACGTGACGGTCGCGGAGTTTCTCTCGGATGTCGGCAAGCACCCAGGGCTGCGCGAAGCCGCGACGCATGCGGGTCACGCGGCAACGGGCTTTGGCGGCGACGGCGAGCTGCATCTTGATGCCGTAACGCCGGATTATTTCTATCTCGCACTCGGCGTCGCCGTGCAGGAAAGCGGTGCGGATTTCTACGAGCATCTCGTTGCGCTGTTCAAGGCGAGTGACAACGCACTCGTGCGCGGCAGCGTTCTCGGCGCGCTCGGCGGCGCCACGGACCCTGAGCTCACGCAGCGCACGCGCGCGCTGCTGCTGGATCCCGCGCTAAAGCGCAACGAAGTGCCGCAACTGCTGGGCGCGTTCGCGCGTGAACCGGAAAATCGCGAAGTCGCCTGGAACTGGCTGCGCGAGAACTACGACGCACTGGTCGGCGTCATGGCGCCGGACCATGCGTCGCGCCTGCCAGGCATCGCGAACGGTTTCTGCAGCGAAGCGCGCGCGGCGGAAGTGCAGTCGTTCTTCGCGGCGCGCATCAACGCGCTGCCGGGCGGTCCGCGCAATCTCGCGAAGGCCGTCGAGAGCATCGAGCTGTGCACGGCGCAGAAGCAGGCACAACAGGAATCCGCGAACGCGTTCTTCAGCCAGCGCTGACGCGGCGATCAGGGAGACGGAAAAACGGCGGTGTCACCGCCGTTTTTCTTTTGTGGTGAACCATTCGCGCGGCTGACGGTCTTCTCCAGTGCCTTGATCCGTGAATCGTCCGCAGGAGTGCACGCATGAAGAACCCATTGCGCCGGCCGTCGCCTTTCATGATCGCGTCCGGGTTGCTGATGCTCGCAACGCTCGCCGGTTGCGCGAGCTCCCGGACCGTCGAATGGCGGGGCGTCGAAATGGACGCGGCGAAGTTCGCGGACTGGGAATCCACCGCAGTCATGGGCGGGCCGCTGCGTCCCGCGCAGGCGGCGTATGACGTGCGTCACTACGATCTCGACATCGCCATATATCCCGCGGACAAGCGCATCGAAGGCAGCAACGCGATCCGCGTCAATGTCGTGATGCCGCTGGACGTCTTCGAGATTCCGCTCGATCACCGCCTCACGCTCGGCGAAGTCACTGTCGACGGCAAACCTGCCGCGAACGTCACGCACGAGGACAATCTCGTGCGCATCGCGATTCCCGACGGCTGGGAGCACGGTGAGACACACACCGTGCGCGTGAGCTACGCGGGACAGCCATTCGAAGCGCTCGTGCCACCGTGGAAGGACGGTTTCGTGTGGAGTGCCAGCGCCAATGGCACGCCGTGGATCGCCACGACATCGCAAGGCAGCGGCGGTGATCTGTGGTGGCCAGTGAAGGATCATCCGTCGGACGAACCGGACGAGGGCATGGACATCACGCTCAGCGTACCGGCGGGCCTCGTCGGCCTCACCAACGGCCGCAAGCTCGGCGAGCGCGAAGAGAACGGCCGCAGCATCAGCGAATGGCGCGTGCACTACCCGATCAACCAGTACGACGTCGCCATCAACGTCGGGCCGTTCGTGCCCATCGAGACGACCTACACGCGGCTCGACGGACAGCCACAGACCATCGTCTTCTGGTCATTGCCCGAGCATGAAGAGAAGGCACGCACGATGTGGCTCGACCAGGGCCCGAAGATTCTCGGTGCATTCGCGCAGCGTTTCGGTGAATACCCGTTCTGGAACGACAAGTACTGGGTCGTCGAAACACCGCACCTCGGCATGGAACACCAGACCATCGTCGCGTACGGCAGCGACTTCAAGATCAACGATTTCGGTTTCGACTGGCTGCTGCTGCACGAAACCGCACACGAATGGTGGGGCAACAAGGTTTCCGCGAGCGACTGGGCGGACTGGTGGATACATGAAGGTTTCGGCGGCTATTCGCACGCGGTATACGTCGATGTCATGTCCGGCAAGGAACGCTACCTCGAATACATGCGCGAAAGCTGCACGCCGAAGAATTTCCGCGCGTACCGCAATCCTGTCATTCGCGGCACCGACCAGGTGGCGGAAGAGGCATACGTGCCCGAGGTGTATTCGAAGGCCGCATGCGCCATTCACACCTTGCGCTGGCTGATGGAAGACGCGGACTTCAACAGCGCCATCCGGCGCTTCCAGGACGTGTTCGCCTACCGCACGGTGACCAGCCGCGATTTCATGAACGTCATCGCGAGCGTCGAAGGAAAACCCTATGACTGGTTCTTCGACCGCTACTTCTGGCAGACGCGCATTCCGCGCTGGACGATGACGCGTGACGGCGAAACGCTGCATCTTGCGTGGGATGATCCGATGTTCCAGCTGCCGATTCCCGTCAGCGTGGATGGCGAGATGCATCGCGTGGCGATGACGAATGGAAAGGGAATGCTTGATGTTCCGGCGGGAGCGGACGTGAAGATTGATCCGGAAGGATGGCTGCTGGCATTGCCGGTGAAAGATTCAGTGAAATGAGTGAATCGGACAAGGTCCCGGAAGGGACCTTGTTTCGCTGCAGCTGCGGTTGGCAACAACTGACGCGAAAGCGTCTGATCCATGGATGCGTTTTTTAAGGATCGATTCCGCCTGACGGGGCCGCAAGGCCCCGTTGTTCTTCTCGACAGCCAATCATGTTGACCACGGCGCATCACGGACCCGTCAGGATCACGACTGGCAGGAAGGACACCAGTACGTACTGCGTTGCCCCATCACCTTCTGCCTTATTTCCGTACCGCATGTCCGGCACGGCTCGCCGGCACGATCATAGACATTGAGATGAAGGCTGAAGTAGCCGGTGTTGCCGTCAGGCTGCGTGAAGTCGCGGAGTGTCGTGCCGCCTTTCGCGATCGCTTTCTGCAGGACGGTGCGTATCGCTTCGGCGAGGCGTGCGTACTCGATGCGCGTGATTCGCCCGGCAGCGCGGCCGGGGCGAATGCCGGCAAGGAACAAGGCTTCGCTTGCATAGATGTTGCCGACACCGACAACAATGGCCGCGTTCATGATGAACAGTTTCACGGCGAGCTTTCGCCTGCGCGATTTCTCGAACAGCTGATCGCCGTCGAATGCATCCGACAGCGGCTCGGGACCAAGACGCTCGAGCAGCGCGTGCGCCGAAGGATCGCCCGTTGTCCAGTGCACGCTCCCGAAGCGGCGCGGATCGTTGAAGCGAAGGCAGCGGTCGCCGTCGAAGATGATGTCGAGATGGTCGTGCTTTCCAGGCGGCGTTGCCGCAGGAATGACGCGCAGGTGTCCGGACATGCCGAGATGCAGCAGCAGCGTGCCGGAGGCGAAACGGAACAGGAGATATTTCGCGCGGCGCTCGATGGCATTGAGCCGCTCGCCTTCGAGCGTCCTTGCGAGCGCGCGCGGCACCGGCCAGCGCAGGCCGCGATGCCGCACGATGACCTTCTCCACGATGCGATGCTCGAGATGCGGCGCAACGCCGCGGCGCGTGGTTTCGACTTCGGGAAGTTCAGGCACGCCGTTCACTCGTGGTGTTGCGCGGACGGCGGCAACGCAAGCAGTTCTTCTGCAGCCGCGCGCGGCAGGAAATACGTGACAGCGGGATCCGCGCGCGTGAGCAGCAATGTCTCATCGCGAATCTCCACGCCGAAACGGAGTTCCGTTCCGTCATCAAATGTTATCGACACCTCGCCGTCGCGCGGTACGGAATCCGCGGGCGTGACGTTCAATGCCGTGGCATGCCGCCATGCGTCCACGAGCGCATGCAGTGCATCCGTCGTGACCGCGGAATCTTCCGGCTGCAATGTCCACGCAACGCCGGATTTCGCAAGTCGCGTGCCGTCCGGCAGCGCGATGGACTGCACATCGCGCGCCTTGGGCAGAACGCGCCGGCTGGCGTAATCCAGCGGGTTGCGCTGCACGCGGTAACTCAGCACGTCGCCAACGAGATACACGAAGCCATCCTTCAGCAGGTAGCGCTCGCTGCCGAGCGCCGTTCGGTCGCCGAGCAGCAGCTCATGTCCGTTCACATGCAGCCGCCAGCGCGGCTGTTCAAGACCCAGCGCCGCGAGATCCGCATCAGCGGCCGCGTAACGGCGTCGCACGGGCTCATGCAGCGAATCAAGCAATGCATTCACCTGGAATTCGTCGGCGGGAAGCGCGAACGGCGCGGTGACATTCCATTGATCGCCGTCAGCCTGCACGGTGAACCGCAGCGCGCCGCTGTCGAACACGTCAATGCGCGTGATGGATGCATCCGGCGCAAATACCGCAACCTGCGTGCCGGACGTCGGTTCCGGCGCAAGCCAGATGAACATGCCAAGCGCCGCGATCACGGCGGCGAGAAGGAGATTGGTGCGCAAGCGGCGATGCATCAGCGCTTGCGTCGCCGCAGGGATACAAGCACGCCCGCGCCGAGCAGCGCCAGCGGCAACAGCAGGAGAAAGCCGACCGCGATGGCGATCTGTGCCCCGCGGCCAAGGTCGAGGACGATGTCCGGCGCCTGCTTGACGTGAATGTCGAGCAGCGTGTCCTCGGCGCCGAGCCAGTTGAAGATGTTCACGGCGAGATCGCGGTTGCCCTGGTTGCCGATGAACGCGTTCGAGGCGAAATCGCCGTCGCCGATCACGACAACGCGCTGCACACCGGCATCCTTCGCGCGTTCCAGCGCGATGCCGACGGTGAGCGGTCCCATCTCTTCGTTCTCGCCGGGCGTGACATTGCCGGCAAGCGGACCGGTCTCACGCCAGCTCTCCGGCAGCGCGCGCAGGAAGGGAACGGACGTCCAGGCATCGCCGTGCGCGGCGAGTGCGGCCGCGCGCGGAAACAGGCTCATCAGCGTGAGTCCCCCCGCCGGTCCCGCGGCGGGATAATCCGTCACGACGGCAATGGTGGGATCCGCAACGCCGAGCAGTTGCGTCGTTGCATCCACGACCGTGCCGGGCTTCACGGCGATGTTCAATGCGTCTTCCAGTTCCGGCAGCGGCGCGACGCCTTCCGGATCGGTCAGCCACAGCAGGTTGCCGCCGGCATCGAGATACTGCTTCACGCGCGCGGTTTCCGCGGGCAGCCACGCAACCCGCGGTCCCGCGACAACGAGAATGCCGGTGTTGTCCGGCAGCGCGGTTCTCGCGAGATTCAGCGCCTGCACGTGAAAGCCCTGCCGCACGAGTTCCGCGCCGAGCGTTGCGAGATCGAAATTCGCGCGGCCGTCGTGCGCGCGCTCGCCGTGACCGGTCATGAACACGGCCCACGCATCCTTGCCGCGCACGAGCCGCGCGATCGCCTGGCTGATCGTGCTCTCGTTCGCGCTGCTGATCTGCTCTTCGCGTCCCTGGTAACGGATCACGAGCGTGCCGTCGAAACGTACGCCGGCGGCACGCGCGCGTTCCGGCGAGAGATCGGGATTCACGAATTCAAGCGCAATGTCCGGTTTCACCCGCTGGTACCGCTCGATGAGGGTGCGGATGCCCGTGCGAAGCATTTCGTCGTCGCTCGCGAACGCCGTGATCGAAACGGGCGCCGGCAGCGCTTCCAGCAACGCAGCGCTTTCATCGGTGAGCGAGTTTCGCTGGTTCGCCGTCCAGTCGAACGCGATGCTGTAGCGTTCGCCGAGCCACGCGACGCTGCCGAGCAGCACAAGCACGAGCACCACGAACAGCGCGTTCTGAAAGCGAAGAAACCACTGCATGCGGTTGCCTGTCTGCATGTCGTCTCCTTACGCCTGCACGCGTTCGGCATCGAGGCGGCGCGCGCTGAACGCGAGGAACGCGGCCATGAAGACGAGGTAATAGATGACATCGCCGGTCGCGAACACGCCGCGCAGCATCGCGTGGTAATGGTTCAGCAGCGACAGCCAGTCGGCGACGCCCTGCTCTCCCGCTCCGGCTGCGTTGACGAGCCACAGGAGCAGCAGCAGGCCGAAGGTTGCAACCGCCGCGACAACCGGCTGTCGTGTCAGCGTGGACATGAACACGCCCGCGCTTGCGAATGCAGCCGTCATCAAGAACAGGCCGAGCATGCTCGCGATGAGACGCCCGACATCGAGATCCGTGCCGATGGCAAGTGCGAGCGGCATGGCCGCGATCAGCACGACCTGGACGGCGAGATACGCGAGCGTGGCGGCGAACTTGCCAAGCACGATGGACGCCGTACTCACGGGAGCGGCGCGCAGCAGCGTGAGCGTGCCGCTGCGCCTTTCTTCCGCAACGAGCCGCATGGTCATGAGCGGCACGACCATCAGCATCACGATGGATGCCGCGGAGAACAGCGGTGCAACGATGAGATCGCCAACGCCGGGCGGCGTCGCCTGGTAGGAGGCGTACTGCGCCTGGACCGCGGAGAAACCATCGAGCTGCACGAGGAACATCCACGCGAGAATGAACTGCACGACGGCAAGCACGATCCACGCGAGCGGCGCGAGAAACAGCGTCTGCAGTTCCTTGCGCGCGATCGTCAGCGACATGGACAACGTCTTCATGCAGCGTCCTCCTTCGCCTCGGCGCCATCGCCCGACGTCAGTTCCACGAACACCTGTTCCAGCGTCTTTCGTTCCGGCACGAGTTCGAACAGTCCCCAGCCGCCTTCCACCGCGAGCGTTGCGATGCGCTGCGGGACATCCTGTGAACCGTCGTGCCGCAGCCGCGCGCGCGTCTCGCCGAGCATCTCCACGCGCTTGACGCCGGGAAGCCTTGCCAGCGCATCGGCATCCGGGAGCCGCGCCGCGCCGATCACGGTCGCATCGGCGTGCATGCCGGCATCGAGCCTGTCCATGCTGTCGCTGTACACCGCGCGCCCGCGGTTGATGATGAGTACGCGCGAACACAGCATCTGCACTTCCGGAAGAATGTGCGTGGAAAGAATGACGCTGTGATCGCGGCCGAGCGCGCGGATGAGTTCGCGGATTTCGCGGATCTGTATCGGATCGAGCCCGACGGTCGGTTCGTCGAGAATGACGATGGCGGGTTCGTGGATGATGGCCTGCGCGATGCCGACGCGCTGCTGGTAGCCCTTGGAGAGATTTCCGACCAGGCGACGGCTCACCTCGCCGAGTCCGCAACGCTCAAGCGCAGTATCCATCGCGCGCGCAACCTCGCGTCGCGGCACGGCATGCAGCCTTGCGCAGAAGCGCAGGTACTCGCGTACCGAAAGCTCCGGGTAGACGGGTGGCTGCTCCGGCAGGTAGCCAAGCAGCGCCTTTGCCCGGTCCGGTTCATCGAGAAGGTCGATCCCACCAAGACGGATGCGTCCCGCGCTCGGCGCAAGGCAGCCGGCCAGCATCTGCATGGTGCTCGACTTGCCCGCGCCGTTGGGGCCGAGGAAGCCAAGCACTTCGCCGCGGCGCAGTTCGAAGCCAAGATCGCGCACCGCGACAAGATCGCCGTAGCGGCGCCAGAGATTTTCCACGGAAACCAGGATGTCGCCGGACATCGTCTTCTCCTGCTGCAGCGCGCTACTGTAAATCATCAACCGGGCGCGCGAGGGGTTATTCCCGTGTAGACCCCCCTGCCGGGAATGCCCTATAGTGCGGCCACAACTTTAACGCCTATGGCAGGTTTTTTCTTCATGATCAACAGCTTGTTGAACGGATTACTCGACGCGCCCGTTTGGGCGATCGTTCTTTACACGCTCATCGTCACGCACATCACCGTGACGGCCGTGACGCTTTACCTGCATCGCGATGCGACGCATCGCGGCCTCGACCTCAATGAAGGCGTGCGTCATTTCTTCCGCTTCTGGCTGTGGATGACGACGGCGATGCTGACGAAGGACTGGGTGGCCGTGCATCGCAAGCATCACGCGAAGTGCGAAACCGCCGAAGATCCGCACAGCCCGCAGGTGCTCGGCCTGAAGAAGGTGCTGCTCGAAGGTGCGGAACTCTACCGCGTCGAGGCGAACAAGGCAGAGACGCTGGAGAAGTTCGGCCGCGGCACGCCGGATGACTGGGTCGAGCGCAACGTGTATTCGCGCTTTCCGATTCTCGGCGTCTCGCTGCTGCTCGTGATCAACGTCGTGCTGTTCGGCGCACTGGGCCTGACCGTATGGGCGATCCAGATGATCACGATTCCCGTGCTTGCCGCGGGCGTCATCAACGGCATCGGCCACTACTTCGGTTACCGCAACTTCGAGTGCAAGGACGCGGCGACGAACGTCATGCCCTGGGGCGTGATCATGGGCGGCGAGGAACTGCACAACAACCACCACGCATATCCGAGTTCCGCGAAGTTCGCGCTGCGTCGCGGCGAGTTCGACATCGGCTGGCTGTACATCAAGGTGCTCGGCTTCCTTGGTCTTGCGAAGGTTCGCCGCGTGGCGCCGACGCCGTCCGTCGACGTCGAACGCCGGCAGCTTGATCTCGACACCGTGAAGGCCGTGATCGTCGCGCGCCTGCATGTGCTGCGCGACTACACCTCGCACGTGACGCTGCCGACGGTGAAGAGCGAGATTGCCGAGGCCGGGCGCAAGGCGCGCATGCTGTTCGTGCGCGAAGCGTCGCTGCTCGACGAGAAGGCGAGACACAGCCTGAACCTGCTGCTCGAGAAGAACGAACGGCTGAAGACCGTGCACGACTTCCGCGAGCGCCTGCAGAAACTGTGGGAGTCCTCCACGCTCTCCAACGAGAAGCTGGTCGAATCGTTCCGCCACTGGTGCGAGGAAGCCGAGAAGAGCGGCGTCGAGGCGCTGGCGAATTTCGCGCAGCGGTTGCGCGGCTATCGCCTGCAGGCGATGCCTGCATAAGAGAAGCATGCAGTACAAAAAAAAAAGCGGGCTTCGGCCCGCTTTTTCCTTGCACGCGATACGCCCTACGCTTTCTTCACGAATTCCGATTTCAGCTTCATCGCGCCGAATCCCTCGATCCGGCAGTCGATGTCGTGATCGCCTTCCACGAGCCGGATGTTCTTCACCTTCGTGCCGACCTTCACGACCGACGAGGCGCCTTTCACCTTCAGGTCCTTGATCACCGTGACCGCGTCGCCGTCGCGAAGCACGTTGCCGTGCGCATCACGGACGGTCTTTCCTTCTTCCGCCGCCGCTGCCTGCGGCAGCCATTCATGCCCGCACTCCGGGCAGACGAACTGGCCGCGGTCTTCGTAGGTGAATGCCGACGCGCATTCCGGGCAGGCAGGCAATGTGCTCATCTCGGTTTCCTTTCGATCAGAAATCGACGCGCGCTTCGGCGTTGCGCGGATCATGCGCGATGCCGACGTCGCCGGTGTCGCGATTCCAGGTCACGACATTCATGTTGCCGTAGGCGCGCGACGTTGCTTTCAGCGCATGCCCGCGCGCGCGCAGTTGCCTGATGATTTCATCGTCGAAGGCGCCGGATTCGTACTCGATCGCATCGGGCAGGTACTGGTGATGAAAACGCGGCAGGGACGCCATGCGTTCGGCATCGCCGCCGTGCACGTAATCCAGCACGCCGAGCGTGACCATGCTGATGATGCGCGAACCGCCCGGCGTGCCGAGAATCGCGACACCGTGTTGCGATTCGACGAACGTCGGCGCCATCGAGGACAGCGGGCGCTTTCCCGGCTGCACGGCATTCGCCTTGCCCTGCACGAGCCCGAAACCGTTCGGCACGCCGGGCTTGGCGGTGAAATCGTCCATCTCGTTGTTGAGTGTCACGCCCGTGCCCGCAGCGACAACGCCGCCACCGAAACGGAAGTTCACGGTCTGTGTTGCGGCGACGCGATTGCCTTCCTTGTCGATGATCGAGAAATGCGTCGTGTGGCTTCCTTCCTGGCCCGGTGCGACGGATGGCAGGCTGGCCGACGGTGTCGCCTTCGTGGTGATGCCGGCGCGCAGGCCCGCGGCGTACAGCGGGTGCGTGAGACGCGCGCGTGGAACGTCGACGAAGGCGGGATCGCCGAGATATTCATTGCGATCGCGGTAGGCGCGCCGCCAGGCTTCGACGATGTAATGCACGCGAAGATCGCGCGGCATGGCATCGAGATCGAACCCGGAGAGAATGTTCAGCGTCTCAAGCAGCGTGATGCCGCCGGATGACGGCGGTGCCGCTGTCGTTATCGTGTAGCCGCGGTATTCGCCGCGCACCGGCGCATGCTCGTTGACGCGATAGTTCGCCAGGTCTTCCCGCGTCCAGATACCGCCGCGCGAACGCACGGCGTCAACGAGCATCGCTGCGATCTCGCCGCGGTAGAACGACTCGCCTTCGCGCTTTGCGAGCGATGTGAGCGTCTGTGCAAGCTCGGGCTGGCGCAGGACATCGCCGGCGGGAAACGGTTTCTCATCGTTGACGAGAAACGGGCAGCCGGGTGCGCAGTGGCGCTTCAGCTTTTCGAGATTGTCCTCGATCATCGCCGCGAATCTTCGATCCAGCGGAAAACCGTCCGCCGCCAGCCGGATGGCGGGTGCGAGCGATGTTTCCAGCGGCAGCTGGCCGTACTTGCCGGCGATATGCACGAGTGCCGCGGGCGTGCCGGGAATTGCCGCCGACTGCGCGCCCTCAAGCACGCGCGAGCGATCGACGTTGCCGTTCTCATCGAGATACATGTCCGGCGTTGCGGCGGCCGGCGCCGTTTCACGGCCATCGACCATCACCTCGAAACCGTCATCAGCACGATGCAATAAATAGAATCCTCCGCCGCCAAGCCCCGAGCTGAAGGGCTCGACCACCGCGAGCGCAGCGCTGACGGCGACCGCGGCATCGAACGCATTGCCGCCCTTCTCAAGCACCTCGTAACCCGCGGCATCGGCGAGCGGATGCGCGCTCGCGATTCCCGCGCGCTGCGGGGCCGTATCGGCGAGCGCGAGTGCGGGAGCAAGAAGAAAAAGGGAAACAACCGAAACAACGGCGCGGCAGCGCAGGCCGAAAGACTTCATCACGACTCCTTCAGGGCTTCCTGGATCCGTTCGTACTTTTCCTGGAGTTGCTCGCGCGTCTCCGCGCGATCGGGATCGAGCGGAATGCAGTCGACCGGGCAGACGGTCTGGCATTGCGGCTCGTCGAAATGGCCGACGCATTCCGTACACAGATCGGGGTCGATCTCGTAGATTTCCACGCCCTGGTATATCGCGCTGTTCGGACATACCGGTTCGCAGACGTCGCAGTTGATGCACTCGGCGGTGATCTTGAGCGCCATGGTCCTGGAATTTCCCGGAATAGTTGAGCGAAACGCTCGGATTTTACATCACGCCGGGCGATAGCGCTCCTTCAGCGCGGCCTCGACTTCCGGGTGGACGAGATCGGAAACGTCGGCGCCCAGTGACGCCACCTGGCGCACAAGGCTCGAGGAAATGAACGTGAAATGCTCGCCCGGCGTGAGAAACAGGGTTTCCACGTCCGGGCCGAGATGCCGGTTCATGGCCGCCATCTGGAACTCGAACTCGAAATCCGACACCGC
>CAZRFE010000013.1:0-41564 GCA_964599565.1 uncultured Gammaproteobacteria bacterium
GTCCGGTGATGGTGCAGGTGCTGGAAGGCGAGAACGCGATCGCGAAGAACCGCGAAGTCATGGGCGCGACGAATCCGAAGGATGCCGCACCCGGCACGATCCGCGCGGACTTCGCGAACAGTGTCGATGAGAACGTCGTGCACGGCTCGGACGCCGCGGAAACGGCGAAGCACGAGATCGCGTTCTTTTTCAAGGACAGCGAAATCTGCCCGCGCACGCGTTGAACCGATGCAATCGCCCGGCCATCGCCGGGCGACAAACTGACCGGGAATTGAAGTGACCGACGCCGTAGCCAAAGTGAACCTGCTCGGAATGCCGCGCGAAGAGATGGAGGAATATTTCGTCTCCATCGGCGAGAAGGCGTTCCGCGCGCGGCAGGTCATGAAGTGGATCTACGGCGCGGGCGTGGCGGATTTCGACGCGATGACGGACATCGCGAAATCGCTGCGTGAAAAACTCGTGGCATGCGCCGAAGTGCGCGCGCCCGATGTCATCGTCGACAAGGCATCCGCCGACGGCACGCACAAGTGGCTGCTTCGCATGGACACGAAGAACGGCATCGAGACCGTGTTCATCCCCGAGCGCGAGCGCGGCACGCTGTGCATTTCCTCGCAGGTCGGCTGCGCGCTCGACTGCACCTTCTGCTCGACCGCGCAGCAGGGCTTCAACCGCAATCTCTCGGCGGCGGAAATCGTCGGCCAGGTGTGGCTCGCCAACAACCAGCTCGGTTACGTGAAGGGCGAGCGCATCATCACCAACATCGTCTTCATGGGCATGGGCGAGCCGCTCGCGAACTACGCGAACGTGGTGAAGGCGCTGAAGGTGCTGATGGACGATTTCGGTTACGGCCTTTCGAAACGCCGCGTGACGGTCAGCACGTCCGGCATCGTGCCCGCGATGCATCGCCTGAACGACGAAATCGATTTTGCGCTTGCCGTTTCGCTGCACGCGCCGAACGACGAACTGCGCGACGTGCTCGTGCCGATCAACCGCAAGTATCCGATCGCCGAACTCATGGACGCCTGCTGGGCGTACGTGAAGAAGAAGGCGCACCGGCACATCTATGTCGAGTACGTCATGCTTGACGGCGTCAACGACAAGGACGAGCACGCACGCCAGCTTGCGAAACTCCTGAACGGACTGCCGTGCAAGGTGAACCTCATTCCGTTCAATCCGTTTCCCGGCACGCCGTACCGGCGTTCGCCGGAAGAACGCATCAACGCATTCCGTGACATTCTCATCCGCAAGGGGCTGGTCACCGTCACGCGCCGCACGCGCGGCGAGGACATCGACGCCGCCTGCGGACAGCTCGCCGGACAAGTACTCGACAAGAGCCGCCGCGCGGAGCGCATGGCCGATCACATGACGAGAGTGCCGACACGATGAAAGCGATCCTGGTCCTTCCGCTCTGCGCCGTGCTGCTGTCTGCCTGCGTATCCACCGCGCCGAATCGCGGTTCGGATACCGATGCCGCGCGCTACAACGCGCGGCTTGCCGCCGCGTATCTTGATCGCGGCGAGCCGGATGTCGCGATGGAGAAGATCAACAAGGCGCTTGACCAGGACCGGAGCCTCGCGGAAGCGCACCTCGTGAAAGGCATGATCCTCGCGCGCGCGCGGGAATATCACGACGCGGACGAGTACTACGAGGACGCTGCGCGGCTCGCGCGCGACAACACCGCCGTGCTGAACAATGTCGCCGCGTATTACTGCGAGCGCGGCCGCTACCGCGATGGCGAGAAGATATTTCTCGATGTCGCGCGCATGCCGACGTTTGCGCGCCCGGCGATTGCGTATGCAAACGCGGGCATGTGCGCGCGACGCATTCCCGAGCTTGAACGCGCCGCGCAGCATTTCCGCCGCTCGCTGGCGATGGAGCCGACGTATCGCCTTGCGCTGTGGCACATGGCATCGCTCAGCCTCGAGCAGGGCGAGGATCTTGCGGCCCGCGGATTCCTGCAGCGTCTCGAAGGCGTGCAGCGTCTCGGACCGGACGGACTGCTGCTCGGCGTTCGCATCGAGCGCAGCCTTGACGATGACGCGGCCGCGCAACGCTACGCGGACATCCTGCAGCGCGACTTCCCGGAATCGCCCGAAGCGCGCCAGCTTTCCGAAAGCACTCGATGAGGTGATCCCGGATGACCGGTGAGACAGCGGAAACTCCTGCACAGCCCGGCAGCCGGCTGCGCAGGCAGCGCGAAAGGCGCGGCCTGACACTCGTGCAGGCGAGCAGCGAACTGCATATCGACCAGCGACTGCTCGCCGCGCTGGAAGAAGACGATTACGCCGCACTCGGCGCGCCGATCTTCGTCAAGGGACACCTGCGCAATTACGCGCGGCTGCTCGGCCTTGATCCCGCGGAACTGGTGGCGGAGTACGAGGCTGCGCAACAGCCGGCGGATCCGGCACTGGTCGCCTCGCGTCCCGATGGCCCGCGCATGGATGAACACCGCTCGCGTGCGTGGGTCGGCTGGTTCGGCTGGGTCTTCCTGCTTGTGCTCGGCGTGCTTCTGGCCGGCTGGTGGTATTACCAGCAGGAAGGCGGCGGCGACTTCGTGATGTCGAATACGACCGACGTCATTCCCGTCCCGGCGGAGCAGCCGGCGTTCACGCCGCCGCAGGAGAACGCAACCGCCGGCAGGACGACGGATTCCGCCGGTCTTGCCGGCGAGGACGACCAGGGACCGGTGGAGCGTGTTCCGGAAAATGAACCCGCTGCCGATGATGCATCCGCGGGCGCGCAATCTCCCGCCCAGGCCGTGGTACAGCCGGAGCCGCAGGTGCAGGAATCGCCGCCGGTCATTTCGCGGCCCGCGACGACACGTCCTGCGCGGGGCGCGCGCGGTGGTCTCGTGCTCGAGTTCACCGAGGAATCCTGGGTCGAGGTCTACGACGCGAAAGGCCGGCCGATTCTTTACGACCTGATCGGCGCCGGTGCGCGCCGTGAGATCAGTGCCACGGGACAGTTGCGGCTGTTCGTCGGCAACACCGACGGCGTCGAAGTGTATGTCGGCGGCGAACGTTTCAATCTCGATCGCTACCGGCGCCAGGACAGCACGGCGCGCTTTACCGTGAACGTGCCGGCGAACTGAGCGCACGGAATCTTCGCAGGGAACCGCCTTTGAGCAACACGATCCAGTCCATCCGGGGCTTCAACGACATATTGCCCGCGCAGACGGCCACCTGGCAGCGGGTGGAAGCCGCCGCCATGCGCGTGTTCGATGCCTACGGCTACGCGGAGATACGGCTGCCGATCGTCGAGCCGACACCGCTGTTCGCGCGCTCCATCGGCGAGGTCACGGATATCGTCGAGAAGGAGATGTACAGCTTCGCGGACCGCAACGGCGACAGTCTCACGCTGCGTCCCGAAGGCACCGCGGGCTGCGTGCGCGCCGCCATCGAACATGGCCTGCTGCACAACCAGACGCAGAAGCTGTGGTATCGCGGTCCGATGTTCCGCTACGAGCGTCCGCAGAAGGGACGCTACCGCCAGTTTCACCAGTTCGGCGTCGAGGCTTTCGGCCTCGCCGGTCCCGATGTCGACGCGGAAGTGATCTTCGTCAGCGCCGCGCTGTGGCGCGAACTCGGCGTGGAAGGCCTGCAGCTCGAACTGAACTCGCTCGGCTCGGCGGAATCCAGGCTGCGCTACCGCGCAGCGCTGGTGGAATATTTTTCACGCTACGCGAACGATCTCGATGACGACGGCCGGCGCCGGCTTGAGAACAATCCGCTGCGCTTGCTGGACAGCAAGCACGACGGCACGCGCCGGCTGCTGCCGGACGCACCGAAGTTCGCCGAATACCTGGATGACGAATCGCGCGCGCACTTCGAGTCGCTCTGCGCGCTGCTGCGCGACGCAGGCCTCGCGGTCACGCTGAATCCGCTGCTGGTCCGGGGGCTCGATTACTACAACCGCACCGTGTTCGAGTGGACGACCGACCGGCTTGGCGCCCAGGCCGCGGTGTGTTCGGGCGGACGCTACGACGGCCTGGTGGAACTGCTCGGCGGACGCCCGACGCCCGCCATCGGCTGGGGTCTTGGCATCGAGCGGCTGATCGCGCTGCTTGAGGCGCAGGACAGCCTGCCGGAGGTTTCCGCCGCGCACGCCTACCTGGTGCTCGCAGGCGCGGAGGCGGCGCGGCGCGGGTTATTGCTTGCCGAGGAATGGCGGGCTAAGGTGCCCGGCCTGCGCCTCAGCACGAACCTCGGCGGCGGCGGCATCAAGGCGCAATTCCGGCGCGCGGACAAGAGTGGCGCGGCCGTCGCGCTCATCCTGGGTGACGAAGAACTGGCAGCGGACGCGATCGGCGTGAAATACCTGCGCGAGGATCGCGAACAGCAACGCCTGCCATTGACGGATATCGGCGGACTGCTCGCGCGGCTCGCCAGTGCAGACTGACAATCAATCATTCGGTCGGGAACCGATGGAGAACTGACGTGGACGTTTACACGCACGAGAAGGAACAGATCGAAGGCATCAAGACCTGGTGGCAGGAGAATCGCTGGTACATCATCGGCGGTCTCGTCATCAGTGTGATCGCCGTCGGCGGCTGGCGGATGTGGCTGCAGCACCAGCTGGAGCAGGCGGAAGCCGCGTCGCAGAAATACGAAAACGTCATCACGCACGCCTCGACCGGCGACAAGGATGCGCTCCAGGCCGCCGTCAGCGAACTGCAGAACGACTACGCCGGCACGCCGTATGCGTCGCTTGCGACGCTCAAGCTCGCCGCCGCCCAGGTCGAGGCCGACGAGTACGCGGCGGCGGCGGAATCGCTGCGCTGGGTTCTCGATCATGCGGACGACGACGAGCTCGCCCTGGTCGCGCGGCTGCGTCTTGCACGTGTGCATTTCCAGCTGAACGAACTGGCCGACGTGCATCGCGTGCTCGACGTGAGCAGCGCCGGCGAGTTCGAGGCGCTGTTCGAGGAAGTGCGTGGCGATGCGTTCCTGGCCGCCGGTGACCGCGAGAATGCGCGCGCGGCATACGACGCTGCGATCGCAGCGGCAGGTGCGGGCGGCGATACGCGCCGCGTGCAGATGAAGCTCGACAATCTCGCCATGCCGCTCGATGCGCTGTTCGGCGCGAGCGAATCACCCGCCGCCGACGAAGCAGCCGGCGACAGCGGAGAATCCGGCGAATGAGACGCCTGCTGACGCTGTCCGCAGCGCTGATGCTGGGCGCATGCGCGAGCAACGCGCTGCACCCGCCCGCCGAGCTGGTGGACTTCGATGCCACCGCGTCCATCACGCGCGCCTGGTCCGTGGAGGTCGGCGATCTTAGTGCGGATCTTCGCTACGGCCTGGTGCCGGCGAGCGATGGCACGAATGTCTACGTTGCAGACAGCGAGGGCGCCGTGCGCGCATTCCGTCTCTCCGACGGCGACGAGGTGTGGGAGCACGACACCGCCGGGTTCAGCTTCTGGGGCGATTCCGGCGCACTGCGCTTCTCGGCCGGCACCGCAGTCGCGGACGGACGCGTTGCGGTCGGTTCGCGCGATGGCGACGTGCTGGCGCTCGACGCTGCAACCGGCGAGGCGCTGTGGCAGGCGCGCGTGGGCGGCGAACTGCTCGCGCAGCCGCTCATGGCGTTCGGTCTCATCGTGCTGCGCACGACGGACGGCAGGGTCGTCGCGCTCGACGCGGCGACCGGCGAGCAGCGCTGGGATACGCTGCGCGAAGTGCCAACGCTCACCATCCGCGGGTTGTCGACGCCGGTGAGCGACGGTCAGCGCATCTTCGTGGGATTCGACAACGGCAAGGTTGCCGCGCTCGCGCCGGAAGACGGACGCATGATCTGGGAAGCGACGATCGCGATACCGGGCGGTGCCTCCGAACTCGAGGAAATCGTCGACGTGGACGGCAAGCTCGCGCTGTTCGGCAATGAACTGTACGCAACGAGCTTCAATGGCAACGTCGCTGCGATCGCAGTTGAATCCGGTGAAGTGCTGTGGCGGCGCGAACTGTCGTCCGTGCAGGCGCCGGCCGTGGGCTGGGGCAACGTGTACGCGACGGATGTCGACAGCACGGTGATCGGCTACGACCGCCTGTCGGGTGCAACCGCGTGGACGCAGTCCGGCATGCACGACCGCGAACTCACCGGCCCCGTCGTCTTCGGCAGCCTGCTGGTCGTCGGCGACTACGACGGCTACCTGCACTTTCTCGATATCAGCAGCGGTGAAATGGCGGCCCGCGTTTCGCACACCGGCGATCCGGTTCGCGCGCGTCCGCTCGTCGTGGACGACCTGCTGATCGTGCTGAGCGAAGACGGCGAACTGGCCGCCTACCGGCGCGCCGACGCAACGGACAGCGGCGAGACCGGCTGATTCCATCGAGACGGTCGCGGAACGGGGATCCGGGACTGTCTCGCATACGTGCGAAGCACACGCTTCGCACGCGCTTCATCCCCGGGAAGAACCAATCGCATGTTGCCGGTAATCGCTCTCCTCGGCCGTCCCAACGTCGGCAAGTCCACGTTGTTCAATCACCTCACGCGCAGCCGTGATGCGCTGGTGGCGGACGAGCCCGGCCTCACGCGCGACCGCCAGTACGGCTTCGGCAAGGTCGGCGCGCGGCCGTACATCGTCATCGACACGGGCGGCATTACCGGCGCTGCCGCGGGCATCGACGCGCTCATGCTGAAGCAGAGCATGAAGGCACTCGCCGAAGCGGATGCCGCGGTGTTCGTCGTCGACGGCCGCGCGGGCATTTCCGCGGACGACGAACGCATCGCCGCGGAGCTGCGCCGTTCCGGCAAGCCGGTGTGGCTTGCCGTGAACAAGACCGAAGGCATGCCAGGCGACATCGTCGGCGCGGACTTTCACGCGCTGGGGCTCGCCGAGCCGCGCGCGATTTCCGCCGCGCACGGCCAGGGCGTTGCGAGCCTCATCGACGACGTGCTCGCGCCGTTCCCGGAAACCGACTCCCTGCCCGAAGACGACGCGGACCGCATTCGCGTCGCCGTCATCGGCCGGCCCAACGTCGGCAAGTCCACGCTCATCAATCGTCTCATCGGCGAGGACCGGCTGGTTGCGTTCGACCAGCCCGGCACCACGCGCGACGCCGTCGCCGTGCCGTTCGAGCGCGACGATGTGCGCTACACGCTCGTGGATACCGCGGGCGTGCGGCGCAAGAGCCGCGTCAGCGAGGCGATCGAGAAATTCAGCATCGTGAAGACGCTGCAGGCGATCGAGGAAGCGCATGTCGTCATCATCGTGTTCGACGCACGCGAAGGCATCACCGACCAGGACGCCTCGCTTGCAGGCCTTGCGCTCGATCGCGGCCGCGCGATCGTGCTTGCGGTGAACAAATGGGACAGGCTGCCGGCGGAACAACGCGACCGCATCAAGGTCGAACTTGATATTCGCCTGCCGTTCCTGTCGTTCGCGCGCCTGCATTTCATTTCGGCGCTGCACGGCACCGGCGTCGGCGACCTGTTCGGCTCCGTGGGCGAAGCGCACGCCGCGGCGATGCGCGAGCTTTCAACCTCGGAGCTGACGCGCGCGCTGGAGAGCGCGGTGCAGATGCACCAGCCGCCGCTCGTGCGCGGCCGCCGCATCAAGCTGCGCTACGCGCACCAGGGCGGCAAGCGGCCGCCGGTGATCGTGATTCACGGCAACCAGACCGAGCGCGTGCCGGATGCCTACCGGCGCTATCTGGAGAACCTGTTCCGCGAACGTTTCGACCTCTACGGCACGCCGGTGCGCATCGAGTTCAAGTCCGGCGAGAACCCTTTTGCCGGCCGTCGCAACACGCTGACGCCGCGCCAGGTGCAGAAGAAGAAACGCATGATCAGTCACTACAAGCGCAAGAAGAAATGAAGAGCGAAGGAGCATCGTGATGAAGACATCCACAGCACTGCGACACCTCGCCATGCTCGTGCTTGCACTGCCGCTGTCTGCGGCTGCAGCCGAGAACGATCTCGACATCCCGCACACGCGCCACGTGCTGGACAACGGTCTCACCGTGATCGTGAGCGAGGATCACAAGGCGCCCATCGTTGCAGTCAACGTGTGGTACCACGTCGGCTCGAAGAACGAGAAGGAAGGGCGCACGGGCTTCGCGCACCTGTTCGAGCACCTGATGTTCAACGGCTCGGAGAATTACAACGACGAATTCTTCGGTCCGTTCCAGTCCGTCGGCGCAACCGCGCAGAACGGCACGACGAACAACGACCGCACGAACTACTTCGAGAACGTGCCGAAGAACGCACTCGACATGACGCTGTGGATGGAATCCGACCGCATGGGCCACCTGCTCGGCGCGATCGACCAGGCGAAGCTCGACGAGCAGCGCGGCGTCGTGCAGAACGAGAAACGCCAGGGCGAGAACCGTCCGTACGGCCAGCTGTGGACCACGCTGCTCGAAAACAGCTTCCCGGAGGGTCATCCGTACTCGTGGCCGGTGATCGGCTACATGGAAGATCTGGACGCGGCATCGCTCGAGGACGTCAAGCAGTGGTTCCGCGACTACTACGGTGCGGCGAACGCGGTGATCGCGATCGTCGGCGACGTGAACACCGATGAGGTGCTGAAGAAGGTCGAACACTACTTCGGCGACATTCCGGCGGGCCCGCCGGTTTCGCGCACCGATGCATGGATCGCGAAGCGCGATGACTCCCGCCGCATCCTGATGCAGGACCGCGTGCCGCAGGCGCTGATCCTGAAATCCTGGAACGTCCCGGCGCGCGGCAGCCTTGAAGCCGATCTTCTCGAACTCGCCGCCAGCGTCATCGGGCGCGGCAAGAATTCGCGTCTCTACCAGCGCCTCGTGATCGACGAAAAGCTCGCAACGGATGTCGACGCCGTCGTCTATTCCTTCGAGATCGCCGGCATCTTCGAGATGGACGCGACGCTCGCACAGGGCGCGGATGCAGCGAAGGTCGAGCGCATCATGAACGAGGAACTCGCGAAGTTCCTGCGCGAGGGTCCGACCGCGGATGAGCTCAGGCGCGTGCGCTCCGCACGCCGTGCAGCGTTCCTGCGCGATCTCGAACGCGTCGACGGCTTCGGCGGCAAGTCCGACATTCTCGCCTCGTCCGAGGTGTATCTCGGCGATTCCGCTGCCTACAAGGAAAAGTTCGCACGCTTCGAGAAGGCCACGCCCGCACAGGTGCGCGACATTGCGCGGCAATGGCTCTCGAGCGGCGATCTCGTCATCGAGTACCAGCCGTACCCGGATTATTCCGTCGCAACGACCGGCGCCGATCGCAGCAAGCTGCCGGATGCCGGTCCGGCACCGGTCGTCGAGTTCCCCGCCATCGAGACCGCGGAACTGTCGAACGGTCTTTCGATCATGCTCGCGCATCGCGACGACGTGCCCGTGGTCGAGATGTCGCTTGAGATCGATGCGGGCTATGCATCGGATCGCGGCGTGAAGTCCGGCACCGCAGCGCTTGCGATGGACATGCTCGATGAAGGCACCGAGGACATGAACGCACTCGAGATCAGCGAGGAACTCGCGCTGCTCGGTGCAGAACTCGCGGCAGGCTCGAACCTCGACATGTCGTTCGTCGTGCTGTCCGCGCTGCGCAATCGCCTTGATGCATCCCTGGAGCTGTTCGCGGATGTGGCGCTTGAGCCTGCGTTCGCGGCGGCGGACCTTGAGCGCCTGAAGAAGGGACAGATCGCGCGCATCCGGCAGGAGAAGACGCAACCGCTGCAGATGGGACTGCGCGTGTTCCCGGAACTCGTGTACGGCGAAGGCCATGCCTACGCGCTGCCGTTCACCGGCTCGGGTTACGAGGACGATGTCGCGGCCATCACGCGCGAGGACCTGCGCACGTTCCACGACACCTGGTTCAAGCCGAACAACGCGACGCTCGTCGTCGCGGGCGACGTGACGATGGCGGAGCTGAAACCGAAGCTCGAGAAACTCTTCGGCGGCTGGCGTGCAGGCGACGTTCCGCAGAAGTCGATCGCGGAAGCTGCGTTGCCGAAGAAGTCGGTCGTCTACATTGTCGATCGTCCGCAGTCGCTGCAGAGCATGATCATCGCCGGCCATCTCGTGCCGCCGAAGGACAATGCGCGCGAGATCGCATTCGATGCGGCGAACAGCGTGCTCGGCGGCAGCTTCACCGCACGCGTGAACATGAACCTGCGCGAAGACAAGCACTGGGCGTATGGCGCGTACAGCGTGCTGCCGGATGCGCGCGGCCAGCGCCCGCTGTTCCTCTACGCGCCCGTGCAGACGGACAAGACGAAGGAATCGCTCGCGGAGCTTGACCGCGAGTTCCGCGGCATTGCCGGCAAGCAACCGGCGACAGCCGTCGAGCTGCAGCGCGTGAAGGACGAATCCGTGAAGACGTTGCCGGGCCGCTGGGAGACGACGAAAGCGGTGATGGGTTCGATGGCGGACATCGTGCGTTTCGGTCTTGATCTCGATTACTGGAACCGCTACCCCGAGCGCGTGCGCGCACTCGATCTCGCCGCGGTCAACGACGTCGCGCAGGACTACCTGCATCCCTCGCAGATGGTGTGGGTCGTCGTCGGCGATCGCGCGAAGATCGAGCAGGGCATACGCGAACTGAAGCTCGGCGAGATCCGCTTCATCGACGCCGACGGCAATCCGGTCGAGTGATCGCGCCCGCGGAAGTGACCGGTTTCTGGTTCGGCGGCGTCAGTGAAGACGCCGCCGGGCTGGAGACGGCGTTTCGCCGCTGGTTCCAGGGCGGCGATGCGCTCGATGCCGAAATCCGCGAACGTTTCGGCGATGCCGTCGAGCTTGCGCTCGATGGCGGGTTCGCGGAATGGGAGGGCGAGGCGCGCACGCGGCTTGCGCTGATTCTTCTTCTTGACCAGTTTCCGCGCAACATCTTCCGCCACACCGCGAAGGCATTCGCGGGCGATGCACGCGCATTGCGCCTTTCGCGCGAGACGGTATCGCGTGGCGAGGATCGCGAGCTTGCGCCGCTCGAACGCTTTTTCCTCCTGATGCCCTGCCAGCATGCCGAAGACCGCGGCGTGCAGGAAAACGGCGTGCGCCTGTTCGCAGCACTTGTTGAAGATGCAGAACAGGGACCTGCGATGAAAATCCTGCAGTCCGGACTCGATTACGCGCGCAAGCATCGCGACATCATCGAAAGGTTCGGGCGCTTTCCGTACCGCAACGACGTGCTCGGCCGCACGACGACCGCAGAGGAAGCGCGCTGGCTGGACGAGTCGCCCGAACGCTTCGGACAGTAATCAAGAGTGTCTGCGCTGTTAGACTGCGTGTTGCGATCGAACCGGATGTTGAATCGATGAGCCGAGCAAGAAAGATTCTCACGCTGCCGCAGCCGCTGAAGATGTTTCGCGGCGGCGTGCTTCCCGAAGTCCAGCTTGCCTACGAAACCTGGGGTGAGCCGAGCGCCGCAGGCGACAACCATGTCGTGATCTTCACCGGGCTGTCACCGGATGCGCATGCCGCATCGTCGCCCGAAGAACCGGAGGCCGGATGGTGGGAAGCGATGGTCGGCGACGGCAAGCCTGTCGATTCCCGCCGCTTTCACATCATCTGCTTCAATTCCATCGGCAGCTGCTTCGGCAGTACCGGTCCTGCATCCGTGAACCCGGCGAGCGGCAAGCGCTGGGCGGTCGACTTCCCGTTGCTCAGCATCGAGGACACCGCGCACGCAGCGGCGGTTGCGCTGGACATGCTCGGCATCAGGCGCCTGAAGGCCGTCATCGGGCCGTCGATGGGTGGCATGACCGCGCTCGCGTTTTCGCTGCTTCATCCCGCGCGCGTTGAAAATCTCGTCAGCATTTCATCCGCAATGGCCGCCGAACCTTACGCGATCGCCGTGCGTTCGCTGCAGCGCGAACTGATCCGTTCCGACGCCGCGTGGCAGGACGGGCATTACGCGGCGGATGCGCAGCCCGTCGCGGGCATGCGGCTTGCGCGCAAGCTCGGCATGACGACCTACCGTTCCGCCGCTGAATGGCGCGAGCGTTTCGCGCGGCAGCGCATCGCGGTGCCGGCGGGTGAAGACAAGCCCGGCCATCCCGCGTTTCCGCTGGAATTCGAGGTGGAAGGTTACCTGCAGGCGGCGGCGGACCGTTTCGTCGGCGGCTTTGATGCCAACTGCTACCAGTATCTTTCGCACGCCATGGATCTCTTCGATGCGGCAGCGCACGGTGACGGCGATCCCGTGCGTGCGTTCGCGAAACTCGAGCTTGCAAGCGCGCTGGTTGTCGGCGTTGAAACGGATGCGCTGTTTCCCGTGCACCAGCAGCTTGAACTTGCCGGCATGTTGCGGCGAAGCGGCGCACGCGTGCGCTTCGAGCGGCTGCCGTCGATCCAGGGGCACGATGCGTTCCTGGTCGACACCGAACGCTTTGCGCCGCTTGTCGGCGACTATCTCTCGGGTCTCGCGTGACCCGGCAGGGTTGGCGTGACAGAATCGGCTGGGAAATACAGGACGGCAGATCACATGCAGTTTCATGAATTCCGGGGCGCGGAGCGCCTGATCGAAAACATCGACGCTGCCGTGCAGGCGGCGAGCGAACAGGAAATCACGGCGCGCATCAAGCACAGCCTGTGCGCACTGATTCGCGCCGGCGATCTTGAAATGCCGGCCTGCGTGAAACAGCCGGCGTCCGATCACTACGCACGCCGCCTCCTGTATCGCAGCGATGCACATGGTTACTCGATGGTCGCGATGACGTGGGGCCCGGGGCAGGGCACCGCGCTGCACGATCACGCAGGGCTGTGGTGCGTGGAAGCCGTGTGTCTTGGCACCATCAAGGTCGAGCAGTACGAACTTGCGGAGCGCGACGGCGAGCGCATGCGCTTCACGAAGGAAGATCACATTCGCGCAAGCGTCGGCACCGCCGGCTGTCTCATTCCGCCGCACGAATACCACACCATCGCGAACGTCTCCGATGAAGATTGCGCGGTGACGCTGCACATCTACGGCGGCGACATGGAATGCTGCAACGTCTTCGAACCCGAGGGCGAGGGGTGGTTCAGGAAGGTGAAGAAGAATCTTGTCTTTGATGCGGCCTGACGGATACCAGCTGCTCGAAAAAAAAGCCGGGATGATTCCCGGCTTTTTCCTTTCCGCCCGCTGCGCGTCACTTGTTGCCTGCCGCGGCTTCCACGAACAGCCACGGATCCACCCGCACGTCGTTCAGCGACACGCTCCAGTGCAGGTGCGGCCCCGTGACGCGGCCCGTCGCGCCGACCTTGCCGATTTCCTGTCCCTGCTCGATCACATCGCCCGGCGCGACGCTGATCTCGCTCATGTGGCAATACATCGTCACCAGTCCCTGGCCGTGATCGAGAAACACGGTGTTGCCGTTGAAGAAGAAACTGCCGGTATCGAGCACGATGGCGCGCGCGGGCGCGCGGATCGGCGTGCCCATCACTGCGGCAAGATCAATCCCGGAATGCGGTGCGCGCGGTTCGTTGTTGTAGAAGCGGCGCAGGCCGAATGCGCTTGATTGCGGCGCCTCGACGGGCAGGATGAACTGCGTCGCCGGCTCGGCGATCGGACTGAAGTTCGCAAGCGACTTGTCCTGGCGCACGCGCTCGGCCTGGATGCGTTCGAGATCCTTTGCGTACGGGTTCACCATGCGATCGTTCTTGAGCGTGAGGTACTGGCTTTCGTATTCGCGATCCTTCACCTCGAATGCGACGTCGTTCTCGCCGACGCGAAGCGTCTGTGTGCCGGGCAGCGTGCCAAGCGGCAGGCCGACGACGGCGCGCCAGCGGTCATCGCTTTCGACGACCATCACGCTGCGATCCTTGAACACCGCCTGCGGACGCGGCGCGCTCGCCGGACCGAGATCGACGATGGCAACACCGCCGGGCACGGACAGCTCGCGTGGCAGTTCCGCGGCGAAGGATGGCGCCGCGAACGGCAGCCATATCGAGAGCAACAGCAGCGGTGTACGAATCACGTCTTCTTCTCCTTCACGCGCAGCACGCGCGCGGTGAATTCGCCATCCTGCAGGCGGGCAGCGATGTCCTGGTTTTCATGAATGTCGCGAACATGCGTGAGCACGCGTCCGTTCGCATCCGCGACGATCGCGTAGCCGCGGCCGAGCGTGGCAAGCGGGCTCACGGCATTGAGCGCGCGGCTGGCCGCACCGAGTGCATGCTGCCGCGCGGCGAGCATTTCGCTGCCCGCGCGTTCGAGCCGCCGCGCGAGCGCTGCATGGCGCTCACGCAAGCCTGCAACGCGGTGGAGCGGCGAGCGTTCGCGCAGCCGGCCGGCCATCACGTTCACGGCGTGCGCGCGATGGCGAAGATCCGTCCTGAGCGCCCGAGTTGCGCGCAGCTCGAGCTCATCAAGCCGCTGCGCCTGCTGGCGAAGTTTCTGTCCGGGATGCTGCTGCTGCAGGCGGCCGAGCAGCCAGCCATGCCGCTCGCGCTCGCGTGCGAGGCGCCGCTGCATGACCTGCGCCATGCGATCCGCAAGCCGTTGCGTGCCTCGCAGCCAGTCCGTGATGTCCGGTGCAACGAGTTCGGCGGCCGCGGTCGGTGTCGGGGCGCGCACGTCGGCAACGAAATCCGCGATGGAAAAATCCACTTCATGCCCCACGCCGCAGACCACGGGTACGGGCGATGCCGCGATCGTGCGGGCTACCGCTTCATCATTGAACGCCATGAGATCTTCAAGCGAGCCGCCACCGCGCGCGAGGATGAGCACATCGCACTCGGCGCGCCTTGCCGCTGCCTGCAGCGCGCGCACGAGTTGCGCGGGCGCATCCGCGCCCTGCACCTGCGAGGGATAGACGATGACGCGAGCGAGCGGATGGCGCCGCCGGAGCGTTGAGAGAATGTCGCGGATCGCCGCGCCCGAGGGCGAGGTGATGACGCCGATGGCGCGCGGCAGGGAGGGCAGTGCGCGCTTGCGCGATGCGTCAAAGAGACCTTCCGCCTCAAGTCGTGCTTTCAGTTCCTCGAAGGCGCGCTGCAGTGCGCCGTGGCCAGCCTCTTCCATGTGCTCGACGAGCAGCTGGTACTCGCCGCGCGCCTCGTACACGCTGATCCGCGCCCGCACGAGCACCCTGGTGCCGTTTGCGGGCTTGAAACGCAACAGCATGTTGCGATTGCGAAACATCGCGCAGCGCACCTGCGCCTGCGCGTCCTTCAGCGAAAAATAGAGGTGGCCGGAGCCAGGGCGAGCGAGATTGGAAATTTCGCCTTCCACCCAGATTGCCGGGAAGCCGTGCTCCAGCGCGTGCCGGATCTCGGCGTTGAGCTGCGAGGGCGTGAGAATGAGGCGTTCACCGGCGGGATTCATGACGAGGGAGTGTAGCGGCGCGGCTGCGGCGTTGAAACCGCCGCCCATTTCCGGGGAGACCCGGCGTTTACGCGAAATGTCCGCATCCGTATAATTGACCGATTAACTCCAAAGCACAGGTTCGGGCCCATGCGCATCATCCAGGAAGCACTCACCTTCGATGACGTCCTGCTGCAGCCTGCCTTCTCGGACATCCTGCCCCGCGACGTCGAGCTCCGCACCCGCCTTACCCGTGAAATCGAGCTGAGCATTCCGCTGCTTTCCGCAGCAATGGATACCGTCACCGAGTCCCGGCTCGCCATCGCGATGGCGCAGGAAGGCGGCCTCGGCATCATCCACAAGAACATGACGGGCGCCGAGCAGGCGAAGCACGTCCGCTCGGTGAAGAAATTCGAATCCGGCGTGATCAAGGACCCGATCTGCGTGAACCCGCAGATGACCATCCGCGACGTGCTGCTGATCATGCGCGACAACAACATCTCCGGCGTGCCGGTGGTCGATGGCGAAGCGCTGGTCGGCATCGTCACCAGCCGCGATCTGCGTTTCGAGACGCGCTTCGATGCGCCCGTCTCGAGCATCATGACGCCGAAGGACAAGCTCGTGACGGTACGCGAAGGCGCGAGCCGCGACGAAGTCCTCGGCATGCTGCACAAGCATCGCATCGAGAAGGTGCTGGTGACGAACGGCAAGTTCCAGTTGCGCGGCATGATCACCGTGAAGGACATCCAGAAGGCGAAGGATTTCCCGAGCTCGTGCAAGGACGACGATGGTCGCCTGCGCGTCGGCGCCGCGGTCGGCACCGGCAAGGACACGGATGAACGCGTCGACCAGCTCGTCGAGGCGGGCGTCGATGTCGTCGTCGTCGATACGTCGCACGGCCATTCGCTCGGCGTGCTCGAAACGGTGAAGCGTCTCAAGCAGCGGCATCGTGACCTGCAGATCATCGGCGGCAACATCGTCACCGCAGAAGCGGCACGCGCACTTGTCGAGGCCGGTGCGGACGGCGTGAAGGTCGGCATCGGCCCCGGTTCCATCTGCACCACGCGCATCATCGCGGGTGTCGGCGTGCCGCAGATTTCCGCGGTCGCGAACGTCGCCGCGGAACTGAAGAAGGACGGCATTCCGCTCATCGCCGATGGCGGCATCCGCTTCTCCGGCGATCTCGCGAAGGCGATCGCGGCCGGCGCGTACTCGGTGATGATCGGCGGACTGTTCGCGGGCACGGAAGAAGCGCCCGGCGAAGTCGAGCTTTACGCGGGACGTTCCTACAAGAGCTATCGCGGCATGGGTTCGCTCGGCGCGATGGCGCAGAAGCAGGGTTCCGCGGACCGCTACTTCCAGGACGCGACGGACGAAGTCGAGAAACTCGTGCCGGAAGGCATCGAAGGCCGCGTGCCGTACAAGGGACCGCTTGGTCCGATCGTGCACCAGCTGATGGGCGGCCTGCGCTCGTCGATGGGCTACACGGGTTGTCGCAACATCGATGAAATGCGCGAGAAGCCGGTGTTCTCGAGAATCACTGGCGCGGGCGTGAAGGAGTCGCACGTGCACGACGTGCAGATCGTGAAGGAAGCGCCCAACTACCGCATGGACAGCTGAGCAGAAGCGGGCCGCGCAAGACGCGGCCCGCGCCGTTTCGGGACCTGAAAAAGAGAAGACGCATGACGCAGGACATCCACCAGCACCGCATTCTCATCATCGACTTCGGCTCGCAGTGGACGCAGCTGATCGCGCGACGCGTGCGCGAGACCGGCGTGTACTGCGAACTGCGCGCGCCGGACATCAGCGCGGATGAGCTGCGTGCGTTCGCGCCGCGCGGCGTGATTCTCTCCGGCGGACCGGAGTCCGTCACCGGCGAAAACGTGCCGAAGGCGTGTCCTGACATCTATTCGCTCGGCGTTCCCGTGCTCGGCATCTGCTACGGCATGCAGGACATGGCGAAACAGCTGGGCGGCAAGGTCGAGCCGGGCACGCACCGCGAGTTCGGCATCGAGCGCATGACGGTTACCGCGGCGTCGAAACTCCTGGATGACATCGAGGACAGCGTCGATGAATCCGGCCGCCCGCAGCTTGAAGTCATGATGAATCACGGCGATTCCGTCACGGGACTTCCCGAAGGTTTCGTGCGCACCGGCGTTTCGCGCGAGGAATCGTGCGCGGCCATGGCGGACGATGAACGCCGCTTCTACGCCGTGCAGTTTCACCCGGAAGTCACGCAGACGAAGCAGGGCGGACGCATTCTCTCGCGCTTCGTGCTCGACATCTGCGGCTGCAAGGCCCTGTGGGACTCAACGAATATCATCGACGATGCGATCGCGGCGGTGCGCGGGAAGGTCGGCGAGGGCAAGGTGCTGCTCGGCCTTTCCGGAGGCGTCGACTCGTCGGTTGTTGCCGCGCTGCTGCACAAGGCGATCGGCGACCAGCTTGTCTGCGTGTTCGTCGACACCGGGCTGCTTCGCCTGCACGAAGGCGACCAGGTGATGGCGACATTCGCGAAGCACATGGGCGTGAAGGTGGTCCGCGTGAATGCGGAAGATCGCTTCATGAACGCCTTGAAGGGCGAAACCGATCCGGAGAAGAAGCGCAAGATCATCGGCAACCTGTTCGTGGAAATCTTCGACGAGGAAGCCGCGAAGATCGAGAACGTCGATTTTCTCGCGCAGGGCACGATCTACCCGGACGTCATCGAATCGGCCGGCGCATCCGGCAAGGCGCACGTCATCAAGTCGCACCACAATGTCGGCGGACTGCCCGAACACATGAAACTGAAACTCGTCGAACCGCTGCGCGAGCTGTTCAAGGACGAAGTGCGCAAGGTCGGCGTGGAACTCGGCCTGCCCGCGGAAATGGTCTACCGGCATCCGTTCCCGGGGCCCGGGCTCGGCGTGCGCATTCTCGGCGAAGTAAAAAAGGAATACGCCGATCTCCTGCGCCGTGCGGACGACATCTTCATCAATGAACTGCGCGCGCACGATCTCTACGACAAGGTCAGCCAGGCGTTCGCCGTGTTCCTTCCGGTGAAATCCGTCGGCGTGCAGGGTGATGGACGACGCTATGAATACGTCGTGGCACTGCGCGCGGTCGAGACCATCGACTTCATGTCCGCGCGCTGGGCACACTTGCCGTACGATTTCCTTGATCGCTGTTCGCGGCGGATCATCAACGAGATCGATGGAATTTCACGCGTGGTGTATGACATCAGTGGAAAGCCGCCGGCCACAATCGAGTGGGAATGAGTCTCTCGCCGCATCCTTTCGCCGCATGCTTTGTTGCAGCACTTTTGCCGGCTCGTCACGTACTGAATGTACGCTCCTCGCCGTCAAAAGCACTGCGCCGCGCCTGCGACGAAAATCTGCAGGCGAGAGTGCGCTTTCGCGGGTCGCGGTAAGCTTTGATGAACACCGAAGACGAAAAATTCATGCGTCGCGCGCTTGAATTGGCGAAGCAGGGCGAAGCCGCCGGCGAGGTGCCGGTCGGCTGCGTGATCGTGAAGGACGGCGAGATCATCGGCGAAGGATTCAACCATCCGATTACCGCGCACGATCCGACGGCACATGCGGAGATCGGTGCGATGCGCGCCGCCGCGGCGCGCCTGGACAACTACCGTCTCGTCGATACCACGCTGTACGTCACGCTGGAACCGTGCACGATGTGCGCAGGCGCGATGGTGCACGCGCGCGTGAAGCGTCTTGTGTTCGCCGCGAACGAGCCGCGTACCGGCGCGGTCGGCAGCGTGTATGACATCCCGCGTGACGAAAGGCTGAATCACCGGCTGGAAGTGACGGCGGGTGTACTCGCGGAGGAGAGCAGCGTGCTTCTGCGCGAGTTCTTCCGTTCGCGCCGCTGAATCTAGAGATTGGATGTGCCGGCGGGTTCTTCGCGGTTCGTCATCCACACGAGAATGTCGTAGTAGCTGCGGATGTTCTCGACGTAGATCACGGGCTCGTGGCCGCGCGCGTAGCCGTACTTTGTCTGCCGGTACCACTTCTTCTGCGTGAGCAACGGCAGCCGCTCGCGCACATCGATCCAGCGGTCCGGGTTGCCGCCCTGCATCTCCGTGAGAATGCGCGCATCTTCAAGATGCCCGAAGCCGACGTTGTACGCCGCGAGCGCGAGCCAGGTGCGGTCGGGTTCCGCGATGCGTTCCGGCACCTGTTCCTTGACCATGCGGAAATAGTTCGCGCCGCCGAGAATGCTCTTCTCCGGGTCGAGACGGTTGTCGATGCCGACGTACTGCGCGGTGTTGCGCGTGAGCATCATGATGCCGCGCACGCCCGTCGGTGAGACGGCGTTCGGGTCCCAGTGCGATTCCTGGTAGCCCATTGCCGCGAGCAGCCGCCAGTCAGTGTTGCTGAGCGCACCCGCCTCCTCGAATGTCGCGCGATACGCGGGCAGGCGCGCGTCGATGTGACGCATGAAGATGCGCGTGCCGACGTAATCAAAGCGATCCGTATGCCCGTAATGCCGCTCGACAACCTGCGCGAGCGCGCCATTGCGGCGCAGCTTTTCGAGGAATGCGACGGCCGCGCGGTAGAGGCTGTCGTCGTCGGAACGCCGGAATGCCCATGCCAGCGGTTCGGGATCGCCGAGGTCGAATGCAACGCGAATCTCCGGGTAATAGCGCTGGTTCAGCGCAACATCGGTCGAATCCGCAACCGTGTAATCAAGCTCCTTCTGCGAGACGCGGTACAGGAGCTCGTCGGCCTCGACTTCCTGCTCGGCGATGAAATGCAGGTCCTGGTAGGTTTCGGCGAGCGTTGCAAGCGCTTCGGCGTGGCTTGAGCCCGCGACGACTTCCACGACCGCGCCGGCAAGGTCTTCCGGCGAGCGCGGACGATCTTCGCCATAGCGGTAGACCACCTGCGGCGTGATCTCCATGTACGGCGGGCCGAACCAGAAATCCGTCTTGCGGCTTTTCGTCACCGAAAGTCCGGCGGCCGCAAAATCCGCGCGGTTGTCGAGTACGGTGGGAAGGATCCGGTTGAAGCTCTCGGCGGCGAACATGTTCAGGTTCACGCCAAGCTCTGCGGCAAACATGCTTGCGAGGTCGTATTCGAATCCGGCGGGGCCGTCCGCGCCGAGGTAGAACGTGCTCGGGCTGTTGCGCGTCACCACGCGGAGTTCGCCACGCTGCTGGATCTGCTCAAGCAGGCTCGGCTTGTTCTCGCAGGTGCCCAGCAGCAGGGCCAGCGTTATGACGACAAGGACTCGCAAAACGTGGTCGGCCTCGTGATGCGTCACTGAGTGGATTTCCACCTATCTTAACCTAACGTCGTTGTGTAGAATTCCGGCCCTTGCCGTAAGCCCGGCGTGCGGAATCAGGCGTTCTGCGTTGCGATGAACGTGCTGCTACAGCGGATGCTGTATTGATATATGCGCTGTTCATCCCGTAATGGACGACGCTGCCAGGCAGACGGTAACGAGGAGAGGTGCCAGAGTGGTCGAATGGGCCTGACTCGAAATCAGGTGTACGTGTGAGCGTACCGTGGGTTCGAATCCCACCCTCTCCGCCAGATGAAATGAAAGGGGACCCGAATCAAGGGTCCCCTTTTTCATTTCTCTCCTGCAGAAGCCGCCGTAGCGCGCGGAAAGATTGTTGCGAATTGGACATTTGCCGAGCTTTTTTCCGCTTTTCACGAATTTTGCTGGCGTATCGCCGGATGGCAGTGGATAATCAGCGACGAGCAGTTGCGTCCCGCCGACGAATTCAAGGTCCCGGGTCGGCTCTGCGGAGAGAGGTGCGTTTTCCGTAACGCCGCCCCATATCAGTAAATGCAAGAAGGTTAGTCAGTACTATGTCAGAAATGGTTACCGGAACCGTCAAGTGGTTCAACGATGAAAAGGGTTATGGCTTTATCGCTCGCGAGGGCGGTTCGGACGTGTTCGTTCACTTCCGTGCCATCAATGGTGAAGGCCGCAAGACGCTGCGCGAAGGTCAGACGGTCACCTTCCAGGTGACGCAGGGCCAGAAGGGCCCGCAGGCGGAGAACGTCACTCCGGCCTGATCTGCAGCTCCTGCTGTAACGATCCGGAAAAGGCCCCGCAAGGGGCCTTTTTCTTGCTGCCCTGCGGCACCGGCTCCGCACGAAGTCGCTGTGCTATGCTCTGCCGCCGATTTATTCCCGTGTATCGTCATGTCGAACAAGCCGCTGTACCGCATCCAGTTCGTCAACCAGGGCCGCATCTACGAGCTTTACGCCCGGCACGTGAATCACGGCGCCATGCTCGGCTTCGTGGAAATCGGCGATTTCGTGTTCGGCAAGCGCACGGAGGTCGTCGTCGATCCCTCCGAGGAAAAGCTCAAGGCGGAGTTCGAGGGTGTGAAGCGCAGCTTCATTCCCGTGCATGCCGTGATCCGCGTCGATGAAGTCGCAAAGAGCGGCGTCGCCAGGATCTCGAAGGCGGAAGGCAACGTCACGCCGTTCCCCATGTCCTATCTTCCGTCCGGCGACCAGAAATAGATGGAATTCGCGGTTCTCGGCAGCGGCAGCGGCGGCAACGCAAGTCTTGTCCGTCACGGTACGACCTGCGTCATGGTCGACAACGGTTTCTCCGTGAACGAGACGGTCAAGCGTCTTGCGCGTCTTGCCACATCGCCGGAATCCATCACCGCCATTCTCGTCACGCACGAACACGGCGATCACATCAGCGGCGTCGCGCGCTTCGCCGCGGCGTACGACATTCCCGTGTGGATGACGCCGGGCTCCTACCAGTTCGCGCAGCACAAGGGCCTGCCGCACGCGGGCATGCTCGTGCTGGAGGAACCGCTGGTGATCGGCGATCTCGAAGTCCTGCCGGTGCATGTGCCGCACGATGCGCGCGAACCCGCGCAGTACGTATTCACGGACGGCGCGCGCCGCTTCGGCATCCTCACGGATCTCGGCGTGGTCACGCCGCACGTGCTGGAATGCTATTCCGGACTCGATGCCTTCCTGCTGGAGGCGAACCACGACGCCGACCTGCTCGCCAACGGGCCGTACCACCATCGCCTCAAGCGCCGTGTCGCCGGCAATTATGGACACCTCTCCAACGTGCAGGCCGCCGGCCTGCTCGCCGCCGTCGATACCTCGAAGCTGCAGCACATCGTTGCCGCGCATCTTTCCGAGCACAACAACACGCAGGCGCTGGCGAAGGCGGCTTTTGCAGCTGCGCTGAACTGCGCGGAGGACTGGATAGGCATTGCGCACCAGCAGCGGGGACTGGACTGGAGAACGATCACCTGAGTCCCGTCGGCGCGTCCGGCAGGTGGAGGATGAGGGCCACAATCCTGTAAAATCCGCGCTCCTTTCCACGCCTCCCGGGAATCAACCGCATGCTCATTCTCCGCGGCAGCCGCGCCCTTTCCGACTTCCGCATCGACAAGCTTCTTGAACGCGCCCGCGAGGCGGTCCCCGGCCTTGAAGGCATCGACACCCGGTTCATTCATCTCGCCGATACCGATGGCGAACTTCCCGCGGCCGAGCGCGACGTCCTTGAAAAACTGCTGACCTACGGCGAAGCCGATACGCAGGCAGGCGAACCTGCGGGCGCATTTCTGCTCGTGCTGCCGCGCTTCGGCACGATCTCGCCGTGGTCGTCGAAGGCGACGGACATCGCAAGAATCTGCGGCCTCTCGACGTTGTTGCGCGTCGAGCGCGGCATCGGGTTCTGGTTCCAGGGTGTGAGCGATGCGGATCTCGCGAAGCTCGTGCCGCTGATCCACGACCGCATGACGGAAACCGTCGTGGATTCCTTCGACGCCGCCGCATCGCTGTTCCGCCACGAGAAACCGCGGCCGCTGTCCACCATCGACATTCTTTCCGGCGGGCGTGACGCGCTCGTGAAGGCGAACAGCGAACTCGGTCTTGCGCTCTCCGACGACGAGATCGACTACCTCGTCGAGAATTTCGTGAAGCTCGGGCGCAATCCCGCCGATGTCGAACTGATGATGTTCGCGCAGGCGAATTCCGAGCATTGCCGCCACAAGATCTTCAAGGGCGACTGGATCATCGACGGCGAAATGCAGGATGAATCGCTGTTCGCCATGATCCAGGCGACGTACGCGGCGAATTCCGAGGGCGTGCTGTCCGCGTACAAGGACAACTCCTCCGTCATCGAAGGCGCACGCGCCGCGCGCTTCTTCCCGGACGCCGACACCCACGAGTACGGCTACACGGAAGAGGACATCCACATTCTCATGAAGGTGGAAACGCACAATCACCCGACGGCGATCTCGCCGCATCCTGGTGCGTCGACGGGTTCAGGTGGCGAAATTCGCGATGAAGGCGCGACGGGCCGCGGCGCGAAGCCGAAAGCGGGACTGTGCGGATTCACCGTGTCGAACCTGCGCATTCCGGGTTTCGAGCAGCCGTGGGAGATCGATTACGGCAAGCCGGCGCGCATCGTGTCCGCGCTCGACATCATGATCGAAGGTCCGATCGGCGCCGCGGCGTTCAACAACGAGTTCGGCCGGCCGAACATCTTCGGTTATTTCCGCACGTACGAGCAGAAGGATTCGAGCGGCGAGGTGCGCGGCTATCACAAGCCGGTCATGATCGCGGGCGGCATGGGCAACATCCGCGCACAGCATGTCGAGAAGAACATCCCGGCACCGGGCGCGAAGGTCATCGTGCTCGGCGGTCCCGCGATGCTCATCGGTCTTGGCGGCGGCGCGGCATCGTCGATGGCGTCGGGGCAGAGTGCGGCGGATCTCGATTTCGCGTCCGTGCAGCGCGGCAACCCGGAACTCGAACGTCGCGCACAGGAAGTGATCGACCGTTGCTGGGCGCTTGGCGAACGCAACCCGATTCAATCCATCCACGACGTCGGCGCGGGCGGACTGTCGAACGCGATCCCGGAAATCCTTTCCGACGCGGGCCGCGGCGGCGTGATCGATCTTCGGAAGATTCACAACGACGAGCCCGGCATGACGCCGATGGAAATCTGGTGCAACGAAGCGCAGGAGCGCTACGTGCTCATGGTGAACGCCGACGACCTGCCGCGCTTCGAGGCGATCTGCGCGCGTGAGCGCGCGCCGTTCGCGGTGGTCGGCGAAGCGATCGCCGAGCAGCAGCTTTGCGTCGAGGATCCGGTGTTCCGCAACTACGCCGTCGACATGCCGATGCAGGTTCTGCTCGGCAAGCCGCCGAAGATGCTTCGCGATGTGAAGCGCGTGAAGCAGCAGGGCAATGCGCTCGCGACGGCGAACATCGACGCGAACGACGCGGCGATGCGCCTGTTGAAACTGCCGACCATCGCGGACAAGGGTTTTCTCGTCAGCATCGGCGACCGTTCCGTCGGCGGCATGATCACGCGCGACCAGTACGTCGGTCCCTGGCAGGTTCCGGTCGCAGACGTCGCCGTGACGGCGGCGGGTTACACGACGTATGCAGGCGAGGCAATGTCCATGGGCGAGCGCACACCGGTTGCGGTGCTGAATGCGCCGGCATCGGGCAGGCTCGCTGTCGCCGAAGCCGTGACGAACATTCTTGCAGCGGACATCGATGACATCCGCAAGGTGCGACTGTCCGCGAACTGGATGGCGGCGGCGGGGCACGACGGCGAAGACGCGAACCTGTTCGATACCGTGAAGGCCGTGGGCGAGGAGCTGTGCACCGCGCTCGGCATCACCATTCCCGTCGGCAAGGATTCGCTGTCGATGAAGACGGCGTGGGAAGAGAACGGAAGGAAAAAGGTGGTCGTTGCACCGCTGTCGCTGATCGTTTCCTCCTTTGCACCGGTGCGTGATGTGCGCAACACGCTTACGCCAGAGCTTGTCGACGATGCAGACACGCGCCTCGTGCTCGTCGATCTCGGCCGCGGCCAGGATCGCCTCGGCGGTTCGTGCCTTGCGCAGGTCTATGGCGAGACGGGCGATGTCACGCCCGATCTCGATTCGCCGGAAATTCTCAAGGCATTCTTCGCAGCGATCACCGCGCTCAAGCGCGATGGAAAACTGCTTGCGTACCATGACCGCTCGGACGGCGGCGCGTTCGTCACGCTCGCGGAAATGGCGTTCGCGGGAAATGTCGGTGTGGATGTCGAGCTGCCGGGCGAAGGCATTGCTGCGCTGTTCAGCGAGGAACTCGGCGCGATCGTGCAGGTGAAGGGTGCAGACGTCGATGCCGTGCGCGACGTCTTCGACGATCTCGGCATTGCGCACGCCGTGCATGTGATCGGCGGCATCACGCGCGGGCGAACGCTCGACGTGCGCGCAGGTGCCGCGCGCGTGCATGGTGCGCTCCGGGATTTCCGTGCGGCCTGGTCGGAAACGAGCTTTGCGATGCAGTCGCTGCGCGACAACCCGCAGGCGGCGCGCGAGGAATACGAAACGAAGCTTGATGAAGACAATCCCGGGCTGAACGCGAAACTCACGTTCGATCCCGCGGACAATCTCGGCGTGCCGTCCATCGCAACGGCGAAACCGAAGGTCGCAATCCTCCGCGAGCAGGGCGTGAACAGCCAGGTCGAGATGGCGGCGGCGTTCGAGCGCGCGGGATTTGCGCCGTACGACGTGCACATGACGGACATACTCGAAGGCCGCGCGAGCCTTGCGGATTACCAGGGAACGGTCGTGTGCGGCGGGTTCTCGTACGGCGACGTGCTCGGCGCCGGCGAAGGCTGGGCGAAATCCGTGCTGTTCAATGCGCGCGCGCGCGACGAGTTCGAAGCGTTCTTCCGTCGCGACGATTCCTTCACGCTCGGCATCTGCAACGGCTGCCAGATGCTTGCATCCATGCAGGCGCTCATTCCCGGCGCGGAGAACTGGCCGAAGTGGGTGCGCAACCGTTCCGAGCAGTTCGAGAGCCGCACCGGTCTTGTTGAGGTCGTGAAATCGCCATCGCTGTTCTTCAACGGCATGGAAGGCTCGGTGATGCCCATTGCCATTGCGCACGGCGAAGGCCGCGCATCGTTCGCAAACGCGAATGACCGGGCAGCACTCGCGGCTTCGGGACGCGTTGCGCTGCGGCTCGTCGACAACTACCACAGGCCCGCGCACACCTATCCTGCGAATCCGAGCGGCACGCCGGATGGCATCACCGGCATCACCACGACGGACGGGCGCGTGACCATCACCATGCCGCATCCCGAGCGCGTGTTCCGCTCCGTGCTGATGTCGTGGCACGACAGGCGCTGGGGCGAGGATTCGCCGTGGATGCGGATGTTCTACAACGCCCGCAAGCACATTGGTTAAGACACAGGACCAGATCATGCCGACACGTTTTCGCGACATCGAACTGCACGCGCCGACAGGTGCCGAGCTGACCTGCAAGGGCTGGGTGCAGGAAGCAGCGCTGCGCATGCTGCACAACAATCTCGATCCGCAGGTCGCGGAGAATCCGAAGGAACTCGTCGTGTACGGCGGCATCGGTCGTGCGGCGCGCAACTGGGAAAGCTTCGATGCCATCGTCGCGACGCTGAAGCGTCTCGAGAACGACGAAACGCTGCTCGTGCAGTCCGGCAAGCCGGTTGGCGTGTTTCGTACGCACGAGATGGCGCCGCGCGTGCTGATCGCGAATTCCAATCTTGTCGGCGAATGGGCGAACTGGGATCACTTCTTCGAGCTCGATCGGAAGGGCTTGATGATGTACGGCCAGATGACGGCCGGTTCATGGATATACATCGGCTCGCAGGGCATCGTGCAGGGCACGTATGAAACGTTCGCGGAAGCCGTGCGCCAGCATTACGACGGTGACGCAAAGGGGAAATGGCTGCTCACCGGCGGACTCGGCGGCATGGGTGGCGCGCAGCCGCTTGCCTCGGTGTTCGCCGGCATGTGCTGTCTTGCCGTCGAAGTCGACGAATCGCGCATCGACAAGCGCCTTGAAACGAAGTATCTCGACCGGAAGGCGAAATCGCTGCATGAGGCGATGAAGATGATCGAGGAGGCCGTTTCGAAGGGAGAGGTCATCTCCGTCGGCCTGCTCGGCAATGCAGCGGAGGTGTTCGATGAAATCCTGCAGAGCACGAATCACCCGCACATGGTCACGGACCAGACATCCGCGCACGATCCGCTGAACGGCTACATTCCCGTCGGCTATTCGCTGGAAGAGGCGGCGGAGCTTCGCATCAGCAACCCGCAGGAATACGTGCGCCTTGCAAAGGAATCGATGGCGCGCCAGGTGCGCGCGATGCTCGGTTTCCACGCGAAGGGCATCCCGACATTCGATTACGGCAACAACATTCGCGCGATGGCGAAGGACGCCGGCGTTCGCAATGCGTTCGCGTTCAAGGGATTCGTTCCGCTGTATATCCGGCCGCTGTTCTGCGAGGGCGTGGGTCCGTTCCGCTGGGCCGCGCTCTCCGGCGATCCGGAAGACATCGCGAAGACGGATGCGAAGGCGCGCGAACTCTTCCCGGACAACGTGAAGCTGCATACCTGGCTCGACAAGGCCCGTGAACGCATTGCATTCCAGGGTCTTCCTGCGCGCATCTGCTGGCTGGGTTACAAGGAGCGCCACCTGCTCGGGCTTGCATTCAACGAGATGGTGAAGAACGGTGAACTGAAAGCGCCGGTTGTCATCGGTCGCGATCATCTCGATTCCGGCTCGGTGGCATCACCCAACCGCGAAACCGAAGCGATGAAGGACGGCTCCGATGCGGTCGCGGACTGGCCCATCCTGAACGCCCTGCTCAACACCGCGAGCGGCGCGTCGTGGGTGAGCTTCCACCATGGCGGCGGCGTCGGCATGGGCTACTCGCTGCACGCCGGCGTTGTCATTGTTGCAGATGGTTCGGAGCGCGCGCGCACACAACTCGAACTCGTGCTGGTGAACGATCCTGGCACCGGCGTGATGCGTCATGTCGATGCGGGTTACGAGCACGCCATCGAGATCGCGAATGCACGCGGTCTTGACGTGCCGATGCTCAAGTGATGGAAAGGCCCGCGCTCTACATCGGCAACCGGTCCTATTCGTCCTGGTCGCTGCGCGCGTGGTGGACGATGAAGCTTGCGGGCATGGACTTCGATACTGTCGTCGTGCCGCTGGAAGGCGCGGGCGGTTCCGCGGAGCGCAGAAATTCAAGAACGCTCTGGAAGTATTCGCCGTCCGGCAAGGTTCCGGTGCTCAAGGACGGCGAACTGCTCGTCTGGGATTCGCTGGCAATCATCGAGTACGTGGCGGATCGCTACAACGCGTCGGTCTGGCCGGAAGCGATGGAGGAACGTGCGGTCGCGCGTTCCATCGCCGCGGAAGTTCACGGCGGTTTCCCGGGTCTCGGCACGCAGGTCGTCTTCAACTGCCGGCGCAAGCCGTTCGTGTTTCCACCCAGCGACGAATCCCGTCGTGGCATTGACCGCATCTGCACGCTCTGGACGGATTGCCGCGAGCGCTATGGCCGTGCGGGCAGTTTCCTGTTCGGCCGGCCGACGGCAGCGGACGCGGTTTCGTCGCCGCTTGTTTCCATATTCCACGTCTACGGGTTCGACGTTCCAGCGGCGGTCCGCGAGTACATGGATGCGGTGCTGGCTCATCCGATGGTGGAGGAGTGGCATGCTGCGGCGCAGAGCGAAGAATGGGTGATCGACGCGTACGAGTGCATCGGCACATGAAACGAGCGTGACCAGCAGATAAGATCAGGTTTCCTGTTTCACTCGACGAGATTCGCGATGGCGGGCGGCTGGGCAAAAGACGATGCAGTAAGCGAGCAGATCGACGCGACGGTGAATGACGCCGTCAGCCGTGCGCGCCGCAACCTGCCGCAGGGCGAAAGCCTTTCACACTGCGAGGAATGCGGCGCGGAGATTCCCGCAGCCCGCCGCGCGGCAATCAGGGGCGTGCGCCTGTGTGTCGCATGCCAGTCCGAGCGCGACGAAGAACAGAAGGCTTCCGGTCTCTACAACCGCCGCGGCAGCAAGGACAGCCAGCTGCGCTGAGCATCGCGCAATCGGATCACGGAGGATGCGATGAAGACAACGCTTGAACACCTGCCCGAGTACAAGCGCGAAGAACTCGCGCGAGTTGTCGAAACCGTCCTTGCCTCTGGCAAGATCGAAATGCTCATTCTTTTTGGCAGCCACGCGCGCGGCGACTGGGTCGAGGACCGGCGTGTCGAAGGCAATGCCATCATCGAATACCGCAGCGATTACGACATCTACGCACTCGTACGCGTTGCGAAACACTGCGATCGCCTGCTGCTCGAACCATCGCTGCGCGACCGCTTCGACCGCATTTCCCGCACACCGGTCTCGCTGATTGCCGATACCGTCAAGCACTTCAATCACGCGCTTGAGCGCGGCCGGTATTTCTACGTGGATGTTGCGAAGGAAGGCATCCTGCTCCACGACTCCGGCAAATACCCCATCAGCGAGCCGCGCGAACTGACGCGTGAAGAACGGCTGGAAGAAGTCACGGCCGACTACGACTACTGGTTTGCGAAAGCGCAGCGCTTCAATAAGAACTACCAGTTCAATTTCGATGACGAAGATTTCGTTCTCGCGTCATTCATGCTTCACCAAACTGTCGAACACTGCACAACCACCGCGCTCCTCGTCCTCACCAGCTACACGCCCAAGGGCCACGATATCGCCCAGCGCCTCAAGCACTGCACCGCCATCGACCGCCGCTTCGCCGACGCATTCCCCGTGCAGGCGCCCGACGACAAGCGTCGCTTCGACCTCCTCTGCAAGGCCTACATCGGCGCCCGCTACAAGAAGGATTTCGCCGTCGATCGCAGCGACCTCGAACGCCTCGCCACCCACGTCCAGGCGCTGCTCGACCTCACCCGCGATGTCTGCCAGGCTCGCGTTCACGCGCTTGCCGGCTGAAAACCCGCGTTTTCGAATGGATTTCAATTCCGTCCTGATGGCGGACAAAAACCAACTGTTATCGGATGAGTCCGTTTGCGAATCTCGGCGCGCGCTTGCCATTGACGAAAAAAGCCCTCCGGATGGAGGGCTTTCCTGTGCGTGAATCACGCCTTCCTCTACTGGAAGTCGACGGTCGCGCTTTCGCCCGGGGTTACGCTCACGTCCTGCGTTCCGACAAACGTCATTGCGTCATCGGTGGCGGGGTCATCGAGTTCGCCATCGCAGCTGAAACTCGCCGTGTAGTTGCCTTCGAGCACGAAGCCGATGGTGTAGTCGAAACTGCCGGTATTCGTGTTCAGCACGGGGATCGCGCTCGTGACCGGGTTCGGCGTGTTCTCATCCTCGTCATCGGGTGCCACGCCCGGGCCGGCGAACAGGTACACCACGGGAGCGCATTCACCATCGATCAGCGTGCTGCTGACCGAACCCTCGATGCTGCCGACAGCCGCATTGTCCACGATGCGCAGCGCGGGGCGCAGGTAGTAATCGCCAAAGGCGTCCTGCGGTTCGTGCACCGACTTGCGCAGGTCGAAGTCAATGGTGAAGTCCGCGTCGCCGCCGGCGGGAAGCGTGAAGCCCGAGACGAGCTTGAGTCCCGACTCCGCGCCGGAGGGAATGAACAGCGAATGGCGCGAACCGTCTTCGAGATCGATGTACGAGCTGGCTGCGAGGCGCTCGGCGTTGACCAGCAGGCGCAGCCACTGATAGTTGCCGGCGGGCAGTTCGACGTCTTCCAGGAGGCTTTCGGAGGCGTTGCCGGAAAGCGCGAGCAGGTCGATCTGTTTCGGCGTGTCGAACTCGATGACCCGCCGTCCGTCCGGACCCTGCAGTTCCACGCCGGTAAACTCGACGACAACGGCTGTCGCACTGTCGACTGGCGCATCTGTTACCGCCAGCGTCAGGCGGCCCGTGTCATCGCTGTTTCCGCCGCATGCCGCAAGCACGAGCGTAGCGCCGCCGGCGAGCGCGGCGAGTGAATATCTGCTGAGCATGGTGAGCTGTCCCGCTGTTGAATGAATGTACGCATTCAATCAGCAGCGGGCGGATTTCGCCGTGAAACGAATCACGGCGACGTAACATCAATCGAGCAGCCGTGCTACCGCGCTTGTGCTGATGAGCTGCGCCGCAGCACGGATGTCACGATCAAGCCTGCGATCACCGGCGTGAGGAGGTACGGTTTCGCGCAGCAAGGCGTGCAGGCGCTCGAGCTTCGCGGAGGTCTTCAGCGGACGCATCTGATCGACGGCGATGGCGGCGGCGAGGAGTTCCACCGCGAGTATGTTCGCGACGTTGTCGCAGAGCCGGAGCAGTTTCAGTCCGGCCCATGGCGCCATCGATACATGATCTTCCTGGCCGGCGGATGTCGGTACGGAATCCACGGACGCGGGATGTGCGAGTGTCTTGTTCTCGGAGGCGAGCGCGGCGGCGGTGACGTGCGCGATCATGTAGCCGGATTCAAGGCCGGGCGACGCGGTGAGAAACATTTCAAGCCGCGGATTCACCTTGCGCAGCAGGAGATCGATGCGCCGCTCGGACATGCTGCCGAGTTCCGCGACCGCGATCGCCATGAAGTCCGAGAGAAATGCGAGCGGTTCGGCGTGGAAGTTGCCGCCGGAAATCACGGCATCGTCGAACACCAGCGGGTTGTCGGAAACGCTGTTGAGTTCGAGTTCCAGCAGGCGGCGTGCGTGCGCGAGCGTGTCATGCACGCCACCGAACACCTGCGGCATGCATCGCAGTGCATAAGGATCCTGCACGCGGTCGCAGCCTGCGTGCGAATCGTTGATCTCGCTTTTCGTGAGCACGGCGCGGAATTTCTTCGCAACGGCAATCTGTCCCGGCATGCGGCGGATTTCGTGCACGCGCGCATCGAACGGGCTGAAGGATCCGGCAAGGCCTTCCACGCTCAATGCGCCGGCGAGAATCGCGGTATCCAGCAGGGCTTCACCGCGGAACAGGCCTTCGATGGCAAGCACCGAAGACAGCTGCGTGCCGTTCAGCAATGCGAGGCCTTCCTTCGCGGCGAGTTCGACGGGTTCGCGGCCTGCGGCCGTCAATACGGCCGCACCTTCCAGCCGCCGGCCGTCGTGCATGGCTTCGCCTTCGCCGATCAAGGCGAGCGCAAGATGTGCAAGCGGCGCGAGATCGCCGCTCGCGCCCACCGAGCCGCGCTCGGGAATCAGCGGAATGACGTCGCTGTTCAGCAGCGCGAGCAAGGTGTCCACGACTTCCGGGCGAATGCCGGAATGACCGACGGCAAGGCTGTTCGCCTTCAGCAGCATCATGCGGCGCACGAGTCCGCGCGCAAGCGGCTCGCCGACGCCGCAGCAGTGCGAGCGCACGAGGTTGTACTGGAGTTCGACGACCTTGTCCGCGGAGATGCGCTGCTTCGCGAACGCGCCGAAGCCGGTGTTGATGCCGTAGCTGACGCGGCCTTCGTCGATGACCTTCTGCACCAGCGCCTGGTTGGCGCGCATGCGTTCGCGCGCGGCGTCCGTGAGCGCGACGGGGCAAGGCGTACGCTCCCAGTCCGCCAGCCTGTCCAGCGTGAGCGAGTGGCCATCGATCATCAGCATGTCGGTCATTGTTCGATTCCCTGGATATAGATCGCGGCGGGTGCGAGACCGCCGAGTTGATAGACAAGAAATTCCGGTGCGGGAATGTCCCACAGCGTGAAGTCGGCGCGCCTGCCGGCCTCCAGCACGCCGCGATCGCCGAGGCCGAGCGCACGCGCGCCGTTCACCGTCGCGCCGCGCAATGCTTCCTCCGCGGTGAGGCCGAAGAAGATGCAGCTCATGTGCATGGCGGCGAGAATGCTTGCAACCGGCGAGGTGCCGGGATTGAGGTCGGTGGCGACGGCGATCGGCACCTTGTGTTTCCTGAGAAGATCGACCGGCGGCTTCTTCGTTTCGCGGATGAAGTAGAACGCGCCGGGCAGCAGCACGGCGACCGTGCCGTGTTTCGCCATCGCGCGGATGTCGTCTTCGGCGGAATGCTCGAGATGATCGCAGGAGAGTGCGTGCAGTTCCGCCGCGATTCTCGTTCCGTTCATGTTCGAGAGCTGGTCGGTGTGCGCCTTCAGTTCAAGGCCGAGTTCGCGCGCGCGCGCAAACAGGCGGCGCAGGTCGCCGGCGTCGAATGCGATGCGTTCGACAAAGATGTCCACGGCGTCGGCGAGATGTTCCTGCGCGATGCGCGGCAGCATCTGGTCGATCACTTCATCGAGGTATTCATCCTTGCTGCGGCCTTTCGGAACGGTGTGCGCGCCGAGGAATGTCGCAACGATGTCGATGTCCGTCCTGTCGCGCAGCGTGCGAATGGCGCGCAGCAGCCGCAGTTCAAGCTCGGTGTCGAGGCCGTAGCCGCTCTTGATCTCGAGCGTGGTGACGCCTTCTGCGGCGAGCGCGGCAACGCGCGGCAGGGATTCCGCGACGAGCCGCTCCACGTCCGCTTCACGGACGGCGGCGACGGTGGATACAATGCCGCCGCCTGCGCGCGCGATTTCCTCGTAGCTCGCGCCGGCGAGCTTCATTGCATGTTCCTGCATGCGATCGCCCGCGAACACGGCATGCGTGTGGCAGTCGATGAAGCCGGGCATGAGCACGCGGCCGTCTGCGTCCACGCGTCGCGTTGCTGCGGCGTTTGCCGGCGGATCGAGTGCTGCGATGCGTCCGTCCGTGATGCCGACGCTGTGCGCGTCAGCGCCGATACCGTCGCGAAAGCTGTGAACGCGGGCGTTGTGGATGACGAGATCGAACACCGTGATTCCTCTGTCCTTCGGAGCGTGGAAGGGGCACCATACGAGCCGCCCGGGACGGATGACGAGCAGCACATGACCAGAATCCTGAAATTCCGCCACCTGCTGACGCCGGACGGCATGGTACACGATGGGCAGGTGGTTGTCGGCGCGGACGGGCGGATCGAACGCGTGGAAGCCGCGCCGCCGGACACGCGCGACTGGGACGGCTGGCTTGCGCTGCCGGGCATGCCCGATGCGCACAGCCACGTCTTCCAGCGCGCGCTCGCAGGTTACGGCGAGGCGCGCGTATCGGAGGAAGATTCCTTCTGGTCCTGGCGCGAGGCGATGTACCGTCTCGCCGCGCGGATCACGCCGGATGACCTGCATGCCATCGCGCGCCAGGGCTTCATCGACATGCTGCGCGCCGGCTTCACGAGCGTTGCGGAATTCCATTACCTGCATCACCTGCCGGACGGTACGCGCACGCGCGCGATGGCCGACGCCGTCATTGCCGCGGCCGAGGAGACCGGCATCCGACTGCGGCTGCTGCCTGTCGCGTACTTTCATTCCGGCTTCGGCGAACGCCCGCCTGCGCCCGGGCAGGCGCGATTCGTGCACCGGGACATCGACGAATATCTCGTGCTGCTGGAAAGCCTCGTGCCGCATGCACCCGGCATCGCGCCGCATTCGTTGCGCGCCGTGCCCGCCGCGTGGCTGGGCGATCTCATCAGCGGTGCGGAATCGCTGCTCGGCAATGACTTTCCGATTCACATCCATATCGCGGAGCAGCGCCGTGAGCTGGAGGAATGCGTTGCGGCGCACGCGCGCACACCGGTGCGATTGCTGGCGGACTCCGTTGATCTTGGTCCGCGCTGGCAGCTCGTGCATGCAACACACGCGGATGCACAGGAAATCGAGCGCATCGCCGGCAACAGCGCGGGTGTCGTGATCTGCCCGATCACCGAGGCCTACCTCGGCGATGGCCTGTTCGACGCCGTGCAGTTTCGTGAACGGGGCGGCGATCTTGCCATCGGTTCCGACAGCAACTGCCGCATCGATGCCTTCGAGGAACTGCGATTGCTGGAATACGGTCAGCGGCTTCGCTTCGAACGCCGTGCGCGTCTTGCGGATGCGAACGGTCTTGGCGCACCGCTTTACGCGCACTCCGCGGCGGCGGGCGGCAATGCGCTGCGCATGCCGCTCGGCGCGATCGCGCCGGGAACATTCGCGGACATCGTGGTCATTGACGAGCGCGCCGATGCACTGGCCGGGCACGGCATCGATTCCGCGCTGGACGCGCTCATCGTCAACGGCAGCCGTGCGGACATCGCGGATGTGTATGTCGGCGGGAAGCGCGTCATCGACGCCGGCCGGCACAGCGATGGCGCGAATGCGCGCGATGCCTTTCACCGCGCCGTGATGCGGCTGCTCATGTAGATCGCTCCACGCGGCCGCATCACACCCGCAGCGAATTCAACGAGGAGTCTTCAAGTGGAACCGTTCATCGTTCGTCCCGCAACCGCGGATCGCATACCGCTCATCGTCAGCATTCCGCATACCGGCACATTCGTTCCCGATGAACTGCGCGCGCGGCTCGCTTCCGATGCGATGCGCGCGCTGCCGATGACCGACTGGCACCTGCACCAGCTGTACGATTTCCTGCCCGAGCTCGGCGTGACGGTCATCCACGCGACATGGAGCCGCTTCGTCGCGGATCTCAATCGTCCGCCCGACGGCGCCGCGCTCTATCCCGGCCGTTTCGAGACAGGCATCGTTGCGCGCGAAACCTTCTGGGGAGACACGATCTGGAGCGAGCCGCCATCCGATGATGAAATCGAGGCGTGGAAACAGGCCGTACATGCGCCGTACCACGCAAGGCTTGCGGCATTGCTGGATGAAACGCGCGAGCGGTTCGGCCGCGCGGTGCTGATCGACGCGCACAGCGTCGCGTCACGCGCGAACCGGCTGCACAGCGAACTCGAGGACGACATCTATCTCGGCAATCGCGATGAAACCACCTGCGGTGCCTGGCTGGTCGATGACGTGCAGGCGGCGATGGAGGAAGCAGGACTGCGCGTGGTGCGCAACCATCCCTACAAGGGTGGCTACATCACCGCGCACTACGGCGAGATGGAAAACGTGGAGTCGCTGCAGATCGAAATGGCGCAGCGTGTCTACATGGATGAAGACGACGCAGGCGCTGCGGTTGCCTCGGAACGGTTCGCGCGTGCAAAGGCGATGCTCGGCCGCGTGTTCGAGACGGTAGTGGCAGGCGTGCAGCGCGAAATCCGCTGAAGGAAAAACCCGCCGCGCGCATCACGGCTCGCGGCGGGTTTTGGCATCGTGCGTTGAACTAGAACTGGTAGGTGATGCCGAACGCGATGACGGGATACATCTCGAAATCGCTGTTGATGTCGTTCTCGACTTCGTCTTCCTCGGCTTCGAGGTTTGCGGCGAAGTTGGGATCGGTTGTCGTGATCGGGCCGGTGGCGGACAGCTCGACGCTGGAATCGCCGAGCATCACCGCACCGATGTCGAAGCCCACGCCGAAGCCGGAATTGCCAAGTCCCTTCGACCAGCCGAAACCGAAGTACAGCGGATTGCTCTTGCCGATCGCCACGTTGCTGAACAGCGTGCCGACCTCGCTGGCGTCATAGTCCACGCCGTTGATCTCGTACGTGCCCGCCGGCTCGGCGCGACCGTCCAGCTCGTTCTTGTTGTCGAGCATGCCGCCGGTGATGCGGAACGTGCCGGCGAACGGATGGATGTCCACGAACAGCGCCGTCGACTTCAGGTTCAGATCGAAGTTGTAGGTGATGTCGTCTTCCGTCGTGTCGTATTCGTCGCTGTAGTCGTTCGATGCGAGGCGCACGTTGACGTAATCGTTGATGGCGTAGCCCACTTCAAGGCCGAGGCCGAGCGTGCTTGCGCGGGCGGAAACGTTGAAGCCTTCGGCAGCAGCGAGCGCCGGCAGCAGCAGGACCGCCGCGGCGGCGAGGCGGAGCGAGAATTTCATGGTTGAACCCCCTGGTTGACGAAATGGCCGTTGTCGTCACGGCGCAGTGATTATAGGCAGGCTGTGCCGGAAAGTGCAGCGGGGCGGAGATTTGCGTTCTGTGGCACAATCCTGCGCCTTCGACGAGGGAGTCCGCGATGTCCGTGAAGAAATTCGACGCCGTCCTCCGTTCCGCGCGCATGATCACGCCGCGCGTGCGCGAACTTGCGTTCGTCCGCAAGGACGGCGAACCACTTCAGTTCGAGCCGGGGCAGTTCATCTCGCTGATGATTGCCACGCCCGAAAAACTGCTGCGACGCAGTTACTCGATCGCGACGCTTCCCGAAAGCGGCGACGGCATGCTGCGCATCGCGGTTGCGGAAGTGGAAGGCGGACGTGCGACGGGCGTGCTGTTCGGAATGCAGGCGGACGACGAACTGCCGGCCATCGGTCCTGCAGGGCGCTTCGTGCTGCGCGACGACGGACACTGCCGCTACGTGCTGCTCGCCACCGGAACCGGCGTGACGCCGTACCGCGCGTTCCTGCCGGAACTTCGCCGCCGTCTTGCGGATCCGAAGATCAGCGTCGATCTCGTGCTCGGCGTGCGCAACCCTGAGGAACTGCTTTACGGCGATGAATTCCGCGCCATGGACGCGTCGTTCGACAACTTCCGTTTCTTCGCCTGCTACAGCCGCGCGCTGCCGGAGAATCCGGGACCGTGCGATCGCAAGGGTTACGTGCAGGAACATCTCGAAGAGCTGCAGCTTGATCCCGCGCACGACGTCGTCTATCTCTGCGGCAACCCCGGGATGATCGATGCGGCCGCTGCATATTGCGAAGCGGCGGGCTTTCCGATCGGCAACGTGCGCCGCGAGAAGTACGTTTCTTCCAACTGACGCAAATTCCGGGCAACAAGAAAGGGCGCCAGCGGCGCCCTTTCTTGTTGCCGGATTGTCTTGTCAGTTCTGCGATGTGAATGCGCCAGGATCAGGCGTCGATCCAGACCGCGAGTTGCCGTCGAAATCCGGCCCGGGCACGTACGACGCCTCGGGATGATCGAATGCCGGGGCAAACATGCCGGTTCCCATGCCACGCAGGGGACTGCCCGGCGCGAGCCGGTAATTTCCGCCTGCAAGATCAATGAACCCCGGCTCCGCACTGGTGTTGTGCGCGCCGATGTCGAACTGCTGCCCGGAGTACGTTCCCGTCAGGCGGTTGTAGTCCGCGACTATCAGTTCCGGTTGCGTGCCGCTTGTGAGGAAACCGAGATCGGTGCCGCCATTGCCGTAAAGGATGTTGTTGAACGCGTGGATCGTGGAATCCGATGCAAGCAGCGCGCCGTCGGTATTGCCCACCACTGTATTGTGGAAGACGGTTGCGTAGCCACGATCTTCAAAGGCATTGGTGTCGCCGCCGCGACCGTCAACGGTGATGGCACCGCGGCCTTCATTGCCGACGACCACATTGTCATGGATGTCCGCGATCGCGGCTTCGTCAACGAAGATGCCGGAACCGGCGTTCAGCGCGTAGTTGTCCTGCACCCAGTTTCCCGTGATGCGCGTGGTCACGTACTGCGAATGCACGAAGATGCCGCCACCGACCGCGTCGCCGGAGGCGGGCAGGGCATGCCCCTCGTTGCCGATCACGATGTTTCCGTAGATGCGCGAGTTCATCGCGACGGATATTCCCACGCCGTGCGCGGTGTCATGCCGAAGGATGTTGTTGCGCACGATGTTGTGATGAACGAGCGCTTCGGCGCCGGTCACGAAGAGCTGCTGCGTTTCGAGGTTCTTGGTGTTGCGGTCGCTGGACGCGCCGCCGCCGACGTAGATGCCGGCGCCGCTGAATCCGCCGACGTTGTTCTCGATGATGTTGTGCGCTATTTCGAGCAATGAGCCGCTGACGTTGATGCCCGCGCCGCTCAGACCGTTCTGGCTTTCGATGCCGTTGTCATGGACATGGCTGTTGACGATCTTCAGCGTCCGCCCGGCGGAGTAACCGGCGACGCGGACGCCGTGCCGGCCGCCGCTGATCTCGAGGCCGTCAATGACGATGCTGAAGACGTTGCCAAACAAGAGTGCCGCGGTATCCGGATCGCGGTTCGGAGCAATGAGGTGTGAAGGATGCGCCAGCGGATCGCGTGTACCGAAATTGCCGTCGTCCACGAATCCGCCGATCAGCGCATAGACGCGATTTCCGTTGTAGGTATCCGCCAGGTTGCCGACAAACTCCTCGTAGGTGCCTTCGGCAATGCAGATCGCGACCGCTTCATCGTCATCGACGCTCATGAACGCCGCATGAATGCTTGAGTAGGGCGAAGCGATGCTGCCGTTGCCGGCGGGAGGATCTGCAGCACCGTCATAATCGTCGACGTAGACATGGCGTGTGAATTCGATGTCGCTGGAATTGCCATCGCAGCCGTAGACATCAAGTGCGGCCAGGGGCAGGATGCCGGCCGATGGAATGGCGCTGTATGCCGCGCTGAGCGGCGGCGCCGCGACGACATTGTCCTCACCGCCCGGTCCGCCGCTGCCATTGTCGTCACCATCGCCATCGCCATCACCGTCGCCATCGTCGTCCCCGTCACCGCCACCGTCGGTGTTGTCATCGCTCGCCGGTGAGTCTTCCGCGATTTCCATCGCACCGAGCGTGGCGAGACCGGTGCGTTCACGCCACCACAGCTTTCCGGGTGCGGCAGCGGGCGAAACGCTGATCTCGAACTGCGGCAGATGCTGTGCGGGAATTTCCACCGGCAGTGTCGCTGCCGGTGCATCAGCGAGCGGTCCATCGGCGAGCGGCAGGAAGGTATCGAGATCGACCGGCAGTTCTGCGCCGGTGATGAGCGGCTCCGCGAACGCGACGTGATGGCTGTCGTTTGCGCCGGCGTGCATCGCAAACGGCGGGGTGTTCGAATTGCCGACGCCCGGCGAACCCCAGCTCGGACCTTCATCCCAGCCTGCGGTGATCCAGTTGCGGCCGAGCGTCAACCGGTCGGCCTTGAAGCGGTTGAACTGCCAGTAGCGGCGCTCCGCGCCCGGCGTTTCACTCGCAAGGTGGAAGACGTTGTTCAGCGCGCGCACGTTGGGGAATTCCTCGGGTGCGAGCGAATGCATGCGTCCGTAATCCGTTCCCTCCACGACGTAGTGCCATTCGGATGCGGCGTCGCCGAGTGCGGCAAGCAGGTCGGATGCATCGCCGTCCGCCGTTCCACCGCCGCCGGCAACATAGTCTTCGAGATACCAGTAGGAGGTGTCCGCGCCTGCGCCGTCGCCATCGGCATGAAAGCGCAGGCGCCACCATTCGCCGTCGCGCAGCGCAAGACCCTCGTCGTTCGGTCCGTCGAGGATTGTGGTGCCGTTCACGCGGAAGAACACGGTGTGGTTGATGGAATAGCCGAACGGCGTATTGCGCAGCGAGCTCGGAAGATACGCCATGGTGAAGCGTGCACCGTTCGCGCCGTGCAGGTGTGCTTCGTCGAGATAGAAGGAATCCTCGTACGTCTGGCAGCAGTGAAGGAGCCGCGTGGGGTTGTCGTTCGTGGATTCGTCCGTCTGCGAGACATAGGTGTTGTGGTAGAACCAGAAGGTTGCAATGTTGCGGTCATGCGGGCTCTGGTCGTAACCGAAGTGCAGTGCGTTCGTCGTGCCGCGCGGCCCGAAGATGTTGAGAATGTTGCCGTAGATGTAGACGTCCTGGTGCTTCGCCCAGTCCGCCTGCTGGCGCGCGTCGTACTCGGCGAGCGTCGCAGCATCTTCGCCGGCAAGCGCGGTTGCGCGGTAGCGTGCGTAGCGCCAGGGGAAGATGAGGTCCGCGAAGTCTTCCACTTCGATGAGATCGAGCGTGTGCGCGCCGTTCTCGAAGTAGTTGTAGCGCACTGTGAGTCCGACGATGCGGGTCTTCAGATCGTTGCCGATGTACGTCGCCTCCTCCGTGAAGCGCGGCTGGCCGAAATAGTTGTACTGGATGGTGAAGTCCACGCCCTGCAGGTAGGCCTGGTGCTTGTTGTAGTCGTCGATCAGTGCGTTGCCGTGGAAGTAGTTACCTTCGACAAGCACGTTGCGCATGATGTCCGCTTCGCCGTTGTTGGTCGTGGATGCGGTGAACATGCCGTTGTTGCAATGGGTGATCTCGTTGCCGCGGATGACGATGTCCGTCGCGCGCTGAAGGCGGATGCACGCCGCGCCATCGTCATAAGCGTAGTCTTCTCCATCGCTTCCGGAATAGGTGTTGACGGTGTTGTCGGTATCGTTTGCGAGCGTGTCCGCGATCTTCAGGCCTTCGATCTCGATGTGCGAGATGCGCGTGCCCGCATCCGGGCTGATGACGCTGATGATGCCGTAGGGCTGGACGTATTCGAGTGCGCCGGCGTCGCCGATGATTTCCACGAAGTCGTCCGCCGTGCGCGTCAGCGCATCACGGCCGGTGATGTAGGGACGTTCGCCGTTCGGGCCTGCGACGCCGCAGATGCGCAGCGGTTCTTCCTCGCTGCCACCTGTGATGACGAGGATCTTTTCGCTGTACGGCGTCTCGCGGTAGTGGATGCGAACGGTGTCGCCCGCGCCGAGCGATTCCCAGGGAACGTCGCGGATGTTTTCAAACGGCTGGCCGGGGCCGACGCGGTAGTCGTCGCCTGAACCCGTGTGTTCGCAACTCGTGGTGAACGCATTCCACTCGCCGGGCGGCTCACCGGGGCCGGGATCATTCGGATCATTCGGATCATTCGGATCATTCGGATCGTTCGGATCGTTCGGGTCATTCGGGTCATTCGGATCATTCGGATCATTCGGATCATTCGGATCATTCGGATCATTCGGATC
>CAZRFE010000014.1:0-36028 GCA_964599565.1 uncultured Gammaproteobacteria bacterium
GCACGGCGAGCGCCTGGCGTGCGTTGTTCGCCGCCATCTCCAGCCAGCGCGCACGATCGCCGCGCACGCTGTGCCGGATGCGAACCTTGCGCTGCTGCTGTTCGCCGAGCGCCTGTTCGAGCATGTCGACCTCAGGCACCGCATGCGTGAGCAGGATTTCGCGCGGCACTTCGCGCCCGAGGTAATACTGCGGCAGGAACGCTGCGAGCACGTCCGCGGGTGCGGCGCCGGATGCATGCTGCGGAAACCACGTGCTCGATCCAAGCGAATGTCCGCCGCGTATCGTCAGCAGCGCGACGCAGTGCATGCCGCTTGCTTCCTCCACGGCGAGAATGTCCGCATCCCCGCCCTCGCCGCTCACGTACTGGCGTTCCTGCGCCTTGCGCAGCGACGCGATCTGGTCGCGGTACTGCGCCGCGCGTTCGAATTCGAGTTTCGCGGACGCCGCTTCCATGCGCGCGACGAAATCGTCGATCACCTCGCTGTTGCGTCCTTCGAGGAATTTCACGGCATTGTCGATGTCGCGCCGGTAATCCTCCGGCGAGATGTAGTTCACGCACGGCGCGGAGCAGCGCTTGATCTGGTACTGGAGACAGGGCCGGCTGCGGTTTGCGAAGAAGGAATCGCGGCAGCCGCGGATCATGAACAGCTTCTGCAGGATGTGCAGGCTCTCGCGCACCGCGTGCGCGCCGGGAAACGGACCGAACAGTCTTCCCTTCTTCACGCGCGGCCCGCGGTAGAAGCTCATGCGCGGATATTCATGCTCGGAAAGGTAGATGAACGGATAACTCTTGTCGTCGCGCAGAAGGATGTTGTAGCGCGGGCGATGTTCCTTGATGAGATTGTTCTCGAGGATCAGCGCTTCTGTCTCGGTGTTCGTCACCGTCACTTCCGCACGCGCGATCAGCGCGACCATCGCCATGGTCTTCGCGTCCTTCGCCGTCTTCTGGAAGTAGCTCGAGACGCGCCGCTTGAGATTGCGCGCCTTGCCGACATAAAGAAGCGCGCCGCCTGCGTCATACATGCGGTAGACGCCGGGCTTCTGCGTGAGGTTCTGAAGGAATGCGTTGAGATCGAAATCGGACATGCGTGGATTCCGTTCGCGCCTGCAAGGCGCTCCTACACCGCTTTCGCCAGGTTCTTCGCCTTCTTCACGACGTCGTCGAACATCTGCTCCGTCAGGCGCTTCGTCTGCGTGTTGTAGCGGCTCGCATGGTACGAATCGACCATGGTGAATCCGTCGAGCTCATGAACCGCGCCGTGCCTGAACCGGTAGCCGCTCAGTTTCAATCCGCGGGAACGAAGCACGGAATCATGCGCGATCTTGCCGAGCGCGAGTATCACGCCGCGCTTCGGCAGCATCCGGTCGATCTCTGTCGAAAGGTAATGGTTGCAGACGCGGATTTCCTCCGACGTTGGCTTGTTCTGCGGCGGCAGGCATTTGACGGCGTTGGTGATGCGGCAGTCGATGAGCTTGAGGCCGTCGTGGGCGCTGACGGATTCCGGCCGTGACGCAAGGCCGTGCCGATGCAGGGTCGCATATAAAAGAATGCCGGCGAAATCGCCGGTGAATGGCCGTCCCGTGCGGTTTGCACCGTGCATGCCCGGCGCAAGCCCGACAATCAGCAATCGCGCGTCGCGGTCGCCGAATGGCGCGACGGGCCGGCAATGGTAGTCGGGACGCTGCTCCTTGACCTCATCGAGGAACGAAGCGAGGCGCGGACAGTCACGGCAATCGATGTTGAAAACGCCCGCGGGCAGCTTCGGGTTCACACTCATCCGCGCGGCTCAGGAACCTTCGGTGACGTCCGGCACAAGACCATGCCGGAGCGCATAGCGCGTCAGCTCGACGTCGTTCGCCACGTCGAGCTTCTCGAACAACCGGTACCGGTACGTTGCAATCGTCTTCGGGCTGACGTGCAGGCGCTCGGCGATCTCCTGGATACCGTACCCGTCGGCGACAAGAAGCAGCACTTCCATCTCGCGATCGGAAAGCGTCGACAACGGCGTCGCACCGCCGAACTGCGCAAGCGCCATTTCGCGCGCGACATCCGCGGAAAGGTAACGCCTGCCCGCATGGACCTGCCGGACCGCAACGAGAATCTCGTCCGCCGCCATGTCCTTGGTGAGATAACCGGAAGCGCCGGCTTCAAGCAGGCGCGCGGGCACGGGATCCTGCCGGTGCACGGAAACGATGAGAATGCGCGGTGCAGGCTCCAGCCGCGCAAGACGATGCGTTGCCTCGATGCCGTTCATGCCCGGCATGTTGATGTCGAGCACCACGACATCCGGCGTGCACTCGCGCGCAAGCCGCAGGCCTTCCTCGCCGTCAGCCGCCTCGCCGACGATCTCGATGTCGGGCTGCGCGTCCAGCACGCCGCGCATGCCGACACGGATCAGCTTGTGATCGTCGACAAGCAGCACGCGGATCATGACAGGCTGTCCATCGACATGTTCGCGATGATCGCATCGCCGAAGCCGCTGGTACCGACAAGCGTCGCACCGGGGATGAGTTTTTCCATCTTCTCTTCCACGTTGCGCGTCGCGGCGAGTTCGCGCTTCGGTGCGCGAATCGCTTCGCGCAGGCGCGCAAGATCATAGGTCATGGTCTTCGATGCGATCGTCGCCGCCATGCCCTGGATGATGAGATCCGCCGCTTCCTTCCAGCCGAGATAGCGCAGCATCATCTCGCCCGAGAGAATCAGCGAGCCGGGATTCACGCGATCCTTGCCCGCGAATCCGGGCGCGGTGCCGTGCGTCGCCTCGAACACCGCAACCGCATCCGCGATGTTGCCGCCGGGCGCGATGCCGATGCCACCGACCTGCGCGGCGAGCGCGTCGGAAATGTAATCGCCGTTGAGATTGAGCGTGGCGATGACGTCGTATTCTTCCGGGCGCAGCAGGATCTGCTGCAGGAAGTTGTCCGCGATCACGTCCTTCACGACGATGTCGTTGCCGGTCTTCGGATTGCGGAACTTCAGCCACGGGCCGCCGTCGATCTCCGTCGCACCGAATTCGTCCTTCGCAAGCTGGTAGCCCCAGTTGCGGAACGCGCCCTCGGTGTACTTCATGATGTTGCCCTTGTGCACAAGGGTCACCGAGACGCGGTCATTGTCGATGGCGTAGTTGATCGCCTTTCGTATCAGACGCTGGCTGCCTTCCTTCGACACGGGCTTGATGCCGATGCCCGACGACGCCGGGAAGCGGATGCCGTTCACGCCCATCTCGCTCTGCAGGAAGTGAATGACCTTCTGCACTTCCTCGGAGCCCGCCGGCCACTCGATGCCTGCGTAGATGTCTTCCGTGTTCTCGCGGAAGATCACCATGTCGGTGAGGTCGGAAACCTTCATCGGCGTGGAGACGCCCGGGAAGTACTGGATGGGCCGCACGCAGGCGTAGAGATCGAGCTTCTGGCGCATGGCCACGTTCAGCGAGCGGATGCCGCCGCCGATCGGGGTCGCGAGCGGACCCTTGATGGACACGACGAAACCCTGCATGGCCTCGAGCGTCTCGTACGGCAGGTACACGTCCTTGCCGTAGGTGTCGACGGCCTTCTGGCCCGCGTAGATTTCCATCCAGCGGATCTCGCGCTTGCCGTCGTAGGCCTTCGCGACGGCCGCGTCGACGACCTTGCGCATGACGGGCGTGACATCGATGCCTATGCCGTCGCCTTCGATGAACGGGATGATCGGCCGGTCCGGCACGTTGAGGGAGAAATCGGTGTTGTAGCTGATGCGCTGCCCGTCCGAGGGCACCTTGATGTGATCGAACTTCATCGCCGGCGGCTCTCCTTCACGCGGGGTTGGCGAAAGCGGCCATGATACCAGCCCGCGGCTCGCTCCGCCCCCGGACACCGCACTCTGCATAAGCAGACGGCCCGGGATTGCCGGGCCGCCCGGTCAGCGAACGGCGCGGTTTCAGCCCGCGGCGACGGGCGCGAACTGGGCTTCCTCCGTCGAGCCGGTGAGCGCGGAGAGCTCGGACGCGCCGCCGCCGATCACCTGCGTGACCTGGTCGAAGTAGCCCGTGCCGACTTCGCGCTGGTGTTTCGTTGCGGTGTAGCCGCGTCCTTCCGCGCCGAACTCCGCGTCCTGCAGCTCGACGTACGCCGACATCTGCCGCTCGCGATAGCCCGTCGCAAGATCGAACATCGAGTAGTTGAGCGCGTGGAAACCGGCCAGCGTGATGAACTGGAAGCGGTAGCCCATCGCGCCCAGTTCGCGCTGGAAGTTCGCGATCGTCCGGTCATCGAGATTGCTGCGCCAGTTGAACGACGGCGAGCAGTTGTATGCGAGCAGCTTTTCCGGGTAGCGCGCATGGATCGCTTCGGCGAACCTGCGCGCTTCATCGAGATCCGGTTTCGCGGTTTCGCACCACAGGAGATCCGCATACGGCGCATATGCAAGGCCGCGCGCGATCGCCTGGTCGATGCCGGGATGCACGCGGAAGAAGCCTTCGCTCGTGCGCTCGCCGGTGAGAAACAGTGCATCGTACGGATCGATGTCGGACGTAATCAGGTTCGCGGCGTTCGCGTCCGTGCGCGCGACGATGATCGTCGGCACGTTCATGATGTCCGCTGCAAGGCGCGCCGCGACCAGTTTCGACACCGCCTCCTTCGTCGGTACCAGCACCTTGCCGCCCATGTGTCCGCACTTCTTCGCGCTCGCGAGCTGGTCCTCGAAGTGCACGCCGGCCGCACCCGCCTCGATCATGTGCTTCATCAGTTCATGCGCATTCAGCACGCCGCCGAAACCCGCTTCGGCATCCGCAACGATCGGCGCATACACATCGACATTGCCGCGGCCTTCCTGGCAGTTGATCTGGTCCATGCGCGTGAACGCGTTGTTGATCCTGCGCACAAGCTCGGGAACGGAATCGACGGGATAAAGCGACTGGTCCGGATACATCGCGCCTGCGGTGTTCGCGTCCGCCGCTACCTGCCAGCCGGAACAGTAGATCGCCTTCAGTCCCGCCTTCACCTGCTGCGTCGCCTGCCCGCCTGTCAATGCGCCAAGCGCGTTGACGAACGGTTCGGTGTTGAGCAGCCGCCACAGTTTCTCCGCGCCGTGCCGTGCGAGCGAATGTTCGATCGGCAGCGAGCCGCGCAGCCGCACCACATCTTCCGGCGCATAGGGTCGTGTCACGCCATTCCAGCGCGGGTTGTCCTTCCAGTCGCTCGCAAGCTGTTCCGCCGTCGGCAGGGTCTTCATGTCGTTTACCTCGTTCATCGTCATGGCAGGATTCATCAGAGCTGTTCGTACGCGGGCACGGTGAGAAAATCCGCAAGCGCATCGCTGAAGACGAGTTCGCGAAGCAGCATGGCGGCTTGCGCGTAATGATGTTCTTCACCCGTCGCCATGCGCAGCCGCTCGCGCAGCACGTGATCGATGTAACCCTCGACGAGCGATGCGGTGATGCGATGACCCATGCGGCAGACGCCTTTCGGCTGATGCACCCACTGCCACAGCTGGGTGCGGGCAATCTCCGCGGTCGCCGCATCCTCCATGAGATTGTTCAGCGGCACGCAACCGCGTCCGGCAAGCCAGTTCGCCATGTAATCCAGTGCCACGGAAACGTTTCCGCAGACGCCGTCGAGCGTGATGTCGCCGTCGGGCTGCGCAACGAGATCCGCGCCGGTGACCTTGACGTCCGTGCGCAGCACGTCGAGCTGGTTCGCACCGCGCAGCTTGCTGTCGAAGATTTCCATCGCCACCGGCACGAGCGCCGGGTGCGCGACCCATGTTCCATCGTGACCGTCGCCGGCTTCACGCAGCTTGTCGTTGCGTACGGCGTCAAGCGCGCGACGGTTCGCGTCGGCGTCGTTCTTCACGGGAATGTGCGCGGCCATGCCGCCCATCGCGAACGCGCCACGGCGGTGGCAGGTGCGGATCAGCAGCTGCGAGTACGCACGCAGGAACGGCTGCGTCATGCCGACCTGCGCGCGATCCGGCAGCACGCGATCGGGATGTGCGCGGAATGTCTTGATGAAACTGAAGATGTAATCCCAGCGCCCGCAGTTCAGCCCGGTGATGTAGTCGCGCAGCGCGAACAGGATTTCATCCATCTGGAAGGCAGCCGGCAGCGTTTCGATCAGCACGGTTGCCTTGATGGAACCGCGCGGACTCCCGAACGTGTCTTCGGTCGCACGGAAGATGTCCGCCCAGAGATCCGCTTCATGCCAGTGTTCGATCTTCGGCAGGTAGACATACAGCCCCGCACCGCGTGCCACGCGTTCCTTGAGGTTGTGAAACGCGTACAGGCCGAAATCCATCAGCGCGGCGGGAATGCGCTCGCCGTCGACATGTGCATGCTTTTCTTCAAGATGAAGCCCGCGCGGCCGAACGAACAGCGTCGCCGGCTGTTCGGCGAGCCGGTATTCCTTCCCGCCCGCGGTCAGCGAAATATCGCCACGCACGGCATCGCGCACGTGGCGCTGTGCGCCGAACACGTTGTCGAATGTCGGGCTCAGCGAATCCTCGAGATCCGCCATGAACACCTTCGCACCGGAGTTGAGCGCGTTGATGATCATCTTGCGCTCCGCGGGCCCGGTGATCTCCACGCGCCGGTCAAGCAGGTCGGGCGGAATGCCCGCGATCTGCCATTCGCTGTTGCGAACCTCCTCGGTTGCAGGATCAAAGCCCGGCCGCGCACCGGCGTCGAACTGCTGCTGCCGCTCGCGCCGTGCATCAAGAAGCAGTTTCAGCCGCGGTGTGAAACGCCGGTGCAGCGTGAGCACGAACTCCAGCGCCGCGGGCGTGAGCACGTCGTCGCAGCCTTCACGGCTGATCTCGATCGTGCTTGCCGGCATGGCCGGCGGAACGACCTGCCGGGTGGAAGCGGTTTCCGATGGAAGCTGCTGCATGACTGTCTCCTGCAAGCGGTGCGTGGGTTCGAGTAGAACGTGCGGCTTGCAATTTATCCACGCACTGCTTTCAATTCATTCCATTGAACACGTTAATAGAGGCAGCCATGTCACGCCGTCCCGTCTACTACAGCCAGAACCGGCTACAGCAATTGCGGGGTTTCGTGTTCACCTCGGAACTCGGCAGCATCAGCAAGGCCGCCGAGCACATGGAACTCACGCAACCTTCCGTTTCGCTGCAGATACAGGCGCTCGAGAAGGAACTCGGCGCCGTGCTTTTCGAACGAAAGGGCCGGCGGATCATGCTCACGCCTGCAGGAAAACAACTACTGGAAATCGCCGCCCCGCTGGTTCGCGGCATCGAGAACCTGAAGGCGGATTTCGAGGCGCACTGCGAAGACCTGGAAAGCGGCGAGCTGAACATTGCCGCGGGCGAATCGACATTGCTGTACCTGCTGCCGGATTTCGTTGCGCGTTTCGGCCGGCAGTATCCGCAGGTGCGCCTGCACTTTCACAACGTCACCGGACGCGACGGACTCGAGATGCTGCGCAACGATGAAGTCGACTTCGCCGTCGGCTCCATGCAGGAAATACCGGATGACATCCGCTACCAGCCGGGCTTCAGTTACCCCAACTATCTCGTCACGCCGCTCGATCATCCGCTGTCGTATGTCGAGACGATCACGCTGAAGGAAATCAGCGCGTACGGCCTGATCCTGCCGCCGCGGCATCTCACCACCTGGCGCATCATCGAAGGTGCGTTCCAGCGGCAGGGCCTGCCGCTGAACGTGAAGCTCGAAGCGGGCGGCTGGGAAGTCATCAAGAAATACGTCGAACTCGGGCTCGGCATATCCATTGTTTCGGGTATCTGCCTCAAGCCCTGGGACCGGCTGTTTCGCGTCGCGCTGCGCGACGCCTTTCCGGAGCGCAGTTACGGTATCGTCGTGCGGCGGGGAAAATTTCTTTCGCCGCAGGCGAAACGTTTCATTCGCCTGCTGCAGCCCGATGCATTCGAACATGCGCACTGATGCCGTTGCGTTCGCAGCGACATGACAGGACCGAGGAACACGAATGGCCAGACCCAGGATAGGACTTGCACTCGGCAGCGGTGCCGCACGCGGGTGGTCGCACATCGGCGTGCTCGCGGAACTGCGCGAGATCGGCATCGTGCCGGACATCGTCACCGGTTCATCCGTCGGTGCGGTTGTTGGCGCCGCGTGCGCGGCGGGCAAGCTTGAAGAGTTCACCGACTGGGTGCTCGCGCTCGACCGCATCGGCGTGATCCGGCTGCTGGATGCGAAACTCAGCGGCGGCGGCTTCGTCCAGGGCAGGACGCTGCTCGGTGCCATCGAGAAGGTCACCGGCAATCCCGAGATCGATGAACTCGACATTCCCTTCGGCTGCGTTGCGACGGAACTCGGCACGGGCCGCGAGGTGTGGCTGCGCAAGGGCCGGATGCTGGATGCAGTGCGCGCATCGATGACCATGCCCGGCGTGTTCGCGCCCGTGCATCTCGATGGCCGCTATCTCCTTGATGGCGGTCTCGTGAATCCCGTGCCCGTTTCTCTGACGCGCGCGATGGGCGCGGACATCGTCATCGCAGTGAATCTCAACGGCGATCTTGTCGGCTACGATCGCTTCCTGCAGGAAACGGATGCGGCGGAATCCTCCGGCATGCCGGTAACCGCGGTTTCGTCCGAGAATGTCGATGCCGAGGCGCATCCCGATGCCGAGAACGGCTCGCTGTTCGGCCGATGGACCAGCAGCATCAAGGAACGTTTCGACAAGTACGCCGCGTCACGGCACAGCGAGAAAGCCTACGAGCCGGGACTGTTCGACGTCATCATCGGCTCCATCGACATCATGCAGGATCGCATCACGCGTGCGCGCATGGCGGGCGAACCGCCCGACGTGCACATCACGCCGCGGCTTCGCGACGTCGGCGTGATGGATTTCGACCGCGCGAAGGACGCGATCGAGGAAGGCCGCGCCGCCGCACAGCGTGTGCGCGAGGATCTCGCGGCATTGAAGCGCGCCATCGACAGGCTGTCACGGCGCTGATCGATGCTCGTTGCGTTCAACAAGCCGTTCAATGTCATCACGCAGTTCTCCGGCGAAGGCTGCACGCTGAAGGATTACATCCGCGTACCGGGCGTGTATCCCGCCGGGCGCCTGGACAAGGACAGCGAAGGACTGCTGCTGCTCACCGACGATGGCGCGTTGCAGGCGCGCATTTCGTCGCCGAAATTCCGGCAGCCGAAAACCTATCTCGTCCAGGTGGAGCGCATACCGGACGACGCATCGCTGGATGCACTGCGCCAGGGCGTGACGCTGAACGACGGCATGACGAAACCTGCGAAGGTTCGCCGCATCGAAACACCCGAATGGCTGTGGACGCGCGAGCCGCCCGTCCGTTACCGGAAGCATGTACCCGACTGCTGGCTTGAAATCGTCATCACCGAAGGCCGCAACCGCCAGGTGCGGCGCATGACGGCGGCGATCGGCCATCCGACGTTGCGGCTCGTCCGCTACGCAATCGGTGCGTTGTCGCTGGAAGGGCTTGCGCCGGGAGAATGGCGAAACATCGACGCCGCTGTTTTCTGATCCGTTCGTCAGTCAACGTTCATGCGCGCGCGCAACGCTTCAGCATTCACCGGCGTTGCAGGTTCATCCGCGAGCGCGGGCGCAACCATGCGCAGGTATCGCCGCAGGGTGCGTGCGGTGACAAGACCGGCGCCGTTCGTCAGCGCAATGACTTCCCCCTCGGGATTCATCACCGGCAGTCCCGCCGGCAGCGCGATGTCGCCGGCGATCTTCCAGTCCGGTTCTTCGCCTTCGATGCGAATGCGTTCAACGCGCGCGGGCGTTACAACGAACGCTTCTTCGCCGGCACGCAGCGATTCGCCCGAAAGCACCATCGGGCGCATTTCACGGCCATCGCGCTTCACGATCGCAAGGTGCGTTTCTGCATCCGTGAACACGATGTCATGGTCCCGCGCATCGCCGAATGCCACGGCATGACCGCCGCCGATGTCGAAAAGACGTGCATCGTGCTGTCGCGCATCCCTGCCGTCACGAGCACGGGGTGCCGGCGGCGTGACCGCAACCGGTTTCACATCGACAGCCGCCGTGCCGATCGCGAATGCCACGGCGTTGCCGAGATCGTCCTCGCCGCTGCCCTGCCCTGATCCGCAATCTTCCATCGCCCAGTGGCCGGTCACGTCGCGACCATCCGTGCACTGCAGGCGAAGCGCGCCCGATGTACTGCAGCCGAGCGTCGCGTACTCGATCAGCGACACGCCGTTACATGCAAGCTGGCCGTTGTCCGCCGTCAGCGTGACGTCGCGCGGACCGCTGCCAATGCTCAGCGCGCCGCTCAGCGTCTCGCCGGTTGCAGGAATGCTCATGGTGAGCGAATGCATGCTCGTCGCGCAGCCGGCGAGCAGCAGGGCCGCAAGCAGGCCGGCAGACCGCGCGAGATGCGCGCGTGGAAACGTCATTCCTGCAGCGCAACCTTCACGTATTCCGCGACGGCGGCGACATCTTCATCCGAGAGCTGGGGAAACGGCGGCATCGCGGCAGGATATTCCGCCGCGAACTTCTTCGCGTCGCCCGCGCGGCCTTCACGAATCGTGGCGACAATGTCTTCCAGTGACGCCGTGGCGGCGAACTCGCTGCCTTTCAGCGGCGGCGCAACGTACGGCGTGCCCTGGCCGTTCGTGCCGTGGCACATCGCGCACTGCTGCTTGAACACGGCTTCGCCATCGGCGGCATGCGCGTTCGCTGCCGCAAGCACGGCGCTCACGAGGATCATTGCGGTAACGGTGGAACGCATTGGTGCACTCCTTCTGCTTTCATGCGGGAAACCGCTGCATCGTAACGTCATGCAGTGTGCGACGTGAAGCACCGCGTCGCGCACGCACGCCGTACCGGATGAAGCCGGTTCCCGTGCACATTCAAAAAAAGTCCCGGCACGGTGAATACCGTGCCGGGATCACGAGGGGTTGTCAGAAGTTGAACTCGATGCCTATCGAGTACGTATATCCTTCGTCGCGTGCGTCGGCGACAGCCGGATCCAGGGCGTATGCGAATGTCGGCGAATACGTCAGATGGAAGTTGAAGTTCATCGCCGGCGTCCACAGCGCCGTAACACCGTACACCATGCTCGGCACTTCAACTTCATAGTCGGTGCCGGCACCGTTCATGTAGTCATACGTCACGTCCTTGCGCAGGTACGCTTCGATGCCGTAGGTCCTGTTCCAGTAATAGCGCATCGTTGCGCCGAGGATCGTGCGTTCCGCGCTGCCGCCGCTGATGAAGTCCTGGTCCATGCCGTGCAGCACGACGCTCGAGGTCCACGTATGCGGGCCCATGTCCGCGACCGTCTGGTGGAACGAGAGCTTGTAGCTCATGAACTCGTCGACGACTTCCTCGACACCGATGTCGACGATGTTCGCGGCCGTGTATCCCGCGGAGTTGCGGAACGAGAACTCGGCATCGGTGATGCCGTCCGGGCAGTCGGGATCATCCACGCCGCTGACCGTGCCCGTGCAGATGAAGCCCGCACGCGGTCCCTGGTTGGTGATCGCGGCAAAGTCGCGGCCCGTGTAGACCTCGACACCGACCCAGATATCGTTCTGCTGGCGGTTCGACCAGTTGTAGTAGACCGACGCGTAGTTGTTGACGCCGTTGCTCCAGTTGCCGTTGAAGGCGCCGGAGTCGAGGCCGTACTGCAGCCACCAGCGGTCGTTCCACAACACGTACGCGCTCAACGTCGAACGGTCGAACGCGCTGCCGGACCCGCCCTGGCCGGTGTACCACATGTCGGGCGATACCACCGGGAAGTTGAACTGCGCAATGCTGTGCGGATGCTCGTTCGTCGCCGTCAGGCCCCAGAAGCTGTTGTTGTCGATGTCGAACGACGCGGAGAGACGGTACTCGTCGAACGCGAACAGGTTGAGACCGGTCTGCTGTCCCTCGTTCTCGTTCACGCTTCGCAGCGAGTTGTTGCCGAGGTAGGCGAACTCCGTCCACAGCCCGAGCCAGTCGGTGATCGCGCCCGTATAGAACAGCGCCATGCGGTCCAGCATGATCGAATCCGCATCGCGATCCGCGCCCGTCGCCGTCTTGCCGTCGGTGTAGAAGTCGGACAGGAAGCGCGCGGAGAAGAACTCGTCCCAGTTCAGCGCGAGGTAATGCCCGCCGTAGCGTTCATTGTCCTCGCCCTCTTCGTAATCGCCGTCATTGCCGTTGGCGCGCAGGCGTTCACGCACGTAAGGCTTGATGTAGCCACGCATCGCGAACAGGCGTCCGGTGCGCGTGAAGTTCGGCACGTTGTCCGTACCGTTGTGGCATGAATTGCAGTTCATGCCGGTCTGGCGCGCATACGCCGGCACGGCATCGGAACTGTCGCTCCAGGCAATCATCACCAGGGCTGCGCACGCAACGGATGCGGCCAGCACGTATCGTGTAATGGCATTCATCGGATGTCCCCTCCCAGCTGACCGTTATTGCTGCAGATCGCCTTTCAGGTATTCGACCAGCGCACGCACATCGGGCACCATCAGCGCGCCGAAGGCAGGCATGTTCGGATACTTGTCGTCGTAGACGCGTGCAGCGCCGCCGCGACCTTTGCGAATGAGCGTGTAGATGGCTTCGTAGGGCGCGTTCTGCACGAAGGCATTGCCCTTGAGCGCGGGGCCGAGCTTGGGCACGCCACCTTCCTCGGGACCGAGGCCGTTGGCGCCGTGGCAGGAAGCGCACCGCAGTTGATAGACGTCCTTGCCGACGTCGTTGTCCGCCGCGATCGCGCTCAGTGGCAAGAGGAGACTGGCTAGAAGCCCGGAGAACAGAACGGATTTCCGGTTCATGGCTACCCCCGAAACAGTAGTAACGAATCCCTTCCGGTTCGATTACATCGTGTGCATTAGGTGTAGTCGCCCATTTAGAGTCTGTCTAGGGAAATGTGAACAAAATGTGAAAGAAGATGGCTTTTATGAACCATGCTTCATGTGTTTGGGGGCGCGTAACACAAAAAAGCAGCCAAAAGGCCGCTTTCCAATCATCGTCACTCACACATTATTAAATGTGCGTCTTTCCAATTGTTCGACGTTCAGACACGCCTTCCCACCATGCGCATCGCCATTTCCAGCGCCTGCTCGTAGTTGAGACGCGGATCGACCGTTGAGCGGTAGGCGCGATCGAGATCGCCCTCTTCCAGTCCGCGCGCGCCGCCGATGCATTCGGTGACATTCTCGCCGGTCAGCTCGACATGCACGCCGCCAAGCGTCGAGCGGTGTGCCGCATGAATGCGAAACGCAGCTTCGAGCTCGGCAAGAATGTTCTCGAAGCGTCGCGTCTTCACGCCCTTGTTCGTGGTTTCGGTATTGCCGTGCATCGGGTCGCATGCGAACAGCACGTTCCTGCCCGTCGCGCGCACCGCGTCGATGAGCACCGGCAGGCGGGCCTCGATGTGCTTCGCGCCGAAACGATGAATGAAGGTCAGCCGCCCGGGTTCGTCATCGGGGTTCAGCACCTCGACGAGACGGCTGATGTGCTCCGCCGACATCTTCGGGCCGATCTTCACCGCAACCGGATTCGCGATGCCGCGGAAATACTCCACGTGCGCGCCATCCAGCTCTGCCGTGCGCATGCCGATCCACGGAAAATGCGTGGACTGGTTGTACCAGCGGCCGGCTTCCTCGATGTAGTGCGTCTGCGCCTGCTCATATAAAAGGTGCAGGCCTTCGTGCGAGGTGAAGAAATCCACCCGGCTCGTTTCCTGCACCGGCTGGCCGGAAACCGTTTCCATGAAATTCAGTGCTTCGTCGAGCGAGCGCACCACGGCGCGATACTGCGCGGCGAGCGGCGAATCGTTCACGAACGCAAGATCCCAGTATTCCGGGTGATGCATGTCCGCGAAGCCGCCTTCGACCAGCGCGCGCACATAGTTGAGCGTGAGCGCGGCGCGCTCGTAGCCGCGCAGCATCAGTTTCGGATCGGGCGTGCGGTCCTTCCCGGTGAAGGGCGAACGGTTGATGAGATCGCCGCGATAGCTCGGCAGCGTCCTGCCCTGGCGCGTTTCGGTATCCGCGGAACGCGGCTTTGCATACTGGCCCGCAATGCGTCCCACGCGCACGATGCGCTTCTTCATGCCATGCGTGAGCACGAGCGACATCTGCAGCAGGATCTTGAGCTTGTTGGCGATGAACTCCGCCGTGCATTCCTCGAACGATTCCGCGCAGTCGCCACCCTGCAGCAGGAAACGTTCGCCGCGCGCGGCGGCGGCGAGCTGCGACTTCAGCGCCTCGATCTCGCCCCAGGTAACGAGCGGCGGCATGCGGTTCAGTGTCGCGACAGCGCGCTCGACTTCCGCGGTGTCGTCGTACAGCGGCTGCTGGCCCGCGGTCCTGCCCTGCCAGCTCGTGGGATACCAGTCTTTCATCTTCCGCTCGCGCATAGGGCCGGGAATGCTACACCTTCATGCCCGCTCGTGAAATGAAATGCATCGCCGGGCGGGCACGTGCGCCGTGAAACGGATGAGCGTTTCTGGCACAATTCCGGCCCTTCAAATCCGGGGCCTGGTTTCATCGCTCCGCATCAAATCCGATCGCGCAGGGGCGTGGTCAACGACCTGACGAGGCAAGACATGGCAGACGTGAAAAAGATTCTCTCCTCGCTCGGCCTGAAAGAGGAAAACCCGGGCGTCTGGGCGAGCGAATCCGGCTGGCTCGAATCGAAGGGCGGCAAGCTGCTCGAATCCGTGAACCCCGCCACCGGCGACGTCATCGGATCGGTGCGCTGCGCGACGGATGCCGATTACGAGAAGGTCATCACCGAAGCCGAGAAGCTTTTCCTCGAGTGGCGCAAGGTGCCGGCGCCGAAGCGCGGCGAAGCCGTGCGGCTCATCGGCGAGGCGCTGCGCAGGCACAAGGACGCGCTCGGCAGCCTGGTCTCGCTCGAGAACGGCAAGATCAAGCAGGAAGGCGACGGCGAAGTGCAGGAAATGATCGACATCGCCGACTTCGCCGTCGGCCAGTCGCGCATGATGTACGGCCTGACCATGCATTCCGAGCGCGCCGATCACCGCATGTACGAGCAGTACCATCCGTTTGGCGTCGTCGGCGTGCTCACCGCGTTCAACTTCCCCGTCGCCGTGTGGGCGTGGAACGGCATGCTCTCCGCCATCGCCGGCAACGTCACGGTATGGAAGCCGTCGCCGAAGACGCCGCTCACCGCCATCGCCTGCCAGCACATCGCGAACAAGGCGCTCGAAGACGCCGGCTTCCCGGGCATCTTCGCGCTGTTCAATGACGCGGATAACACGCTCGCGCAGAAGTTCGTCGACGATCACCGCGTCAAGCTGGTGTCGTTCACCGGTTCCTGCGCGGTCGGCAGGCATGTCGGCCATTGCGTCGCAAAGCGCATGGGCCGCTCGCTGCTCGAACTCGGCGGCAACAACGCCATGATCATCGACGAATCCGCGGACATGAAGATGGCCATCCCTGCCATCGTGTTCGGCGCCGTCGGCACCGCCGGTCAGCGCTGCACGTCCACGCGCCGCGTGATCGCGCACGAAAGCATTTACGAAGGCCTCGTCGAATCGCTTGCGAAGGCGTACCGGCAGGTGAAGATCGGCGATCCGCTGGAGCAAGGCACGCTCATGGGTCCGCTGATCGATGAAGCGTCCGTTGCGCGCTATCTCGATGCCATCGAGAAGATCAAGGCCGCGGGCGGCACGATCGTCGCCGGTGGAAAGCACATCAAGGGCAATTACGTCGAGCCGGCGATCGTTACCGGCCTGGGCAACGATTCCGAGATCGTGCAGACGGAAACCTTCGCGCCGATCCTGTATGTCATGCCGTTCAGCACCATCGACCAGGCCATCGAGATGCAGAACGCCGTGCCGCAGGGCCTGAGCTCGTCCATCTTCACCATGAACATGCGTCACGCCGAGCAGTTCCTCTCGTACCGAGGATCGGACTGCGGTATCGCGAACGTCAACATCGGCACGAGCGGTGCGGAAATCGGCGGCGCGTTCGGCGGCGAGAAGGAAACCGGCGGCGGACGCGAATCGGGTTCGGATGCATGGAAGCAATACATGCGCCGGCAGACGAACACGATCAACTGGTCGTCGGAGCTGCCGCTGGCGCAGGGAATAAAGTTCGACATCGAGGTCTGAGTTCCCGACCAGCAACGAAAAGCCGCCGGAAGGCGGCTTTTCGTTGCCGTCGAATGGCAAGCCCGATATCGTCACCCGCGGAACCGGAATGCTGCGGTGCTGTCATACCGTCATATACGAGGTTCCAGGCTTCTGCCGCAGCGCGACGATCACGCCGCCGGAAGCGGTTATATCATTGCCACACAGACCTGCTTCAACGAGGGGCAACCATGACCATCAGCTCGACTTCCCTGCTCCGGGTACTGCTTGCGTCCGCCGTTCTCCTGGCCGGCTGCACGGTCGCGCCCGTGCGCGACGACACGCGCACGACGCAGTTCCTGCATGACGAAGCCTTCCCCGCGAGCGCGAATGTTGCACTGGAATCCGAGGCAGACGTCTTCGAGCTGGATGAAGATGCGCGCCGCTGGATGGATGCAAACGTCAGAAGCGTGGGCGACATGAAATACCGGCAGCGCCTGCTCGTGGACGCGATCTTCGACCAGACCGCGCTCGACATCACCTACGACAGCACCGCGAACACCACGGCATCCGAAACGTTCCGGCGCAAATCGGCGAACTGCCTCTCGCTGACGATACTCGCGCATGCGATGAGCGAATACGCCGGCTTCGAAGCCCGCTTCCAGGAAGTGACGGGAACGGAGTTCTGGGAGCGCCGCGACCAGCTGAGCATCGGATTCGGGCACGTCAACCTGCGGATCGAGGACTGGTTCGAGGATGACAAGGTGATGGTGCTCATAAGCAGCGACGTCGAAGTGGATTTCCAGCGCCCGGCCGGCGCGCCACGCCTGCCCGCGCATGCCATCCCGCAGTCGCGCGTGCTCGCCATGTTCTACAACAACAAGGGTGTCGACGCCCTGCTCAAGGGCGACCCGAATCGCGCCTACGCCTACCTGCGAGCCGCGCTGCAGAGCGACCCGCAGCTCGACATGGCGCTCGCGAACCTCGGGCTTCTTTACGGCAGGCACGGCAGGATGGACTGGGCGGAACTGAATTTCCGCGAAGCGATGCGCATCAATCCGCGCAACACGGCGGCCGCGAAGAATCTCGCAGATATCCTGCGCGGCACCGGTCGCGTGGAGGAAGCCGGCGATGTCCTCGCACGCGTGCAATCCCTGCAGCAGGACAATCCCTTCTATTTCTTCGTGCAGGGTGAATCCGCGTACGACGCAGGTGACTGGGAAAACGCGATCCGTTCATACAGGAAGTCGATCGCACTGGATCCCGACGTCAGCCACTTCTATCTCGGGCTTGCAAAGACCTACTACCGCATGGGCGACATGGAGAACGCCGGTATCTGGCTGCAACGCGCCGAACGGCACGCGGCCGACCTGCGGGACCGCGAGCGTTACCGCAGCAAGCTCGACGCATTGGCAAGCATGCAGTAAAGAGAAGCCCCGCCTGCGGGGCTTCCTTCATTTCACGCCGCGTCATCCGCACGATCCGTTCAGGAGTCAGCGGCTTCCTGAAGTTGATGACGCGGCACACTTCCTCGAAACGCAGCGCCTTGCGCGATTTCGCTGATGCGAACGCCGATCCTTCCGTCGGAACCCGGTTCCGTGCAGCCCTGCGGCCGCAAGCCGCATGTCCGCACCCGGCTGTTCGTTCCAGAAAGCCGCCGCGCGCTCGAGCGATGCGCTGAGCTGCGGAAAGGTCGCTGTGTCACCGGCTTCATGAGTAAATAATTTTTGACATTGCGTAAAAAATTCTTTACCTTGCCAGCATCATCAAAAACAGGGGGAGTCGGATGAATACGTTTTCCTTTCGTGAACTGAGCGCGCTGGGGTCGCTGATCGCCATCGTCGTTGCGTACGCGCTCTACTTCACCCGCATCTTCGGTGTCATCGCCAACGGGGAGGTGCCGGATCGCATGGGCGTACTGGCGTATGCCGCCGTCATCGTCGGCGTCCTGGTGGCCATCGAAATCGTCTATCACGCCGTTCTCGCAACCCGTTTTCGCAACGAGCCGATGGACGAGCGCGATCGCGCGATCAAGGCACGCTCTCACCAGTACGCTTACGGCGTGCTGATCTTCGGCGCCGTGCTCGTCACCGGTCACCTGCTGTTCAGCGACTCCGGCGTTGTCGCCGCGCAGTTCCTGCTGCTCGCCGTCGTTGCAGCCGAGACCGTGAAGTACGCCGCGACATTCACGCTCTACCGGCTGAGCATCTGAAATGAATACATCTTCCTCAAGATCGCTTTCGGTCCGGGAACTCGGCGCACTCGGTTCCGCTTCGGCGGTGGCAATCGTCGCATGGCTTTACTTTCCTTCCGCGTTCATGCTCTCAACCGGCGATGTGCGCGTGTTTTCGCCCGACGCGTGGCAACCGCTCGACAAGTCGATGCTGCTTCGTTTCGCCGCCGGCACTGCGTTCCTGCTCGCCGTGATCGAACTGGCATACCGCGCGGTCCTCGCACGCTTCATGTGGCGGGAGTTCCGCCTGAAGGCGGATGAACGCGACCGCATCGTCGCCATGCGTGCACGCAGCCTTTCCTACCGCGCACTGGTGGCCGGAAGCCTCGCGCTGACGGCGCTTGTCTATGTCAGCGAGCCGCCAGGACTGCTTGTTGCGCAATACGTGCTGTTGATGCTGTGCGCAGGGGAGTTCGTGAAGTACGCGGCAACATTCATCCTGTACCGGTCGAGCATCTGATGGCGGAAAAGACACGCATACGAAATCGCGTGAGGCAGCTGCGCTTCGAGGCGGATGAGATGACGCAGCAGGATCTTGCAGATCGCATCGGTGTGACGCGCCAGACGGTGATCGCGATCGAGAACAACAAGTACTCGCCGTCGCTCGAAGTCGCGTTCCTCATCGCCGAGGTGTTCGACGTGCCGTTCGAGGATGTATTCCAGTTCGAGCCGAAGAAGACGCGAAAAGACAAAGGCCGCTGAAAGCGGCCTTTGTGTTCCTGGAGCGGAAGGAAGACTTACTGCGCTTCGAACACCACCACGCGCGAGTTCTCCCACTCGGTGACGAACAGCTTGTCGTCGGTGACGACACTGACGCCGACCGGCCTGCGGAGTCCCTTCTCGTTCGGCGTTTCCTCACCCGCATTCATGGCGTTGCTCGTGAAGTCCGGCTGGCCGAGCACGACATCCGCCGGCGCGAACGTTTCCGTCGGAATCGCGTTCCAGATGAGTACGCGATGGTTGTCCATGTCCGCGACATACAGCTTGCCGTCGTGCACGTCGATGTCGCGCGGATAGCTCAGCGTACGCGCCGTGGGCGTCGCGTCCGATTCGCCGTCCTGGTTGTCATCGTTCGGCACGATGTGCTGGATGTCCGCCTGGCCGAGAATCACGTCCGGCGCCTGGAAGTTCTCCGTCGGGAACGTGTTGTAGATCAGGATGCGATGATGCTCGGAATCCGCCACGATCAGCCGCTCGCCGTCGCTCCACAGTGCGGCGGGATGACGGAAGTTTTCCGGATCCGCATACGAGCAGTTCTCGAAGCCGAGCTGTCCCAGCACGAAATCCGCCGGTGCACCGCTTTCCGTCGGCATCGCATTCCACACCAGCACGCGGTTGTTTCCTGCATCCGCCACCAGCAGCTTGCCATCCGGCGTCAGGAAATGTGCATGCGGGTGAATCAGCGTGTCCTGATCGCACGCGCCGCTGTACTCGTCGAGCGATTCCTGTCCGATCACGAGCACAGGATCAACGCCGCCTGCGGTTGGAATGCCATCGTAGACCGTGACGCGGTTGAGATCGGTGTCAGTGATCATCAGGTGTCCGCCGGTCGTCGTCACGGATTCCGGCGAGAACATGCCGCCTGGTCCCATCGTTCGCTGCCGCGTCACGAAATCCGGCTGACCGAGAACGAAATCCGCAGGTTGGTTCGTCGTGGATGGAATGCCGAGATAACCAAGCACGCGTGCGTTGTCCGAATCGGCGATGAACATTGCATCGCTCTCGGAGGAATACACGCCGCCGAGCGGCATGTTCAGCGTGTTTGCGTCCGCGGTTTCGCCACCCTGGTTCGGATCGCCGACGGCGAAGTCTGCCTGGCCGAGCACATAGCTTGCCGCCTGGAAGTTCGTGAACGTGATGCCGTCGTCGGTATCATCGCCGCCGTCGTCACCGCCGTTGTCGTCGCCGTCATCACCACCGTTGTCGTCGCCGCCGTCGTCACCGCCGTCGTCGCCACCATTGTCGTCACCGCTGGTCGGCGGGGGCGGCGTGTTGTCGCCACCACCACCGCCTCCACTGCTGCCGCCGCATGCCGTGAGGAATGTCACCACTATTCCTGCGAGGACCAGCCATTTGCCGCCGCGCAGCAGACCATCAATAAACTGTTTCATCTTTGCTCTCTCGTCTCTGTAGCCTCCGAGTACGAGAAAGGCTAACGCTCAACTGCCAAGGAGATAATCCGCTCAATGCCCTGAGTGCACATACCTGCAAAACGCCCATTGGCGTTTGCATATTGCATTTTACGGAACCGGAATATGTGACGTGAGCAATACGTGAAGACAGCCGAGGAAGGCGGATTCAAATGCGCATACGCTGTGCATTCACGTCATGGAGGTGTTGATGCAAAAGCCAGGCAGGGTGATTCTGTCCGCCACGTCCTGATCGCGCACGCAGCACATTCATGTATATGCCACCTGCTTCTGCTCGATGGCGCGGACATCGCGTGCTGATGCGCATTGTCTTTCATTCATGCACATCGTTTCATCCACGATTACACCGGACGATTCTCTGTCCCTTCGCCCGGCGTGATGAACAGCATCTCGGTCGGCGCGTTCGGGCGCGCGGTGTGCCACGTATTCCTCGGAATGATCACGTAGCTGCCCGGCTCGGAGAGGTGCACCGTGATTTCCCCTTCCTCCGTATCAAGCAACAGCAGCGTATCGCCCGACAGCAGGTACACGATCTCGTCACCGGCCGGATGGCGCTCCCATGTCGGCCACGCCGCATCGAACCGGTACCGCGAAAGAAGCCAGCGTGAACGGAAGCCGTCGAAATCCCGGTCCAGGTTTGCGTAGATCTCCGGCGTGACCGTCACGGGAACCGCGGAGAGGTCCGGCTGAAGAACCGTGAATGCCGAATCGATGCGATGGATGTGTTTCATCTCGTTTCCTTTTTCCATGTGCAGGCAGTCGATGACGGACAATGGTACGTGCAGTGTGCGATGCACGACAAAGAGTCCGCTGCAACGTTCCTGCATTTTTACAGAATGATGGGGAACGCCTGCAGTCATTGCTTGAAGTCGTCCCGTTCAGCCCAAGCTGTACAGGTACCACGCAGGCGCGACCGTTGCGCCGCCGCCTGTTTCCGTCGAACACGTTCAACTGCCAGGAGGGAATGCCATGCGCATCCAGGACATCATGACGGCCGATCCGGCCTGCTGCACACCGGACATGCGGATACAGGACGTCGCGCGTCTCATGCTCGACAACGACTGCGGCGAGATCCCGGTGGTCGACGATTTCGAAACGCGCCGGCTCGTCGGTGTCGTCACCGATCGCGACATCGCGGTGCGCGCGGTTGCCGAGGGCCGCAGCCCCACCGACACGAAAGTATCGGACGTCATGTCGAGCTCTGTGGTCACGGCAAGACTCGACAGCAGCGCGGACGAGGCATGCGAACTCATGGAAGAAAACCAGGTTCGCAGAATTCCTGTCGTTGATCGCGAAGGCCGCTGCTGCGGCATCGTCTCCCAGGCGGATATCGCACTGAGAAGCGGCGAGAAGGCCGCGGGTGAAGTGGTGCGCGATGTGTCACGCAAGAGCCAGGCATCCGCATCGCCGCGCGTGTGACCCGGCGGAATGAACGGGAGGCGGACCTTGTCCGCCTCCCCGACTTCCGGTGCGTGCCGTTCAATCCCTTTCTTCGACAAGCTCGATGACGAACGGTTGCCAGTTCGCGTAACGCGATTCTTCGATTCGCGCGCCGAACGCGTAGCGCTTGCCCGGTTCGAGTTCTACCGCAAGCGCCCTTTCATCGACATTTGCAGCGCTCTGGCTCGGCTTCGGAATCCTGCGGCTCGCGCCGGATTCATAGGCATGGAGTGATGCCACGTCCAGCTTGAATGCGAGCGTGTGCTGCCCGGCGGGAACACTGAAATTCCGCCGGTTGCCCGGCACGACAGGCTCTCCGTCGATCCGAACAAGGTGAGCCCGGTACGCGGTGCTGGTGATGTCGCCTTGCTCAAGTACATGGAGCGTTGCCTGGGCGGCATCGCCATCTGCGCCTCCGCCCGTCGTCGAACAGGCGAACAGCAGGCTGGCGAACGCAGGCAGAAGCAACGTTCTTGCGCGGTTCATGAAACACCTCCTCGACTGCAACGCGCAGTCTATCCAGGTCAATTCTTCATCAGGACGACGGCGTGTGAGCGATTCTTGCCGTCAGGGAAACCTTTTCGTGCGGAGAAACCGCGATTTCGACGGACCAATTGGCTAAACCTTGACCAATGTCGAAAAAATTTGCCTGAAACCAGTTCCGATTTTGTTGTAACTGTCCCATAATCAATGTCTCAATGGTCCAAACATCCCATCCCAAAACAGGATAGGCAACGTGATCGACAAATCAGATGTTCCAGACGGCCTGTACCGTCTCGTGAAGTGGCGGGAAGACGGAAACCCGGCATTTCCGAGCACCGACACGGTGGTCGAGGTGCGTGACGGTCGCGTGATCAACCTTTCCACTGGCCGCAGCTGGCCATTGTCCGCCATCGGCATGGAGCGTTCGCTCTATGGACCGCTGAAAGGACCGTACGACGGACGGCGGCTGAAGGACTTGCGGCGCATCGATCTCGACAGGCCCGCGCACAACATGCACGGCTTCACCATGGCATCGTTCCCGCAGACGGGATGATCACGCGCCCTGCCCGCTCGCGAAGAACAGCCACAGGACCAGCGCAACGACGATCGCCCATACGCTCACGATGACGAGCACGGCTGTCCGGCGGCTGCCGGTGTGCGCCTGGGCCTGGCATGCCTGCCAGATGTCGCCGGGAATCAGCCGGATCGCAAGCCACAGGCCGAGCGAAACCAGCACCACGTCATCCAGCCCAGCACGGGAATGAAATCGGGAACGAGATCGATCGGGCTCAGCGCGTAGGCAATGACCAGCCCGATCACGACCTTCGCAATCACGGGAACGTCGGGCCGCCGCACGGCAAGATACAACGCATGAACGTTGCGCCGGATCGAGCGCGTACGGTTGCCGAACGGCCCGATCCGTTTCATGGCGCCGCGCCGCTGACCTCGCGTCGCACGGCGCTCAACGCCATGAACGCGAACAGCGCCTGCACGATCGCACCGTACCAGCCCGCCACCATGAAGCCTTCATCCGGCGCGAGTCCAAACGCGAGCCCCGAGAACGTCAGCAGCAGGCCGAGCGCACCGAACTGCCACATGCCGAAGAGAAACATGAACGGCAGGAAATGCGCGCCGAGCGCGACCATGAACGCGGGATACAGCCAGTCGGCACGCAGCAGGAACGTCGCAACGATAAGCGGCAGCAGCATCGGCAGGAGAAACGCGAGCTGCAAGGTGAGCGGATTGAGAGGATTGTCCGCGCTCAGCGAAGGATCGCGTCCGAGCAGGCGCACGAAACCTTCAAGGCTGAAGAAGATGAACGCGCCGCCAAGCACGAGTGTCCACATCGCCGCCTGCCATGAAACCCAGGTACCGAGCACGGCGGACAGCAGCCATACGCATGCGGAAATCAGCAGGCCCGGAAAGCCGCCCGAGTAGACCCTGCGTACGTCGCGTTGCGCCGCGCCGATGTCCATTGCGCCGTCAGTGACCCCCGTGCGCGTGCGACTTGTGGCCGGCGTGGAGATCCGCGTTGAGACTGCGGTAGATCGCTTCGATGAAGGCATCGCCGCTGATGAACTGCCAGTCCCAGCGCGCATCGTGATCCTTCGACAGGCGCAGCGACTTCACTTCCTCGAGCGACCTGCCCGCCTCCAGCTGCCCGGCGACCGCATCACGCAGTGTTGTCAGCATGTTCAGGTATTCGCGCAGGCCTTCGGCATCGGAGAGCGCGCCGTGTCCCGGCACCACGACGGTGTCTTCATCCGCATCGTGCAGCACGCTTTCAACAGCATCGATCACGCCGTCGATGGAACCGCCGTTGTCGATATCGATGAACGGATAGCCGAGCTGGAAGTAGATGTCGCCCATGTGCACGACATTGTCCTCGCGGAACCACACCACGCTGTCGCCGTCGGTGTGCGCGTGCGGATAGTGTCGCGTCAGCAGCGTGCGGCCGTTGACGTGAAAGGTCACATGGTCGTTGAACGTGACGACCGGCAGCGCGTGTGCAGGATTCTCGCCGCCGCGCTCGAGAAACTGCGCACGGAATTCCTCGGTCTGCATGCGCGCGCGCACGTTGTCGTGCGCGACGACGACCGCGCCGGCGTTGCCGAAGTTCTCGTTGCCGCCGGTGTGATCGCCGTGAAAATGCGTATTCAGCACGAACCGCACCGGCTTGCCGGCGCCGTTCGGCAGCGTATCGAGCTTCGCGCGGATCTTCGCGGTCAGCGGCGCGAACTGGTCATCGATGAGAAAGATGCCGTCATCGCCGATGACGACGCCGATGTTCCCGCCCTGCTCGCCGAGAACATGAATGCCGTCGACGACCGGCGTTGCCGTGATTTCACCCCATCCTTCGGCGGCCATCGACAGCGGCGCGATGAGAAACAGCGAAGCGACTGCATAACGGACCATGCTCATGAACGGCTCCTTGTGCCGCTGAACGTACTCAGCGGATTGCGGCGAGAAAATACGGTATGTCCATCACGGGTGCTTCCAGCCCGCACTGCGTGAGCGCGGTGGACACCTGGCCGCGATGGTGTGTCGCGTGATTGAAGATGTGCGAAAGCAATGGCGCAAGCGGCCGCGTCGATGCCTCGCCCTGGGAGCTGACATAACGCACATCGGCGTCGAAGCGGGTTTCGTCAAGCGCATCGACAAAGGCAATGAGCACGTCGCACTGCGCGAAGATCGCATCGCGCAGCGCGGTGCGATCGCTTTCCAGTTCTTCCGCGAGATTCACCCTGCCCGTGCGAATGCCTTCAAGCCGTGCCTGCCAGAGCCGGTCCACGAGCAGCAGGTGGTTCAGCGAGCCATGAACGCTGCCGAAGAACAGTCCCCTGTCGGCGAAATAATCCGCATCGCCAAGTTCGTCGATCCGCTCGTAAAGACGGCCGTATGCCCAGCGGTGATAGCGCGCCAGCAGGGAGAAATGCTTCTTGCCGTTCATCGTCGTTCTTCCTGGTACGGACAACGTGCGCTCCAGCGGGCGCGCCTACATGTCCTCGAAGCGATTCGCATCGCGGTTCTTCCGCACGGTGCCGGCGGGAAACACGCGCCCGTTCATCGCCACGTAAACGCCATGCGGCAGGCTCTGCACGGCGCCGATCGCGCATCCGATGTTGAACACCGCATCGGAATTCTGGAAACGCGCGGGGCTGAGCGAACCGGTGAGCACGATGGTCTTGCCGTGGATGTTCTTCAATGCATTCGCGGTTTCCGGCATGGTGTCCGTGCCGTGGGTGATGAGCACGCGTTCCGCGGGATCGCGCTCGACGGCGGCGCGGATCGCGGCACGATCGGCATCCGTGAGGTCCAGGCTGTCCTTCTTCAGGATCTCGGTCACCGCGAATTCGAAGCCGACGCCCGCATCATGCAGAATGCGGCCGATGACGGGTTCGCCGACTTCGTATTCGCTCTTCGCATCGAAATACACCTTGTCGATGGTTCCGCCGGTGGTGAAGATTCGCAGTTTCATGTCAGCCGCCCGCACAATGGATACGATACGCATGCCGCGCACATCGGCGCGGACCGGTCGCGCATTATAAACACGCAGGATGGAGGCACGCATGCTGCCCGCGAGTCTTGATGATGTTCCCGCCGATGTGTGGCGAAACCTGTCAACGGGCCGCGGTGCATGGCGTACGCCGGTGCTTGCGAGTGTCGCACCCGGTGGCGAGGCGGACGCACGCGTTGTCGTGATACGCGCCGTCTCCGCAGCGGAGCGCGATCTTGTCTTCCATACCGATGCACGATCGCGCAAGCACGCGCAGCTCCAGCTCGCGCCCCGCGTGTGCCTTGTCGTGCATGACGAGGACGCACGCTGGCAGGTGCGCCTGTATGGCGACGCGGCGGTGGAGTCCCGCGAATCGCGGCTGGATGACTGGTGGCAGGCGCTCGGCGAACTGCAGCGCGCGCACTATGCCGCGGACGTTGAAGAAAAGCCCGGCAATGAAAAAGGCCGCGAAAACTTCGCGGCCTTTCATGTCATCGTCGAGCGTTTTCACTGCCTGTGGCTCGACGACGCCGGCAACCGCGCGGCGGAATTCTTCCATGAACACAACGCGTGGCGCGGCCGGCCATGCCGGCCGTGAACGTCATTCCTTCTGCAGGCTGATGTCGCCGCTCAAGGTATTCAGGCGGAACTCCGCATCCGCTTCTCCCTCGCGGAACTTGAGTTCGCTGCCCGGTGAATAGCGGCTGGTGCGCTGCGGCTTCGGACCGAAGTCGTTGTCGATGCCGCCGCTGAAGGTGGTGACGTCGAACGTGCCGGCGGGCGCGGACCTGAAACCGACCGTGACGTTGCCGCTGATCGACTTGAAGCGGAACACGCCGTCGTCCGCGAACTCGCCCACGATGTCGATGTCGCCCGATGTGTTGCCGGCCTCGATGCGCGTGAAGCTGCCGTCGCTCACATAGACGTTGCCGCTGATGCTCGTCACGTCAAGCTCGCCTTCCACGCTGCCGAGACGCACATCGCCGCTGACCGTCGACGCGGCAATGCGCGCATTCTCGCCGCTGCCTTCAAGACGGATGTTGCCGCTGACGGATTCGAGCATGTAATCGGTCGTCGCGCTGCTGACGGAAATATCGCCGCTCACGGTCTCGGCGCGCACCGTTCCCCTCACACCGCGCACGTCGACCTCGGAACTCACGCCGCCGATTTCGACGCGGCTCTTCGCGGGCACGCTGATGTTGAGATGCGAGCCGTCGGCGTTGCCGTTCATGCGGCGCGGATAGATGACCTTCACGCGTGTGAAGCTGCCGTCGTTCTCGAACTCCAGCCGTTCGACGCGATCGTCCAGTTCGCCTTCGACGCGCACCTCGTTGCGGTCCCACGCCGTGACCGTGATCGACCCGGCCAGGTTCTCGATGCCGACGGTGCCATCGAGCGGCGCGTCGACGCGCTGGTCGACCCGCTCGCCGGCAAACGCGGTGCTGCCGATGACCATGGATGCGAGAAGCAGGATGTTGCGTGCGGTTTTCATATGCTCGTCCTCGTGGGTGCCTGCCGCGCGGTTCGCAACCGCTGGGCCTGGGCAAGAATCCGGTTTTCCTCGGCGTACAGTCCAGCGAGCAGCCGGCGCAGGTCCGCGTTCGCCGTGTTCGCATCGATCGCCGCTTCGATGTCGCGGATCGCGAGATTCACGATCAGCAGGTTGCGCAGCAGTTCCTGCTCGGTGTCGGTCGCACCGAGCCCGCCATCGCCTTCGATGAGTTCGACATACGATGCCGGCAGGATATTGCGCGCGCGCGCCGCGTCGCGGGCGACGTCGGGCGTGCGTTCGGCGATCTGCGGTTCTGCCGTATCGGTGCTTTCGCGCAGCACGCGATCCGCGAGCATGCCGCCCGCGAAGATCATCACCACCGCGACGCTCGCTGCAACCGCGCGCAGCCAGGCGGGCTGCGGCGAGCGGACGTTGCGCGCCGCGATGCGCGCCGCGATGCCCGGCCACAGGTCGCGTGCCGGCTCGCGTTCGGCAGGCAGCGCGAATGCTCGGCGCTGCAGGCGTCTTGCGGCAAGCAGCGTCTCGCGGCAGGCCGCGCAGTCTGCAGCATGCGCTTCGAGCGCGGATGCATCCGCCGCCGGCAGCTCGCCGTCGAGATGATCATCGAGTCGATGGATGAAGGAATCGCAGTTCATCGTTCCAGCCTTTCCCGCAGCAGCCTGCGGGCGCGGTGCAGTTGTGCCTTGCTTGTGCCGACGGCAAGTCCCGTCATCTCCGAAATTTCCTCGTGGCGGTGGCCTTCCACGTCATGCAGCACGAAGATCGTGCGCGCGCCTTCCGGCAGTGCGGCAATCGCCGCTTCGAGATCCATGCCGATGCCGGTGTCCGCGACATTGTCCGGAATCCGCTCCCATTCGTCGTCTTCCACCGCGCGAATGTGCCGGTCGCGCCTTCCCTGCTTGCGAAACGACCCCATGACGGTATTCACCGCGACGCGGTAAAGCCAGGAGCTGAATGCGCTGTCGCCGCGGAAGCCTTCGAGTTTCTGCCATGCCGTGACGAAGGTTTCCTGCGCGCATTCCTCCGCAATGCTCGCGTCGCCCGAAAGCCGCAGGCACAGCGCGTAGATGCGGCCGATGTTCTGCCGGTAGAGCGCCTCGAACGCCGGTACGTTGCCCGCGCGAGCGCGTGCGACGAGCTGGTCGTCCTCGACCTCATCGGAGACTCCGGAATGCGGAAGCCTTGTCGTCACGGACAGCACATTCTCCATGTCACTGAGACGCGTGGGCCACCGGAAAGGTTTGACACATCGGGCAGCAACGCGGTGCGGCATTCTAGCGGCCGGTTTCTGGGAATTGCCATGCATTGAAGGCACAATGTGGTCATGCGTCAAATCATCCTGCCCATTCTGCTCGCCTGTTTCGCCTGCGCAGCACCGCTGCGCGCCGATGACAGCGCGCTCGTGCTTGCTGTCGACGGCGCGATCGGCCCGGCAACGGCGGATTATCTCGTGCGCGGCATCGAGACGGCAGCAGCGGAGAACCGCCGGATCGTGATCATCCGCATGGATACGCCGGGCGGTCTCGACTCCGCCATGCGCGACATCATCAAGGCGATCCTCGCAAGCCCGGTGCCCGTCGTGACCTGGGTGGCGCCGCAGGGCGCGCGCGCAGCGAGCGCGGGCACCTACATTCTCTATGCAAGTCACATTGCGGCCATGGCGCCGGCGACGAATCTCGGCGCCGCGACGCCTGTGAACATCGGCGGCGGTGCGCCCGGCGGGTCGGACAAGGAAGACGCAAAGACTGAGAAGGACCCGCCGGACGATTCCACGGCCATGGAACGCAAGGTCATCAACGACGCCGTTGCCTACATCCGTGGTCTCGCCGAGCAGCGCGCGCGAAACGCGGACTGGGCAGAACGCGCCGTGCGCGAAGCGGTGAGCCTGCCCGCCGCCGACGCGCTGGAACAGGACGTCATCGATGTCATCGCCGCCGACCTGCCTGCGCTGCTCACCGCGATCAACGGACGCGACGTCGAAACCGCGGCCGGAAAGATCACGCTTGAAACCGAAGGTCTCGTGATCGAGCGCCATGAGCCGGACTGGCGGACGGAATTCCTGAGCGTGATCACCGACCCGACCGTTGCATACCTGCTCATGCTGATCGGCATCTACGGGCTGATCTTCGAAGGCTACAATCCCGGCGCAGTCGTGCCCGGCGTCGCCGGTGCGATCTGTCTCCTGCTTGCGCTTTTCGCATTCCAGGTGCTGCCGGTGAATTACGCCGGTCTTGCGCTGATCGCGCTCGGCGTGGTTCTCATGATCGCCGAAGCGTTCGTGCCGAGCTTCGGCGCGCTCGGGCTCGGCGGCGTCATCGCGTTCGCCATCGGCTCGGTGATTCTCATGGATACCGACGTCCCCGGCTTCGGCATCCCCGTACCCGTCATTGCCACGCTGGGCGCAACCGGCGGTCTCGTCGTGCTCGCCATCAGCTGGTTTGCAATCAGTTCGAAACGCACGCGCATCGTCAGCGGCCGCGAGGAAATGATCGGGCTCGTCGGCACGGCGCTGAAGGATTTCGAAGGCCGTGGCAGCGTTTTCGTGCACGGCGAACGCTGGTTTGCGCAATGCGCGGAACCGGTGCGCAAGGGACAGAACGTGCGCGTCATCGGCATCAGCGGCCTCGTGCTCAGCGTCGAGCCGCTCGATGCGACATCATCGGCATCCATCAAGGAGCAGGCATCATGATCGGAATTGGCATCATCGTCGGCGTCGTACTGCTGCTGCTCTTCAGTGCGATCAAGATTCTCAACGAGTACGAGCGCGGCGTGGTGTTCACGCTCGGCCGCTTCACCGGCGTGAAGGGTCCGGGCCTGATCTTCATCATCCCGGTCATCCAGCAGATGACGAAGGTCGACCTGCGCGTCATCGTGCTCGACGTTCCGCCGCAGGACGTGATCTCGCGCGACAATGTCTCGGTAAAGGTCAATGCGGTGATCTACTTCCGCATCCTGGATCCGGAGCATGCCGTCATCCAGGTTGCCAATCCCTTCGAGGCGACAAGCCAGCTCGCGCAGACCACGCTGCGTTCCGTGCTCGGCCAGCATGAACTCGACGAAATGCTTGCCGAGCGCGAGAAACTCAACGAAGCCATACAGCACATCCTCGACGAGCAGACCGACGCATGGGGCATCAAGGTCAACAACGTCGAGATCAAGCAGGTGGATCTCGACGAAGGCATGATCCGCGCGATCGCGAAACAGGCGGAAGCCGAACGCGTGCGCCGCGCGAAGGTGATCAACGCGCTCGGCGAACAGGAAGCTTCGGAGAAACTCGTGCAGGCAGCGGAAAAGCTCGCCGAATCCGCAGGCGCCATGCAGCTTCGCTACCTGCAGACGCTTTCCGACATCGCGGGCGAGAAGAATTCGACGGTCGTCTTCCCGATGCCGATGGAGATCATCGGGCCGATACTCGACAGGCTGCGCAAGTGACAGGACAAGAATGACGAGCCAAAGGCAAAACGCCGGCGCAAGCCGGCGTTTTCACATGTCACCTTCACCGTCGATCTGCTTCAGTCGTCCTTCTCCATCTTGTCGCTCATCAACCCGAGCGAGAACGCACCCGGCCCGACGTTGATGCCCGCGGTCGTGCTCATGACCGAGAGCATCAGCTGCACGCCGTGCTTCTCCGCATGCTTCTCCAGCAGCTTGTAGCCCGTCATGCGACGAATCGTTTCGGGATTGCCCGCGTAGCTCATGCATATCGTGTTCGACAGCAGTCCCTTGTCGACCTGCGTGCGCGCAAGACCGAACAGCGTGTTCACCGCGGTCTCGAAACCCTGGATCTTCTTCACGGGAAAGGTATCGCCGTGGTAGGCCTTCACGATCGGCTTGATGTCGAGCGCGGTGCCGAGCGTGTAGCTCAGCCAGCTCACCGAACGGTCGCCGCGCGAACGTCCCGCCTTGCGGATGTAATGCAGATCGTTCGGAATGAGATACGCATGCACATGCCGTGCGCGCGCCTCGATTTCCGGGCGCAGCCGCTCGAACGGAATTTCCTCTTCCTTCAGCAGCCGTACCGCTTCCTGCACAAGCACCGCTTCACCGGTGAACAGCGTCCTGGAGTCGACGACGCGGAGCGCGAACGCGCCCTCGATCCCCGCCTTCGCACGCCGTTGCTTGTAACCGGAGAGAATCGCGAACGACGCCTTCGTCGCGTTCTCGAAGATGAGGCTTCGCGTGCTTGAGATGCTCACGACCAGCACGCGGTCGTAGTTCAGCACGAGCTTGTCGAGAAAGAGATTCGTGATCTGCTCGACGGAGAAAGGCTGCGTCTCGCCTTCGAGATCCTTTTCCTCCGCATAACGCCTGTAGAAGGCGATCGTGTCTTCCGGATCGCGCTCGTCGATCAGGATTTCCTTGTCTTCGCCCACCAGGAGGTTGATGGGCATGATCTCGAGGTTGTGTTCCTTGATGAACGACGGTGGCAGATCGCAGGCCGAGTCGATGCAGATACCGATGCGCATGGTTCCCTCCGGTCAGGGTCGCGTTCTCGAATTGGACATAACCCGGTTCTACTATAGACGAGATTCCCCTTCCTGCCGGATGCGCAATCTGCTGCAGCGCCTGCATGCGCATCGATAGTGGGATGCGCAAGTTCAAATTCCGCGCCGCCGGCCTGCCGGCAGTCCCATCGCGCGTGAACCAGGCAGACCTGCTAGCGCATCGCCTTTCGCGCGGCCTGCCATTGGTCATCCAGCCGCTTCTCCGATACCGGCATTGCGGTCTTCAGTTCCTGCGCGAACAGCGACACGCGGAACTCCTCGATCATCCAGCGCCAGGCAGCAAGTTCGGGATGGTTCCTGCACAAGGCATCCAGTGCATCGACGTCGCCTTCCGACAGTTCGTCGAGCCGATCAAGCTGCTTGCGAAGCGCAAGCTGTCCTGCGCGATCCTTGCCGGGATTGTTCGCGATTCGCTCGATGCGAAGCACGATGGCTTCAAGATAGCGCGGGATGCGCTGCAGCCATTCCGCGGGAGTCGCCCGCACGAAGCCGGGACGCACGAGAAATTCCAGTTGCGCGTCGATGTCCCGGATCGCGGCGAGCAGCGCGGGCGAAACGTTCCCGGAGAGCTGCTTTCGGATGGCGTGATGGCGGTCGAGGATTTCCGCACACCGTTCGCCGAGTGCGTTCACTTCCGTCTGCAGGCTCGCGCGCACGCGATCCTCCAGCGCGCGGTATGCGCGTTCGTCGCGCACGTCATCCAGCGCGTCCCCCGCCGCGCGCTCCAGCGCCGCGATCACGATGTCCTCGCGCAGGGTTTCGCAGTTGCCGCCGCTGCCCGGCACCGTCTTGTACCGGAGACACGTTTCATGGAAACGCGGGATGTTCCTGCGCGCGAACTTCACGGCGTCGCGCAGGGCGAGTTCCAGCAGCCGGATGATTGCAGTGCGCGTCGAACGCGCTGCATCCGCGGGCGTTGCACTCAGCGTGGCACCGACGCGAAAACCCTGCTCCGCGAGTGCGGGATAGGCTTTCAGCGTGCGGCCCGCGGAACGTATCTCGACGCTTTCGGGCATCTCGCCGAACACCCAGTCCGTGCCTTCGACTTCCGGCCATGCCGCGGCCTCGAGTCCGCGAATCTCGCGCGATGCCTTTGCCGCGAAGCGCTGCTGCAGCTCGCGAAGATCGTTCCCCGCCGCAAGCGCGTTGCCTTCGGCGTCGCGCAGGCGAAACTTCATGACAAGGTGCGCAGGAACATCGAGATCGCGAAACACGTTCGCATCGATCGGGCTTCCCGTCATGCGCGTCAGCTGCAGCGCGAGCGATTCACGGAGATCGCCTTCCGCGAACGGCATGGCATCCACGGCGGCGCGCGCGAAATCCGGCGCCGGCACGAAGTTTCTTCGAAGCGGTTTCGGCAGCGCGCGGATCATCGCCGTCACCTTCTCCTCGATGTATCCCGGCACCAGCCAGCCGGGACGTTCCTCCGGTACCTGCCCGACGAGTTCCACCGGCACGTCCATGATGATGCCGTCGAGCTCGCCGCCTGGCGCAAAGCGATACTCCAGCGGCATCGGCATGCCGTTGACATGAATGGCATCGGGAAATTTCTCGATCGTGATGTCATCAGGATCGCGCGCAAGCAGCGTTTCGCGGTCCGCGCGCAGTGCACGCTCCGCGTCTGTACGGTTTCGCCGGTACCAGGCCTTGAACGTGATGCCGTCGTGGATGCCTTGCGGCAGACGTTCAAGATAAAAGCGCTGCAGGGTTTCTGCGTCCACGAGAATATCGCGGCGGCGAACGCGCGCTTCGAGCGATTCGATGTCCTCGATCAACGCCAGATTGTGTTCGAGGAACGCATAGCTGCCGTCGATCTCGCCGGGCACGAGCCCGTCGCGAACGAAAAGTTCGCGCGCGACATCCGGATTCCTGCTGCCGTAATCCACGCGTCGTCCGCTCACCAATGGCAGTCCGAACAGCGTGACGGTTTCCGCGGCCGTCACGCGTCCGCTTGCACGTTCCCAGCGCGGTTCGCCGTACTCGCGCGCAACAAGGTGCGCGGCGACCGCTTCTATCCAGCCCGCGTTCACGCTCGCCGCGGTGCGCGCCCAGAGTTTCTGCGTTTCGACAAGTTCTGCGGCGACGATCCACTTCGGCGGCGATTTGGCGAGCGCGCTGCCGGGCCACACCTGGAACTTCAATCCGCGTGCGCCCTTGAACATGCCGTCTTCATCCTTCATGCCGACCTGCCCGAGACATCCGGCGAGCACGGCGTGATGCACGCGCAGATACCGCTCTTCCGGTGTCGCGTCGATGTCGCTGAACGTCATGCCGAGTTCTGCGAGCTGGTTCCTGATCTGCTGGTGCGTGTCGTGCCATTCGCGCAGGCGAAGGTAGGAGAGAAAATTCTCCTTGCACCATTTTCGAAGCCGGCTGCCGGAGAGGTGCCGGCGCTCCTCGTGGAAACGGTTCCAGAGATTCAGCAGGCCGAGGAAGTCCGATTTCGCATCCGTGAACTGCGCGTGCGCGGTATCCGCTGCCTGCTGCTGATCGAGCGGGCGCTCGCGCGGGTCCTGGATGGCGAGCGCGGTGGTGATGACGAGCATTTCCTTCAGGCAATGCTGCGCTTTCGCGGCAAGCAGCATGCGCGCAAGTCTCGGGTCGAGCGGCAGGCGCGCGATGTTCCTGCCGAGATCGGTGATGCGTCTTGCATCGTCAACCGCCTCGAGTTCCTGCAGCAGGCGATAACCGTCGTTGACGAACCGCGTATCCGGCGCATCGAGAAACGGGAAGTTTTCGATCTCGCCGAGCTTCAGCAACTGCATCTGCAGGATCACGGCCGCGAGGTTGGTGCGCTGGATTTCAGGATCGGTGAACTCGGGGCGCGCGAGGAAATCGTCTTCGCCGTAAAGACGGATGCAGATGCCGTCGGAAACACGTCCGCAGCGGCCCTTGCGCTGGTTCGCGCTGGCCTGGCTGATCTTCTCGATGGGCAGGCGCTGCACCTTGGAGCGATACGAGTATCGCGACAGCCGCACCTTGCCGGGATCGATCACGTAACGGATGCGCGGCACGGTGATCGATGTTTCCGCGACGTTCGTCGCAAGCACGATGCGTTTTGCGTGTCCGGGATTGAACACGCGGTCCTGCTCGCTGGCCGAGAGCCGCGAGAACAGCGGCAGGATTTCCGTGCCCGGCGGATGATGCTTACGGAGCGCTTCGGCAGTCTCGCGAATCTCGCGCTCGCCGGAGAGGAACACGAGAATATCGCCCGGCCCTTCCTGCCAGCATTCATCCACGGCATCGAGAATGCCTTCAAGCTGCGAGCGATCGCGCGAATCCTCGTCTTCACCTTGCAGCGGACGGTAACGGACCTCGACCGGGTACGTGCGGCCCGACACCATCACGATGGGTGCATCATTGAAATGCGTCGAGAAGCTCTGTGGATCGATAGTCGCGGAAGTGATGATGACCTTGAGGTCCGGGCGTTTCGGCAGCAGCTGCTTCAGGTAGCCAAGAAGAAAATCGATGTTCAGCGAACGCTCGTGCGCCTCATCGATGATGATGGTGTCGTACTGGTCCAGGAAACGGTCGCCCTGCGCTTCCGCAAGCAGCATGCCATCCGTCAGCACCTTTATATAAGAGTCCGGCGAGGCGTGATCGGAGAAGCGGATCTTGAAACCGACCTCGCGGCCAAGTTCGGTATTCATCTCCTCGGAAAGCCGCCGCGCGATCGCACGCGCCGCGACACGGCGCGGCTGCGTGTGCGCGATCATGCCGCGCGTGCCGCGTCCAAGTTTCAGCATCAGTTTCGGCAGCTGCGTGGACTTGCCGGAACCGGTTTCGCCGCAGACCACGATGACCTGGTGTCTTTCCAGCGCGGCCGCAATGTCATCGAGGCGTCTTGAAACCGGGAGTTCTTCCGGAAATGCCGGTGACGGCAGGCGCGCACGGCGCGCATCGGCACGCGCCTTCGATTCGGCCAGCAGCTTCTCGAAACGCGCACGATCCTTCGGCAAGCGCGCGAGACGGCGCAGGCGATGTGCATCGGCCTGCATGACAGCATCAAGATCGGGAAAGGTTTCAGTCATTCCGGCGTGCAGGCGTGTCGATGAGGGCGTGGGAGCGGCTTGAGCCGCTCCCACATGTCGCGATTCCCGGGGCGCTCATCCCCGATGGTTCTTTTCCGCCATCCGCACCTCGTCCCAGATCGCATCCATCTCTTCCAGCGTGGATTCCGACGGCGTTCTGCCGCGCTTCGCGAGTT
>CAZRFE010000014.1:36128-40871 GCA_964599565.1 uncultured Gammaproteobacteria bacterium
GCATCCATCTCTTCCAGCGTGGATTCCGACGGCGTTCTGCCGCGCTTCGCGAGTTCCGCCTCGACGGCGCGAAAGCGCCGCTCGAACTTCGCGTTCGTGCCGCGCAGCGCAGCCTCGGGATCGATCCCGAGATAACGCGCAAGATTCGTGATGGTGAAAAGGAAATCGCCGAGTTCCTCCGCGATGCGCGCGCGGTTGTCATCGACCTTCGCATCGACTTCCTCGCGCAGCTCGCCGAGTTCCTCGTCGATCTTCGCAAACACGCCGCCGAGGTCCGGCCACTCGAAGCCGACGCGTCCCGCGCGCTTCGAAAGCTTTGCAGCGCGCGTGAGCGCGGGAAGATTCTTCGGCACGTCATCGAGTACGCCGTGCGTCTTTCTTTCCGCGGCCTTCATGTCTTCCCATGCGGCGGTCTGATGCTCGGCATCGCGAATCGCGGCGTCGCCGAACACGTGCGGATGCCGGCGCGTCATCTTCTCGATGAGTCCGTCAGCCACATCGTTGAAATCGAACGCGCCCGCTTCCGCGGCCATCTGCGAATGGAACACGACCTGGAACAGCAGATCGCCGAGTTCCTGCTTGAGGTCACCGAGATCATTGCGCTGGATGGCGTCCTCGACTTCATACGCCTCTTCAATGGTGTACGGCGCGATGGTCGAGAAATCCTGTTCACGATCCCATGGGCAGCCATGTTCCGGATCGCGCAGGCGGCGCATGAGTTCAAGCAGCCGGTCGACGGACATTCAGCAGAACCTTTCCGTGATGCCTTCCGCCGCGAACGCATCGCGCACGGTTGCACGCGCGAGCATGCGCTGCGCGAACGCACCGAGTGCGGGCAGGCTGGCGGGCGTGCTTTGGAAATGCCTGCCCCAGCGCACGAGCATGAAGAGGTAGATGTCAGCCGCGGAGAACGCATCGCCGAGCAGGTACGGTCCGTTCTTCGCAAGATGCTGCTCGACATGCATGAACCACTCGCCCGCGCGCCGCTCGGCCGCATCCTTCACGGCGCGTTCGTTGCCGTCCGTGATGTAGCGCTGCGGATAGAAATACGGCATCAGCGCGCCATGCAGCGTGCTCGCGAGAAACAGCATCCATTGCAGGTAATCGGTGCGCTCGGCAGCATCCGGCGCGGGCGCAAGCCCTGCGTCCGGATGACGGTCCGCAAGCCACAGGCAGATCGCCGCGCTCTCCGCCATCGCGCGCCCGTCGGTGACCAGTGCGGGGATGCGCCCGAACGGATTGATCGCAAGGTATGGCGCCTCGCGGTGTTCGCCGGCATCCACGTCGAGAAATGCGAGTTCGAAGTCCGCGCCGATCTCGCGCAGCAGGATGTGCGGCGCGAAACCCGCGGTGCTTGAACCGAGGTAGAGCTGGTACATGTCAGGTCCTGTTGCTCAGGCGGAAGAAACGTTCGCGGAATGCGCGGCGATCCGTTCCGCGAAATCTACCAGCATGGCGGCCGTCGCGCCCCAGATGCGGTAGTCGCGACCGCCGGCGGACCAGTCGATGACGTAGTACGAGACGCGCGTATCACGGAAGACGCGCGTCTCGCGCCGGCGATTCGCGGCGTCCACGATGAAATCGAGCGGAACCTCGAAAATTTCCGCGACCTCGGTCGGATCGGGACGCGGCGTGAAGCCGGGCCGCACGAAGCCGACGACGGGAATGACCGAGTAGCCGGTCACGGTGACGTACTGCGGGAGGTAGCCGACGGGCCGCACGAAATGCCGCGGCAGCCCGGTTTCCTCTTCCGTCTCGCGCAGCGCGGCGTCGAGCGGGCCGTTGTCCACGGGCTCGACGCGACCACCGGGAAACGCGATCTGGCCGGGATGCTCGGGCAGCGTGTCCGTACGGCGCGTGAGCAGTACGGTCAGCCCGGAAGGATGCTCAACGAGCGGCACGAGCACGGCCGCGGGACGAAGCGTGTCGAGATCGGGGCGAAGGGATTCGGGAAGGTCACCGAGATTCGCTGCCCTGTACGCGGCCCGAACGTCCTTCTCGGGCCGCGTACCGGCCAGCATTTCTTCGATGATTTCCTTCATTTTTCAAGGTGTAGCTTCAAGTCTCTAAAGTCATTTCTTTCCAAAGAAACCAAGTGCCGCGAGTATCGCTCCCACGCCGATGCTCGTCCCCGCGAGCCATGTCGGCACGCCTTCCGTTTCCGTCACGCCGATGCTCGCCTGGCCGATCTCTATCCCGTGCTGTTCCTGCGGAATCCCGCCGAACACCAGTGCCAGGATGCCCAGCACGACCAGCACCACGCCGATGATCAGCAGAATCTTGCTGCCTGTCATGTCGCTCTCCTCCGTTCTGCAGCGCAGCCGCGAAGGAATGCGACATGCGACTGCTATTTCTGGATGCCGCCCTCGGTCAGCTTCGCTGGATCCAGCAGGCGGTCGAGATCCGCATCGGACAGGTCGGTGTTCTCCCTTGCCACGTCCTTCACCGGACGCTTTTCCTTGTAGGCCTGCTTTGCAATCGACGCGCCCTTGTCGTAACCGATCACGGCGTTCATCGCCGTCACGAGGATCGGGTTACGGTCCAGTGCGGTCTTCAGATTCTCCTCGTTGACCTTGAAGCCGGCGATACAGGAATCACCCAGTGCGCGCGCGACGTTCGCAAGGATTTCAACGGATTGCAGCAGGTTGTAGGCAATCATCGGCAGCATGACGTTGAGCTGGAAGTTGCCCGCCTGCCCACCGACGGTGATCGCGGCGTCATTGCCGATGACCTGTGCGGCGACCATGGTCGCGGCTTCCGGGATCACCGGGTTGACCTTGCCCGGCATGATGGAGGAACCCGGCTGCAGCGCCGGCAATTCGATCTCGCCGAGACCGGCGAGCGGACCTGAGTTCATCCAGCGCAGGTCGTTCGCGATCTTCATGATGGACACCGCGACGGTCTTCAGCTGGCCGGAAAACTCCACGGCGGCGTCCTGCGCGGACAGCGACTCGAAGTAATCCTTGTTGGTTTCGAACGGCACGCCCGTCTGCTTCCTGAGCTGCTCGGCGATCTTGCGCCCGAAATCCGGATGCGCGTTGATGCCGGTGCCGACGGCCGTGCCACCTTGCGCAAGACGGACAAGGCGCGGCAGCGCGGAACGCACGCGCTCGAGACCGTTGCCGATCTGCGTCGCCCAGCCGCCGAGTTCCTGGCTCATGCGCACTGGCATCGCATCCATGAGATGCGTGCGGCCTGTCTTCACCACCCCATCGAGCGATTTCGCCTTCGTGCGGATCACGGATTCGAGATGCTCGAGCGCGGGAATCAGCTTGTCGGTTGCTTCCAGCGCGGCGGCAACGTGAATCGTTGTCGGAATGACGTCGTTCGAGGACTGGCCCATGTTGACGTGATCGTTCGGGTGCACGGCCACGCCGGCCTTCTCGCTCGCAAGATGCGCGATCACTTCGTTTGCGTTCATGTTGGAGCTGGTGCCGGAGCCGGTCTGGAACACGTCGATCGGAAAGTGGGCATCATGCCGGCCTTCCGCGACTTCCAGCGCCGCTTCGCGGATCGCCTTTGCAAGCTTGCCGTCGAGCACGCCCAGTTCCTCGTTCACCGACGCGGCCGCGGCCTTGACGAAGCCCAGCGCGCGGATGAACGCGCGCGGCATCGGAAGTCCCGAGATCGGGAAGTTCTGGACGGCGCGCTGCGTCTGCGCGCCCCACAGCGCATCGGCCGGCACCTTGAGTTCGCCCATGCTGTCGCGCTCCGTACGGAAGCCCGCATCAGACTTCGGGGACATGAATCGCTCCTTGTGATGTGAATGCTGCGGAAACTGGTCAGGGCTCGGGGAAATCCGGCAAAATACGCCTCTTTTCGACGGCGCCCGCGAACGATCCCGGTCCTGGAGAAGCGCGGATTCTATCGCTTCCCGACCGCCATTTCGAGGCGCGCCCGCCTTGCCAATACCGGAGCCTGAATGAACCGCGCGACCGAACTCAGCGAACTGACCGCCATTTCTCCCGTCGACGGCCGCTATGCATCGAAGACCGGCGCACTGCGCGCGCTCGTCAGCGAATTCGGCCTGATCCGGCATCGCGTCATCGTCGAGGTGCGCTGGCTGCAGCATCTCGCCGCGCTGCCGGGCATCGTCGAAGTGCCGGCGCTGTCGAAGGACGCGAACGCGTTTCTTGACGGCATCGCGAGCGGATTTTCCATCGAAGACGCCGAACGCGTGAAGGCCATCGAGAAGACCACCAACCACGATGTGAAGGCCGTCGAGTATTTCCTGAAGGAAAAGGTCGAAGCGCACGCGGAGCTCGCAGCGATCAGCGAGTTCTTCCATTTCGCCTGCACGTCGGAAGACATCAACAATCTCTCCTACGCACTCATGCTCAAGGGTCTGCGCGACGAGGTGCTGCTGCCGGCGTGGACCGCGGTGATCACGGACATCGCAACGCTGGCACATGCCTATGCGCACGTGCCGATGCTGTCGCGCACGCACGGCCAGCCTGCCTCGCCGACCACGCTCGGCAAGGAAATGGCAAATGTCGTTCACCGGCTGCGCCGCCAGCGCACGCAGCTTGAACATATCGAACTGCTCGGCAAGATCAACGGCGCCGTCGGCAACTACAACGCGCACTACGCCGCATATCCCGACGAGAACTGGCCCGTCGTGAACCGCGCGTTCGTGGAAAGCCTCGGGCTTGAATTCAACCCCTACACCATCCAGATCGAGCCGCACGACTACATGGCGGAATTCTTCGACGTCGCCGCGCGCTTCAACACCATCCTCATGGA
>CAZRFE010000015.1:0-38533 GCA_964599565.1 uncultured Gammaproteobacteria bacterium
TGCATCCACTCGCGCAATCCACCGGCAACAACCGCGACGGCGCCGTAAACGCCGGTCTGCGTGAGCGCGATGATGACGCCGAGCACGACGGCCTGTATCCAGAGAACGCCATACTCCGGGCGCAGGAACTGCGGGAAGATCGCGAGCATGAAGAGGTACGCCTTCGGGTTCAGCAGGTTCGTGAGCGCGGCGTCGCGGAAGGTCTTCCACGCGGAGCGTTCCCGTTGCGATACGTTGCCGAAGCCCGATGCGCTGCGCAGAACCGAGACGCCGATCCACGCGATGTAAAGCGCGCCGGCGAGCAGTATCGCGTTGAACGCACCCGGAAAATACCTGATGAGCGCGGCGAGTCCGAGCGCGCCGACGGTGACGTGTACAACGCCGCCTGCGACCATGCCGGCCACCGCAACGAGTCCGTGTGCGCGCCCGCCGGTGAGCGAACTGCCGAGCACATATGCCATGTCGAGCCCCGGCAGCATCACGACGCCGAGCAGGATCACGAAGAACAACCACAGGTGCGCGTATTCGATCACGGGCGTGACACCTTATATATGCGTTGCATGAAATTCATTCCGCCAGCCAGCGCAGCCGCGAGCGGTGCGTCGGATTCATCACCACGAGTTCGGGCTCGCTGCGCAGCCCGCCGGTCTTCGACAGTTCCTCGCGCGACAGTTTCGTCACGGCAGTGAATTTTTCCAGCGCCGCGTCGTTCTCGAGCACGCCGAGCCAGACGAGAAAGGGACCGTCGGTGCGTACGGGCAACTGCGGGAAGTTGTTCGTGGCATCGAGTGTGGCGAGTACGCCGGCTTCGCGCGCACCCGCGGCGCGATAGCGCGCGAAGACTTCCTCTGCATCGTTTGCGAACGCTTCGACCTTGCCTGGCACCACGCTGAAGATCTGCGCGACAACGATTCCGCGCGCGCTGTTCGTCTCGCGCACGACATCGACAGCAGGCATGACCGCGACGCCGCGCCTCGAATCGAGCGGCGCAAGCAGCAGCACGTTGTCGGAATCGATCATGAGATCGTTCATGGTCGCGCGGTGTTCCTTCCACAACGGGCCGTAATAGAACGCGGTGTTCACGTCCTTCCGCGCGTCCATGTCGCGGAAGCCGCGCAGCCAGGTGAACATCTGCGCATTTTCGCGTTCCAGGAACTGCCCGAACGCGATCGCGCCGAGCTGCTGGAAGGCTTCGGGAAAGTACGCGTCAAAATACGCCGCGAAAGCGTCGCGCCCGCCGTCCTTGATCGTGTAGCGGCGGAACTCGATGACGTTGAATGCTGTGGATTCCATGGATTCGTTTCCTGTGGCAAGCGTCGGAGTTTCGGGTGCGATGCCGGCGAGCATGAAGATGCCGATGATGAGTCGATGCACGAAGCGCTCCCGGTGATGCGTGACGCGAACGATAGGATATAAACAGGTCAGAATCCGTCCTGATTTTGATTACACTGGCGGCATGGCACGCCCCACGACCCGTGTTCTTGCGCTCCTCGAACTGCTCCAGGCCCACGGGCGGATGAGCGGCGCGGAGCTTGCGCGCCGCCTGGACGTGGATGTCCGCACGCTGCGGCGCTACATCGTCACGCTGGAAGACATCGGCATTCCCGTCACCGCGGAACGCGGCAGGCACGGCGCGTATTCGCTGGTCGCCGGCTTCAAGCTGCCGCCGCTGATGTTCACTGCGGATGAAACACTCGCCGTTTCGCTTGGCCTGCTTGCCGCGCGCAGCCTGGGCCTCGCCGAAGCCGCGCCCGCCATCGCGAGTGTCGAGGCGAAACTCGAACGCGTGATGCCCGAGAAACTCAAGCGCCGCGTGCGCGCGGCAGGCGAAACCACAACGCTTGATCTTTCCGTGGGCGTGCCGGCGCGTGACAACGTTGCGTTGATGGCATTGACGGCTGCCGCGCAGGAACGCCGGCGCGTCGACATGGATTACCGTTCCGCGAACGGCGCAATCACGACGCGTGCATTCGATGCCTACGGTCTCGTCTACCGCGAAGGCTGCTGGTACGCCGCCGGTTTCTGTCACCTGCGCGAGGATCTGCGTTCGTTCCGCGTCGATCGCGTGCTGGATGTGCGTCCGCTGGATGTGACGTTCGAGCGGCCGGATGCCTTCGACGCCGCGAAACACGTAACACTTGGCATCGCAACCATTCCGCGCGCATACGGCGTCGACGTGCTGCTCCATACCGATCTTCAAACCGCGATTCAGGAACTGCGCGAAAGTCTCGGCCTGTTCGAGGCGCGCGGCGAGCACGTGCTGTTGCGCAGCCGGACGGACAGCATCGACTGGTTTGCGCGCCAGCTTGCGCGGCTGCCGTTTGCGTTCGAGATTCTCGCGCCGGACGAATTGCGCAATGCGCTGCGCGTGCATTCCGCGCGCCTGTCGCGGCTGGTCGGCGACGCCTGAAACGCATCCAGCAGGACTATTGTCAATTGCAAACGGCGCGTCTTCTTCGTCAAGTGAGCATCGCGCGCGGCGCTATACTCACAGTCCCCATCCATCCAGGAAGCGCGCATGCGTATCCACGACAGCATTCTCGGCACGGTCGGCAACACGCCGATCGTGCGCATCAATCGTCTCGCACCGGAAGGCGCGAACCTGTTTGCGAAGGTTGAGGCATTCAACCCGCTCGGTTCCGTGAAGGACCGTCTCGCGCTCGGCGTCATTGAAGACGCAGAGAAGCGCGGCGCACTGAAACCCGGCATGACGGTGATCGAAGCGACGAGCGGCAACACGGGTATCGGTCTTGCGATGGTGTGCGCGGCGAAGGGCTACCCGCTGGTCGTGACGATGGCGGATTCGTTCAGCGTCGAGCGCCGCCGCCTGATGCGTTTTCTCGGTGCAAAGGTGATTCTCACGCCCGCCGCGGAACGCGGCACCGGCATGGTGAAGAAAGCGGAAGCACTGGCGAAGAAGCACGGCTGGTTTCTCTGCCGGCAGTTCGAGAACGAAGCGAATGCCGAGATGCATGCACGCACGACCGCGCGCGAGATCATCGATGTCTTCAAGGACATGACGCTGGATTTTTTCGTCACCGGCTATGGCACGGGTGGCACGCTGAAAGGTGTTGGTCGCGTGCTGCGCAAGGAAAGCCCGCAGACGAAGATCATTGTCTGCGAACCCGCCAACGCCGCGCTGATGAAAAGCGGGACCGCGCAATCACGGCGTGAAGATGGCGCGCCTGCCAGCGGGCATCCCGCGTTCGAGCCGCATCCCATCCAGGGCTGGACGCCGGACTTCATTCCGAAACTTGCAGGTGATGCGGCGGACGCGGATTTCATCGACGACATCATGACCGTCAGCGGACCGGATGCGATGCAGGCATCGCGCGACCTTGCGCGCAAGGAAGGCCTGTTCGTCGGCATTTCCGCGGGCGGAACGTTTGCGTGCGCGCGCGCCGTCGCCGAGAAAGCGCAGAAGGGCGCAAACATTCTCTGCATGCTGCCGGATACCGGCGAGCGTTATCTCAGCACGCCGCTGTTCGAAAACATCCCCGCGGAGATGACTGATGAAGAGCAGGAAATTTCGCGCAGCACGGATTGATCGCGCATCTGCTTTCTGCATCCTTGCGCGAACCGAAACAGAAAGCCCCGCATTCGCGGGGCTTTTCCTTCCTCACGCTGTCGCCAGTCGCCGTGACTTCGCGAGCGCGAATGCACCATCACCGAGCAGGATCTGTGCACCGCTGAGTACGATGAGATACAGCGGATACTCCCAGCCGCCGTTCGCACCGGAGAACACCCAGCCGTTACCGGCATGAGTCCACAGCGCGCCGATGAGGATCGGAATCAGCGCCGCCGCGACCCAGCGCGTACCGATGCCAAGGACGAGCAGCACGCCGCCGATCGCCTCCATCCAGAACACCACGTACGCCAGCCAGCCCGGCAGGCCGATGGACGCGAAGAATCCGGCGGTGCCGGCGAGCGTGAACGTGAAGTGTTTCAGCACCACGCTGTGCGCGAGGAACATCACGCCGAGACTGATCCGCAGCAGCGCGGTGGCCGCGGCGACATTGCGTTCGTTGTTCATGTGCCGTCCTTCAGGCGGACTTCGCCGTCTCGTCGATGCCGTAGCCGTTCTTCACCCACGCATCCCAGCCGCCTTCCACCTCGATCGCGCGGAAACCCTGCGCGACGAGTTCCACGGACGCCTCGGCCGCGAGATGGCAGGTCTGGTTGTAGCAGTAGACGTAGATCGGGATGTCCTTCCTGAGCCCGGCGGCTGCGGCGTTCTTCCACTGGCCTTTCGGCAGGTTGATCGCGCCGGGAACGCGGGACTTCGCAAAATCCGCGGCGTAGCGGACGTCGACGACCTGGTAGCTCGCGGGGTTCTTCTTGCTGTTGATCAGTACGTCCAGCTCGTGCACGCCGGTGGTGAAGGCGACCTTCGCGCGGAAGAATTCCGCGGCCTTGTCGAAATCGTAGGTATTCGGGGTCATCTGCGTATCTCCTGGTTGGACATCCAGCGGGAGCCGGACGATGCGGCGCAGTCTAGAGATTCACGTCAGATTGATAATCCAGCTGAATGGAATAAGATTGTTCACATATATGAACAATAAGACGGAAGCCGGGCAAAAATGGACCAGATTTCCGACATCGCGGTGTTCGTGAAGGTGATCGAGCAGGGCAGTTTCACGGCGGCGGCCGAGCACCTGGAGCTCTCGAAGGCCGCGGTCAGCAAGTACGTCGGTCGGCTGGAGTCGCGGCTTGGCGCACGCCTGCTGAACCGCACGACACGCCGCCTGACGCTGACGGAGGCCGGCGAGTCGCTGTACGCACGCGCAAGCGCTGCCATCGCGGATCTTGCCGCGGCGGAAAGCCAGGTGCTGGAGCTCACCGGCGCGCCGCGCGGCCGGTTGCGCGTCACCGCGCCTGCGCATTTCGGCGAGGTGTTTCTCGCGCCGCTGTTCGCGCGCTTTCGCCAGCGCTATCCCGATGTCGAGCTTGATCTCGATCTCGACAACCGCATCGTCGATCTCGTCGCGGAAGGTTTTGATGTCGGCATCCGCATCACCACGCTCGCAAGCGGCTCCATGGTCGCGCGCCGGCTCGCCGACATCCGCATGGTCACTGTCGGGTCACCGGATTACTTCACGAGAAACGGCGCGCCGGAGGAACCCGCGGACCTTCGCAAGCACGAATGCCTCGGCTACAGCCTGGACCGCACGCCGAGCGAATGGCGCTACCGCAGCGGACTGCACCGCATGATCGGCGTGCGCGTGCACGGCGGTTTCCGCTGCAACAACGATGGCGCGCTCAAGCGCGCCGCACTCGATGGTCTCGGCATCCTGCGTTTCCCGGAAATCTTCGTTGCGCAGGAACTGCGCGAGGGAAAGCTCATCGCCGTGCTGCAGGAATTCGAGATGCAGAAGGTCACGCTCTCGGCGGTGTTTCCGACGCGCGAGAATCTTGCGCCGAAGGTGCGCGTGTTCGTGGATTTCCTGGCGGAGCAGTTCACGCGCTCGCCTGCGACGCGCTGATCGCGCCGCACCCCTGCATTCAGGACAGCGCGAGTCCGAAGCGCGCGGAGATGGTCACGCAAAGACGGTGCCTCGAACTGCTTGCGCGTTCGAACGGCGCAAACAGGGCCGCGGTGTGGTCGAACAGCCGGATATAGCGCGAAAGCTTCTCGCGGTCTGCATCCGGCAAGGTGTCCGGCGTGCAGTCCTGCACGAGGAAATCGACGTTTCGCACCATGCATTCCTTGATGGCGACGGCTTCGGGGGTGTTCGCGCGCGTGCAGAGCGCGTACGTGCCCGCGATCCAGTGACCGTACTCGGCCTGCGCGATGGCCGTGCGGGAGTTCTCATCGGAAAACGCGTCATCCCACACGCCGGCTTCAACCAGCCGAGTGCGCGCATTGCATCGAGCTCGGCGAGATAGCCTTCGATGAATCCGCGCTTGCGGCGTGCCGCCAGCGCACCGGGTTCCGCGCCTGCTCCGAGCAGGGCGTCGGCATCGCGAATCAGCGCCGCCGTCGACGGATGAAACCACGATGTATCAAGCAGGGCAGAACAGCTGCCGAGATTCGACGTGAGCCTGCCCTGGCCATCCGGGAAATAGCAGGCGCGGGGAACAAGCCCGTGCCCGATCAGCGCCTGGATGGCCGTGGCATCAAGCCCGGTGTCCCTGGCAAGGATTTCCTGCGGGATGAAATGCGCGTCGAGGTATTGCAGGTTTTCGTCCACGATCGGTTCTCCTGGTCACGGCTTGCCTGGCAGCGCATAGTCGAACGTGTAGTGATGCTTCCCGTCTTCGATCCTGATGCGCATTTCCGGAAAGACCCTTCAGTTCACCTGTGCCGGAGTCCGGCACGACGTGGACCTCCAGGGCCTGTTCGCCGCGATTCATGATGCCGCGATGATGCAGGACGAAGCTGCCGCGCCTGCCGCCGACCGTTCCCTCGACGCGTTCGATGGCGACATACACGGCCGATCCTTTTTCGTCCGTCATCGCGGTGAGCATTTCTCCCCGGCTCGTCGCGTCGAGATCGCCATGGAAGGTCTTTTCGATCCCCATGCGGCCCTGCGTTTCGCCGCCGTCGTAATGAAGATCGAGCGGCGCAAGCGAGACCTCGAAGGTGCCCGTGGCGATCGATGTCATGGCTTCTGTCTCCGCGAGTGATGGCGAATCGCCGGCAAACGCCACGGGCAGAAAGGCAAAAAGCATCGAAAATACAAAACGCATGCCGTACTCCCGCCAGAACAAGGAAGCGCGATTCTGCGCTGCGCGTGCCGCACGCTCAAGCCGCCTTGGGACGATGACGCGCAATTGCATTCCGATGCCTGCACTACCGCAATAAAACCGGGGTTTCACCGACAGCCGTACCTGCGCCTTGAGGGTATACCGGCGTCCGCGCAGAATGCGCGTTCACGCAGGGTTGGAAAGTGCTGCACAGCCGGTTCGGAAGAAAGATGCTCGGCGTCGCCGTGATGCCGCTCGCGATCACCTGTCTCCTGTGTCTCGCGATCATCTGGTTCAGTGCGAGGCATCTCGCCGCAAGCACGTCCGCGGAAGCGAACACCGTGCTCGCGGACCTGTACGACGATTTCCTCGTCACGCGCAACGAGGACATGGCCGCGAACATCGCCGCGACATTCAGAAGTCACCTCAACGACCTGCGCGTCATCGCATCCGCTGCGCAGGCGCTCGTCGATGGGTCGGGGGCATCCGTGGACATGGCGCAGGCGTTCGCCGGCCTGCCGTACTTCACGGAAGCGTTCCATTACGATCGCAAGCGCCGCTTCAGCATCAACGCGCCGAATCCGGCGAATGTTTCGGTGTCGGTGTGGAGCTACCTGCACGACGATGGACGCATCCGCCCGGAGACGGAAAACTATCTGCGCGAGAACGCGCTGACGCGCTACCTGCTCGGGCTTGTCAGCAGCAACCGCGAACAGGCCGGCTGGATGTACCAGATCGGGCCGAAGGTATCGCCCACGGTCGCGATCACGCCGTGGGCGCCGCTCGGCGAAATCTTCGACGCGCGCTACCCCGGCCACAACGACGTCAACTTCTGGGACTTCTTCTTTCCGGGAATCGTGGAAGGCTGGGAGGCATGGCTGATGTCGCCCGCGAACCGCAACGCGGTGGACAGCGGCGACGTCACGATCACGCCCATCTACGATGACGCCGGCGGCACCGGCCTGATGATGACGCTGTTCCAGCCCATCTGGAGCCGTGATCGCGAGCGCAACGAAGGCGCGATCGGTTTCGACTACAACATCACCGCGCTGCTCGAAACCGTCGGTCGCGAAAAGGTCGGCGACACAGGCTTTGCGTTCATCGTGACGGACGAAGGCAGCATCCTCAGTTTCGACGAGGCGCTGCTGCGCAGGCTGAGCATCCCGCGGCTCGAGCAGCAGGAACGCGGCGTGGAACTGTTCGAAGCGAACCTTTTCGAAAGTAGCGAGAACGACTTCACGAAGATCTTCGACCCGCGCAACGATCGCTCCTTCGGCCGTGCGCTGATCGATGGCGCGCCGTTCCATGTCACGTTCGGCAAGATCATGTCGTTCAACGAATGGGGCGAGACGGGAATCCGCAAGCGCACGCTGTTTCTCGCAAGCGTTGTTTCGGAGGAGGAAATCTTCGCGCTCAAGACGAGCCTGCTCCGTCGCATCGACGACACCTACGGCCATTCCATCGTCATCGCTTCTTCCATTGCGCTGCTGGTCTTCATGCTTGCCGTCGCCGCGGCGGCCGCGCTTGCGTTGCGCGAGGCGCGCCAGGTCCGGCATCTGCTGCACGCCATCGACAGCGTCAAGTCGGAGCGATACGACGCGTCCGTGGATATCGTGTCCAGCGACGAGCTGGGCGATCTTGCCTCTGCGTTCAACCAGCTCTTCGGGCGCATCCGCGAGTCACGCACGCAGATGATGCAGCACGCGGAAGATCTTGAAATGAAGGTGCGCGAACGCACGGCAAGTCTTGAAGCCGCGAATCTCAAGCTAGACCGGATATCGAAGACCGATTTCCTGACAGGGCTCAGCAACCGCCGTCATTTCAACGAGAACCTGGCCGCCACCTGGGACAGCGCGCGGCGCGCACCGGGCGGCGCGATATCCGCGATTCTCTTCGACGTGGATTTCTTCAAGCAGTACAACGACACGTACGGGCATCTTGTCGGCGACGAATGCCTGAAGAAGATTGCGAACGTGGCGCGCGGATGCATCCGCGAGAACGAGGACCTCATCGCGCGTTTTGGCGGCGAGGAATTCATCATCGTCGGCCGGGCTTGCGCGCACCAGGCGATGACGATCGCGGAGCGCATCTGCGAGGAACTGCGGAAGCTGAACATTCCGCACGCGGCGTCGGCGTGCGGCTTCGTGAGCATCAGCATCGGTGTTGCCACCATGAGGCCCGATGCCGCGGCATCGCCGACGACACTGCTTCGCCTTGCCGACCAGGCGCTTTACGAAAGCAAGAACGCAGGACGCAACACCATCACCGCAAAGGTCGCGTGACCGGCCACGCGCATCATTCCGAGGCGGCGTGTTGCGCCTGCCATTCGCGCCCCGTCGCACGCGGCCAGATCATGCGCACGCCGTTGCTCACGGCGCGCGGGAAGACGGAGTTGTGCGTCTCGTCCGAAAGCACGTCGGCGCGCAGTTCAAGCCCTGCGTAATGACGCGACCCAAGCCGCGTGGCCATGCGTTCCAGGTCCACCACCATGCTGCCGCCTTCGAAATCGCCGACGCTGAGGTAGACCGCTGCATCCATGCGCTTGCGGGTGCGCGCCTTCTCGGCTTCCAGGGCGAATATCCAGCCGTCGTGATACCACAGTGACGGGCTGACAATGATGTATCCGTCGAAGAGTTCCGGTTCCTCAAGCATCACGTAGCTCGAGAAAAGCCCGCCATAGGAATGCCCGACCAGCGCGCGTGCGCCACGCGCGCGGTACCGTTGCGCGAGCATCGGCAGCAACTCGCCGCGGATGAACGCGAGAAACGCGGGCGCACCGCCGGATCTTTCCTGGAACGCCTCTCCGTAACCGTCATCGGGATCAAACACCGGCGTGTAGTCGCGGGAGCGATGCGTGCGGTATGTCGACATCGTCGTCTCGCCGGCGTAGCCGATGCTCGCGACGACCATCGGCGGTATGTCGTGCCGGTCGGCAAGGTGTTCCGTGATGTTGCGGATGATCGCGAACGAGTAATCCGCATCCAGCGACACGATCAGCGGGTATGCGTCCTTCGAGGCCGCAAGATCACGCGGATAGCTGACGTATACCTTGTACTCGATGCCGTTCGCCTTCGATGCCAGGTAAACGACATCGGTGTTCGGCAGCGTCACGGCGCCGGCATGCAATGCGCCGGAAAGCATGGCAACGATGAATGCGAGTAAGGTGCGCATGCTGTCTCCTCCGTTCTGCGTTGATCAGGACGGCAGCAGCGGCATGTCGAGCAGCGCGGCGTTGCCCATCACCACGGCAGTGACGCCGATGCTCGCAACGACGTAGCTCCACGCATTCACGCTCCAGTGCAGATCAAGCCGCCGGCTGGCGCGCCACGCCAGGAAGACAAGCAGCACGACGACCAGCAGCGGCAACGTCCATTCGCCGAGACCGGCGGCCGCGCCGAGGCGCGCCTCGTCGTTCGGATTGAACGGCGTCATGAGCATGGCGGCGAAGCGCATGAACGCCGCGAAATAAAGGAATGCATAGGCCTGCGGGAAAAAGCGCCGGCGCAGCACGATGTACGCGGCCACCGCCTGCAGGATGGTCACGACGGGCCCGGCGATGGTGACCAGCGATGCGTGCCATCCCGCGTTGTAGCCGCCAACCGGTGCGACCAGGTTCATGGAGAACCGCATGTCGTAGCCGAGCGCCACGCCGGCGAGCCAGTGCGCGCCTTCATGCAGGAAAAAGGTGACCGGCGCTGCGAGCAGCAGCACCGCGTAATACCGCAAGCCAACACGATTCGCACCCATGGTTGTCCCCCCTCGCAAATGAAAAGGCCGCCCTGCGGCGGCCCTGTTGTTTCATTCCAGCAGCCGCTTCGCGGCCGTGACGATCTCCGGCTCCTGTACGAGTACAAGGTTCGCGGCATCGGCGAGCGGGATGTAGGTGTCCACGCCCGCAACGCGCGCGAGCTTCACCTGCTCGCCGCAACCTTCGATGACATGCGTGAAGATTTCTTCCGCGATGCCCGCCGTGCGGCGGCCTTCGTCGACGACCAGCACGCGGCCGCATGCGTTCGCATGCTTCACGATCAGTTCCGCGTTCAGCGGTTTCAGCCAGCGAAGATCCAGCACGCGCACCTTCTTCTTCGTTTCCGCTTCTATCTTTCGCGCGGCGCGCAATGACATCGGCACGCCGTTGCCGAAGGTGACGATGAGAAGATCCTTCGCCTGTTCGTTGTAGACGCGGCCTTCGCCGAGCGGAATTGCCGTATCCGGTGCGGGATACTCGAAGCTCCACAGGCCGTCCTTGTCGTCGAAGAGATCCTTCGTCATGTAAAGCGCGATGGGTTCAAGGAACGCGCACACGCGACCGTCGACCTTCGCGAGCGCTGCGAGCGTGCGCAGCATCATCGCGGCATCGTCACCGCGTGACGGACAGGCGATGACGAGACCCGGAATGTCGCGCAGCGCGGCGAAGGAATTGTCGTTGTGGAAATGTCCGCCGAAACCTTTCTGGTAGGCGAGCGACGCCACGCGCATCACCATGCCGTTGGAATACTGCGCGTTGGAGAAGAACTGCAGCGAGCACGCCTCGCCGCGAATCTGGTCGCAGGCGTTGTGGTAGTACGCGAGGTACTGGATTTCCGGGAACGGCAGCAGGCCCATCATCGCCTGGCCCTGCGCCATGCCGAGAATGGTGGTTTCATCGAGCAGCGTGTTGAACACGCGATGTCCCTTGAACGTGCGGTACAGGCCGGACGTGACGGTGTAGACGCCGCCCTTCTGTGCAACATCTTCGCCGAACAGCGTCATGCCCGGGTATTTCGCCATGAGATCGTGCAGCGCGCGGTTGATGAGAATCGCGAGATGCCGCGCGGGCTGGTTCTCGGGGAAGGATCTTTCGTCACCGAATGCCTTCACGCGCGCATCGTTCGGTGCGGCGCGTTTCGCTTCCGCGTTGACGCGTTCGGCGTGATATGGCGCGAGCGGCTTCGTCACTTCCTCGCGCGTGAGCAGTTTCTTCGAGCGGGCGGCGCGCGTTGCGGCGTCCTGCACGCGCGCGCGCATGTTCTCGTACATCGTGCGGATCTCATCGGCCGTCATCGCACCCGATTCCAGCGCCGTTTCCGCGGACATCAGCAGCGGATCGCAGGCTTCGATACCTTCGAGTTCGCCGGGCGTGCGGTATTCCGTTTCCATGTCCGTGCCCGCATGGCCGAGCAGTCGCTTGAGTTTCAGGTGCAGGAAAACGGGTTTGCGATGCCGGCGGCAGTAATCGATGGCCTGCTGCGCGACTTCAAAGGTATCGACGAGATCAAGACCGTCCGCCTTGAAATACTTCAGTCCCGCGCGGTTCGAGAACTGCGATTCGATCCAGCCGCCGGGCGTGCGCGTGGAAATGCCGATGTCGTTGTCCTCGCACACGAAAAGCACCGGGCAGGGAAGATTCTGGTGCGCCGTCCAGCCGGCGGCGTTGAACGCCGCCTGCGCGGTGGCGTGGTTCGCGGATGCATCGCCGAACGAGCAACAGACAATGGAGTCCGCCGGCACGGGCGCGTCGATGCCGAGCAGTTTCGTCTGCGCGAGCGCGATCGCGGCGCCGACAGCCTTCGGCAGGTGCGATGCAATCGTCGATGTCTGCGGCGGCACCCACGCCTTCACCGAACCCCACACCTTGTGACGCCCGCCGGAAATCGGATCTTCCGCGGACGCACTCAAGGAAAGCGCGGTGTCGTAGACAGGATCCTGCCCGACCTTCTTCAGCCGCTCCATCATGAAACCGCCGGAACGGTAATGCAGGAACGCAGGATCGGTATGACGCAGCAGCCGGCCGAGCACTGCATTGCACTCGTGTCCGCTCGAGCCAATGGTGTAGAAGCCTTCGTTGCGAAGGCGCATCGCGCGCGCTTCAAGATCGATATGGCGCGATGCCATCTGCGACTCGAACAGTTCGCGGAACTCCGCGACGGTGAGTGCGCCATCGTCCGGCCGCACGCGGTCGTCATCGTGCAGGTTCGCGCCGCCGTCCGCGTCCCACGCATCGAGAAAGTTCAGGAAATTCTGGTCGACGACTTCAGCGCGGTTGACGTTGCGCGTGGCCGCTCGGGCGAGTCCGGGGTTCTTGCTCATGGAGGTATGGTGCTCGATGAATGGATCAGATCCATTCCTGCCTGTCGTTGGAAACGGTGACGTCGGAAACCGTCTTGCCGGTGTGTGCCGTGGAGGCGGGTTCGATCAGCAGGATCTGCGTTTCTTCTTCCGCCATCGGCCTGTGCTCGACGCCTTTCGGCACGATGCACATCTCGCCGGGATCAAGCTCGACCCTGCCGTTGCGAAATTCGATGACCAGCTTTCCCTTGATGACGAGAAACAGTTCGTCCTCGTCGTCGTGCGCATGCCAGACGAACTCGCCCTTGACCTTCGCGATCTTGACGAGCTGGCCGTTCGCTTCACCGACGATCTTCGGCGTCCAGCATTCGCTGAACGCCGTGAATTTTTCTTCAAGCGAAACTTTCTTCATCGTCGCTTTTCCGCGTCACCCTCAGGAAGCGAGAGATTCGTTCTGGCAAGACGGAAAGCCAGGGACGGATCTGCTTCTCTAGAACGCCGACTTGCCCGTCAATTCCTTGCCGATCACCAGCTGGTGAACGGTTTCCGTGCCTTCGTACGTGATCACGGATTCGAGATTCAGTGCATGGCGGATCGCGTTGTGTTCGAGCGTGATGCCGGCACCGCCGAGCAGGTCGCGCGCATCGCGCGCGATGTCGATCGCCATGCGGATGTTGTTCCACTTCGCCATCGAGACCTGCGACGGATTCATCGTGCCGGCATCCTTGAGGCGCCCAAGCTGCAGCGAGAGCAGTTGCGCGAGCGTGATCCGCCGCGACATGTCCGCCATGCGCACCTGCACCATCTGCGCTTGGTCGATCGACTTGCCGAACAGCACGCGCTCGCTCGTGTAATCCAGCACTTCGCGCAGGCACGCCTGCGCGGCACCGATGCCGCCCCAGGTGATGCCGTAGCGCGCCTGCGTCAGGCAGGAGAGCGGACCTTTCAGTCCTTTCACGTTCGCCAGGCGATTGGCGTCGGGAACGGTGACGTTGTCGAAATAAAGCGCGGAGGTGACGGAGGCGCGCAGCGACATCTTGTGATGCACTTCCGGCGCATCGAAGCCTTTCATGCCCTTCTCGACGATGAATCCCTGGATGCCGTCGTCCGTCTGCGCCCACACGATCGCGATGTCGGCGATGGAGCCGTTGGTGATCCACATCTTCGCGCCGTTCAGCACCCAGTCCGAACCTTTCTTCTTCGCGCTGGTCTTCATGTTGGAAGGATCGGAACCGCCGTGCGGTTCGGTGAGACCGAAGCAGCCGATGACCTCGCCGCGCGCCATGCGCGGCAGCCACTTCTGCTTCTGCTCCTCGGAGCCGAACGCGTAGATCGGATACATGCAAAGCGAGGACTGCACGGAGACGAACGAGCGGATGCCGGAATCGCCGCGCTCGAGTTCCTGGCAGATCAGGCCGTAGGAAACCGCGTTGAGGCCCGCGCAGTCGTAACCTTCGATGGAAGAGCCGAGCAGGCCCATCTCCGCGAACTCGGGGATGAGTTCCTTCGGGAAGCGGCCTTGTTCGAAGCAGTCGGCGATGATCGGCAGGATGCGATCGTCGACGAAACGGCTCACGGTGTCCTGCACCATCTGCTCTTCTTCGCTGAGCAGCGAGCGGACGTCATAAAAGTCCATCGGGTTGATTGCCACGGTGTTCTCCAGCCTTCGGTTCGTGTACGTTGCTCGCAGAAATTCCCGGTGAACCCGGAAAGCGCGGGGCGGGTCGACGCCCCCCGCTGGCGGTCCGCGAAAGCGGCCAATCATACCTTACCGTCAACCCCGACAGGAGGGTTGGCAACGGCGGAGGCTCATGGTTTACGCACTTTTCGTCTTCCTGCTGGCGTTCGCCGGCGGCTTTTCCATCATGTCCATCGAGATGCTTGGCGGCCGCATCATGGCGCCGTTCTTCGGCTCGTCGATCTACGTCTGGGGATCGATCATCACCATCTTCATGGTCGCGCTGTCCATCGGGTATCTCGTCGGCGGGCAGCTGAGCCTGCGGCATCCGTCGCTGAGAAAGTTCGGCGGACTGTTCCTGTTCTGCGCATTCGCGGTCATGCCGATGGCGTGGATCGCCGATCCGCTGATGGAGTGGGTGTTCATGCGGGTGGAAGACGTGCGCTACGGCTCGCTGCTCGCGGCGACGGGACTCTTCTTCCTGCCGACCGTCGCGATGGGCGTCATCTCGCCGTATGCCGTGCGGCTGCTTGTGCAGAACACGCACCATTCAGGTTCCGTCGCCGGCAAGCTGTACTTCGTTTCCACCGCGGGCTCCGCCGCCGGCGTGCTGATGACGTCGTTCTACTTCGTGCTCTGGTTCGAGGTGAACACCATTCTTTTCCTGCTTGCGGGCGTGCTCGCGATCTGCGGTGCATCCGCGCTTGCCGCGGGCATTGCGCTCGGCCGGCGCGCCGTACCCGTGGGAGAAACCGCATGAAGATGATTCGATGCACGGTCGCAGCGCTGCTTCTTGCCGTCATTGCGGCGGCGCAGGCATCGCCGGATGTGATCTACAACAAGCGTTCGCTGTACCGGAACATCACGGTCACCGATGACGGCGAGAACGTCTGCATGCAGTTCACCTCGCGCGGCCGCTATGCCTCCTACCAGAGCTGCCAGTACAAGGCGCGTCCGGACGAACTCGTGTTCGATTACGCGCGGTTGAGCTTCGCGGGCCTGCTGGTGAATCCCGCGCCGGCGCGGGTGCTCGTCGTCGGTCTTGGCGGCGGCTCCATTCCGCGCGCGTTTCACCAGATGTTCCCGGACGCGCAGATCGATGTCGTCGAGATCGACCCGGCGGTGCTCGATGTCGCGAAGCGTTTCTTCAGCTTCGAGGAAAGCGAACGGCTGGACGTCACGATCAAGGACGCGCGCGTGTTCGTGAAGCAGGCAGGCATCTTCGGACGCAAGTACGACTACATCGTGCTTGATGCATTCAACGGCGAGTACATTCCCGAGCACCTGATGACGAAGGAATGGCTGGAAGAGTGCGGAAAGATTCTCACCGACGACGGCGTGCTCGTTGCGAACACGTTCTCCGTGAGCCGGCTGTACGACAGCGAGTCCGTCACCTACCAGGCGGCGTTCGACTGGATGCTCAATGTCAGGGAGCATTCCGGCAATCGCATCATTCTTGCCGCCAACACCGAACCTGTCAGCGTCGCGGAACTCGAAGCCGCCGCCGCGGAAATGGATGCGTCGAAATTCGAGCGTTTCGGCTTCACGCCGGCGTGGATTGCGGGCAACGTCACCGACGAGACCGACTGGAACACGGACGCACCGGTGCTCACCGACCAGTATTCGCCCGTCAACCTGCTGCAGGGGAAACGGTGACGAGCGAACATGATCTATCCGCCGCAGTATCACCTTGAAACGGACGAGGCGCGCATCTTCGATGCGATAGACGCGATTCGTCATGCAACAGTGCTGGTCCCTTCCGACGATGGCCTGCGTGTTGCGTTCACGCCGTTCCTGCTCGATCGCGAGCGCCGCGTGCTGCGCGGTCACGTCGCGCGCCGCAATCCGCAGTCAACGCTGTTCGACGGCCGTCGCGTGGATGCGATCTTCCACGGTCCGCACGCCTACATTTCCCCGAAGCTCAACGGCAACGATGACGTGCCGACCTGGAACTACGTGAACGTTCACGTGCGAGGCAGCGCGACCGGTTTCAACGAACGCGATGCCAAGTGGTCGTTTCTTCGCGAGATGGTCGATGTGCTGGAACAGGACAACGCCGAGCCGTATATCGACCACTACGAAGACAGGCTGCAGAAACTGCTCGATGGCATCGTCGGCGTGGAAATCCGCATCGAGGAACTGCACGGCCGCTTCAAGCTCGGCCGCAACGACGCGCCCGATCTTCAGCAAAGGACGTTCGACGCGCTGCGCGCGGAAACGCCGCCGTCGCTTCGCACCTGGCTGGAAACGCTCGCGCCGTCGAACTGACGGCAACACCTTTCGTACATGAAAAAACGGCCGACAGGGTCGGCCGTCCTGTTGCTGTACTCAGCGCTGGCGCCGTCGTTGCGAAACCAGCAGTGCGCACACCGCGAGCAGCAGCAGCCAGGCGCTGTTCAGTGCGCCCGAGCCGCCTTCGATTTCAAGCGCTACACCCACGAACACGCCCGCGCGCGAAATGGCGGGATCCACGAGCGCGGTGTCGGTGCGCGCAATGAGGCTGACGTTCGTGCTTTGCTTGTCGCCCAGCTCGATATGGTCCGTCGTCAGCACCAGCACGAGTTCGACGACTTCGCCCGGTTCGATGTCGCCGATCTCGCAGAGATTCTCCGACACGCTTTCGCAGCCCGACCAGCTGAACGGGAAGTCCGACAGGTCCGCGCGCAGCGAGCTGTTCCTTGCGGTTGCGCTCCCCGTGTTGGTGAGCGAAATGCCGATCTCGACCGGATTCGGCACGCGGCGATCCGGCGTCAGCGATGTCACATCAAGATCGAGATTCGTGCTGGTGACGGCAACGCGCTGGCCGAAGATCGCCATGCGCCCGTCGGTGGGGTTGGAGTCGCCCTCCCAGGCGGCAACCCAGTTGTTCGCGGCGTAGGCAACGGCGGGCCGGTCCGCGCCGTAGAGAACACGCTTCGCGGCATCCGTTTCCTCGTCGTCACCCTGGACGGACAGGCGAATCTCGTCAGCGTCGATCGTGCCGTCCAGTGCGACGAACGCACCGAATATCTCGAATTCATCGTCGACGAGATCGCCCGCGGTCGTATCGCCCTTCCAGGCAATGAAGAAGCGCTGATCGTTCTCGCCCCATGCCGCTGCAGCGCTGGTGGCATCGAATGCCGCGCGCGCTGCTCCGGTGAAGGCGCTGGTTCCCATCGTCGAGACGCGGAACTGGCCGGACAGCGCGACGCCCGCCATGTCGAACAGCCGCGCGTGAATCTCGAACTCGTCATCGACGAGCGGCGCAACATCGGTGTCGCCGTGCCACGCGACAAGCATCGTTCCGCTCTCAGGATCGACGGCGAGCGTCGGTGCGAGCGCATCGCGCGATGCATCGCCATCCGCGCCCATGGCGGACACGCGAACCGGCGTGCCCGTCAGCGTTCCGTCGGTCTTGACCTGCTGCAGGAAAATCTCGTTCTCGCCGTCGATGAGGCCGGCTTCGCTGTCATCCGCCTGCCAGGCGACGAAGAACGTCCCGGCGACGGGATTGAATACGACGGCGGGCATGACGGCGTCATACCGCGTGCGGTCATTTCCGGTTGCGGCATCGTCTCCGGTGACCGAAATGCGGAACTGTTCCGTCAGCGGTTTGCCGTCCACGTCGAACACGCGGCCGAAGATCTCCGTTTCGCCGTCCACCAGCGGCGCGGTGTCATCGTCGCCCTGCCAGACAACCAGGTAATTGCCGGTCACCGGGTCGACGGCGATGGCGGGATGTGCGGCGCCATAGGCATCGCGCCCGCTTGTTGCGCTGTCGTTACCCATGGCCGAAACGCGGATGCGGCTGCCGGAACGCGTGCCGTTGGTGTGAACGCGCTGCGCGAAAATCTCGAATTCGTCGTCAACGAGCGGTGCGCTGTCGTCATCGCCTTCCCAGGCGATGAGGAATTCTTCGGCAACCGGGTTCCAGGCGACGGCGGGATTGCGCGCGGAATAGCGCTGCCGTTCCGACGCTTCGCTTGCAGTGTCGTCGCCCATGACCGAAATGCGTGTCTTCGGCGCGTTATCAAGCGTCGTGGCATCGATCAGTTGAGCGAAGATCTCGAACTCGTTGTCGACGTTGTGGACGACTGTCTTGTCGTCATCGCCGGTGACCTGCAGCTGGTCGTCCGCCGCCCACGCGAGCAGCACGACACGGCGTTCGGGTGCCGCGGCAATGGCGGCTTCCACGGCATCATGCTTGTCGATGTTCGTCGACGAGCTTGCCGAGGCGACGGCGAAGACCGCCTGTTCCTTCTCGAGCACGTAGTCCGGCTCTGCCGCGAGCGCGGACGTGCCGGCGAGCAGGCCGCAGGCCAGCACGCATCCTGGCCGAATGATTCGGTACATCTGATCCCTCCTTCGGGATTGCGGAGCAGCCGGAAAGGCACGCGCATGAAACTTGCGGTCCGGTGGCGGATTTTCGCCTGCGCCGGACAAGGCGCCGGATTATAAGGTGAATGGCGGCGGGCGGACCACGCTTGCGCCTTGTGACCGGAGACCCGGCGCGTCAAACTTGCGTTCCGTTCATACGCGCGATTTGTGGAAGCAGCATGAAGATCCCCGAGATTCTCCTCGTCGAATCCCAGCACAAGGCGGGCTCGCTCGCAAAGATCCTCCAGGTCATCGGCGATTGCGGCCTGCTGGTCGAAAACCTTGACGCAGTGCGGCGCGACCAGGACAAGACCGTCTGGGAGATCACGCTTGAAATGGACGAGGACGCCTACGTCAACGTGGGCGAGAAGATCGCTGCGCTGCCGAACGCGCGGCTGCTCGGCAAGTCCGACCGCGTGTTCGCGCGTCACCAGGGCGGCAAGATACGCACGGTCTCGCGCCTGCCGATCGAAACCCTGCAGGAGCTGCGCGACATCTACACGCCGGGCGTTGCGCGCGTCTGTCTCGCGATCCGCAAGGATCCCGACCTTGCCGCGCAGTACACCGCACGCCAGCACACGGTCGCGATCATCACCAACGGCAGCGCGATTCTCGGTCTTGGCAACATCGGTCCCGTTGCAGGCCTGCCGGTGATTGAAGGCAAGGCCGCGCTGCTCGCCAAGTTCGCCGATCTGTCCGGCGTGCCGATCCTGCTCGAGGACAGCGATCCGGAACACATGATCGACGTCATCGCGTCCATCGCGCCGAGCTTCGGCGCGATCCAGCTCGAAGACATCGCCGCGCCCGCCTGCTTTCGCATCGAATCCGCGTTGCGTGAACGGCTGGACATCCCTGTGCTGCACGATGATCAGCACGGCACGGCGGTCGTCACGCTCGCCGCGCTCATCGGCGCGACGCGACGCGTCGGCCGCGAGCTGCGCAACTGCGTGATCGGCCAGATCGGTCTTGGCGCCGCGGGCATCGGCATTTCTCGCCTGCTGATGGCATACGGCGTGCGCGATGTGATCGGCGCGGATCTCAATGAAAGCGCGCGCGGGATGCTCGAAGGCATGGGCGGACGCACGGCGCCGCTGCCCGAGCTGATGCGCGAGGCGGACATCGTGGTGGCAACCACGGGCGTGAAGGGATTGATAAAGCCCGAGATGGTGCGTGCGGGCCAGCTTATTCTCGCCCTGTCGAATCCCGACCCGGAGATCGAACCGCGGCTTGCCCTGTCGCAGGGTGCCGCGTTCGCGGCCGACGGCAAGAGCATCAACAACGTGCTCGGCTTTCCGGGCCTGTTCCGCGGCGCGCTGGATGCCAGGGCGCGTGCGTTCACCGATGCGATGCTGTTCGCCGCCGCCGAGACGCTTGCGCTGATCGCGCCCGACAACGAACTGGTGCCCGATCCGCTCAACCGCGACGTGCACAAGGCGGTGGCGGAAGCGGTGGCGTTCGCCGCGCGCCACGGCGCATTGCCGCCCGATGCCGATACCGCGGACGACGACTTCGACTGATCAGTAGCGCAATCCGAGCCGGCGATAGATGAAGCCGAGCAGCCACACCGGGCCGATCAGGAGAAACTGGATGTCCTTGAAGAAGGACGGTTTCCTTCCCTCGACCCGGTGACCGATGAACTGCCCGATCCACGCGATGACGAAGATCGCGACCGATATCTGCCAGAGCGGCGTTTCGAGTTCCGAAAGCGCGTGGTTGCCGAGGACGACAAGCGCGCTGACGACGACCATGCCGACCGCGAGCGGCCAGGAAAGCGCGACGTAATAGATCATCGCGAGCGCCACGAACGCTGTTCCCCAGTTGAGCCAGGGCGAGACCTGGGCGAAGGCGTCCGGCCGCGGCAGCGACCACAGCACGCCGACCAGGCTGAACACGATGGCCGGCACGCAGATCCAGTGAATCATCTTGTTGGTCGGGTTCTGGTGACTTGTCCCGTACTCGCGGAACCATTCATCGGCGGTTTTCATGGCTGATCCTTCCTGTCGTCGGTATGCATAAATGTTAACGCCGTCCATCGACGGCGTTGCACGGCCGCAGGGATAATGCGCCGCGCGTGACGCAATGTCGCTGGACGTCGGGAGAGTGCATGTACAGGCTGTTTTTCGGCATCTTTTTTCTGTCCGGCGTGACCGGGCTCATCTATGAATCCGTCTGGGCACAGTACCTGAAGCAGATCCTCGGTCATGCGGCGTACGCGCAGACGATCGTGCTGATCATCTTCATGGGCGGCATGGCCGGCGGATCCTGGCTGGCGGGACGCCGTTCGACGCGACTTTCGCGTCCGCTGAAGACGTATGCCGCCGTCGAGGCCGGCATCGGCGTGCTCGGCGTCGTCTTCCACGGCATCTTCCTGCTCGCCACGCCGTTGCTGTTCGATGCGCTGCTGCCCGCGATCGATTCGCCGTGGCTTGCGAACACCGCCAAGTGGAGCATCGCCGGCCTTCTGATCCTGCCGCAGTCCATCCTGCTCGGCACGACATTCCCGCTGATGAGTGTGGGCATGATCCGCCTGCTGCCCCACGATTCAGGCAACTCGCTCGGCATGCTCTATTTCACCAACAGCATCGGCGCCGTCGCCGGCGTGCTGCTCGCTGCGTTCTGGCTGATTCCCGCCATCGGCCTGCCTGGGGCGATCGCCTCCGCCGGCGTGCTCAACCTGCTGCTTGCGCTTGCAGCGTGGCGGATCGCCGAGCAGCCCGCCCTGCACGCCGATCCGATTCCGCCGCGCGATACCGCAACCCACATGCCGACGCTGTTCATCAGCGCGGCGTTCGTCACGGGCATGGCATCGTTCTTCTACGAGATCGGCTGGATTCGCATGCTCTCGCTCGTGCTCGGCTCCACCGTGCAGGCGTTCGAACTGATGCTTGCGGCATTCATCGCGGGGCTTGCCTTCGGCGGACTGTGGATACGAAAACGCCTTGACCGCATCGAGCGGCTGCGCAGCCGCGCGGGAATCGTCCAGCTGCTCATGGGCGCGCTTGCGCTGCTGACATTGCCTGCATACGGCCTGACGTACGACGTCATGGCGTGGCTGCTCTCCGCGGTGGCGCGCAGCGAAGGCGGCTACCTGCTGTTCAACGCCGCCAGCATGGGACTCGCCGCGTTCATCATGGTGCCGGCGACATTCATGGCCGGCATGGCGCTGCCGCTGTTCACCCAGGCCGCGATCAAGACCGGCGCGGGCGAGAGCGGCGTCGGTCTTGCGTACGCCGCGAACACGGTCGGCGCGATCGTCGGCGTGATGCTGGCGGTTCATGTCTTCATGCCGATGACGGGAACGCGCGGCATCATCATCGCCGGTGCGGTATTCAATCTCGCGCTCGGCATGCTGCTCGTGTATCGCGACATGAACCGGCGCCATGCTGCAGCGCTGGGCGGTGCGTGCGTCCTGTTCCTGTGCGCGGCCGTTGCATGGTTCGACGTGAATCCGCGCAACTCCGCCTCCGGCGTCTACCGCTACGGTGTTGCGGAACTGTCGCAGACGCTGGACGTGCTGTTCTACGAGGACGGCAAGACCGCGACGATCGCCGTCCTGAGCGATGCGGACGGCGCGATGAGCATCACCACCAACGGCAAGCCGGATGCGAAGATCAATCCGGTCGAGATGCCGCACGCGGCCGATGAAGTCACCATGGTCATGCTCGCCGCGCTGCCGCTCGCCGTTTCAAAGGATGCGCGGCATGTCGCGAACATCGGCATGGGTTCGGGGCTGACGACGCACGTTCTTCTTGCCGATCCGGGCATCGAGACCGTCGAGACCATCGAGATCGAAGCGCGCATGGTGGAGGGCGCGCGATTCTTCGGTGACCGCGTTGCGCGCGCATGGTACGACCCGCGCAGCGCGATACGCATCGACGATGCGAAGTCCTACTTCTCGACGCACGACAAGCGCTACGACATCATCGTTTCCGAGCCGTCCAATCCCTGGGTGAGCGGCGTTTCCAGCCTGTTCTCGCGCGAGTTCTACCGTCACATCAAGCGTCACCTGGCGGACGGCGGCATGCTTGTCCAGTGGCTGCAGCTTTACGAAACGAACATGGAGAATGTCGTCTCCGTGCTGAAGGCGCTGTCGCAGGAATTTCCCGCCTACGACATCTACAGCGCAGACGACGGCAACGTGATGATCGTTGCCACGCAGGAACGCGACGTGCGCGCGCCCGATGAGGAGGTATTCGACAAGCCGGCGCTGCGCGAACACCTGCGCCGCGTCGGCCTGCATTCCATCGCGGACATCCGCGCACGATGGGTCGGCAGCGAGCGGCAGTTCAACCTGCTGCTGCAGACCTTCGATGTGCCCGTGAACTCCGATTTCCATCCCTTCCTGGAATACTCGGCACCGCGCAGCCGCTTCCTCGGCGAACACGTGGATGTGTTTGCGGCCATGCGCGATGTTCCCGTGCCCGTGCTGGGAATGCTCACGCCGTTCAAGTGGTCGCCGGATGACGTGTGGGATGGCGATGACGTCCCGTTCCTGTACTCGCAGCGCATCGCGGACGCGCGCGAACTCGCGGCGTTCGTTCTCGATGGCCGCTTGCCCGGCGACGCCGCCAGCACGCCGTGGGCGGCGGCGTTCGAGCTTGCGCGGCTGGCAGCGCGGGACTGCAGCGTGCCCGCCATGCCGGACCTGCTTGCCGCACACTATCGTCTTGCAGCGATCATCAATCCCTATCTCGGCGCTGCGCGCGCCACTGCGGTATGGGATCGCATCGCGCCGCGCCGCTGCCATGCGCGCTGGCCGGCGGCGGTCGGACAGTGGCTCGATGTACACCGCGCTGTCGCCGCGCGCGATGCGCGCGAAATGCTGCGGACCGGGCAGGCCGTGCTCGATCGCGGCGTGCAACTCGACAGCGTGCAGGAAAATTATCTTCGCCTCGTCATGCTGACCGCCGCCGCCGCCGTTGCGGACGATTCCGGCGTGCGCGTGGCGCGATACTGGCTGCAGCGGGACGGCGAGGCAGTGCACGGCGATCTGCTGCTGCGCATGCTTGCCTTGCAGGCGCTCGATGCAGCGGCACGATAGGGAGGCATGGGCATGACGCGCCTGATGCGATGGTTCTGGCGGATCAACGCCGTCTCCGACAAGCGCAAGATCGAACTGTATCCGCCGTTCTTCCTGATGCGCGTGAAGGTACTGGAGATTCGCGACGACTGGCGGTACGTGCGCATGAAGCTGCCGTTGAACACCTTCTCGCGCAACCCGGGCGGCGTGATGTTCGGCGGTTACCAGGCAGCGCTTGCCGATCCCGTCGCGGCCCTTGCCTGCGCGCGCGTCTTCCCGGGCCATTCGGTCTGGACGCGCGCGATGACGGTTGATTTCCAGCACGGCGGGTGCACCGATCTCGAACTCGTCTTCGAGTTTCCGCGCGAGCAGGAACGTCTCATCGCCGAGGAACTCGCCGCGAAGGGACGCGCCACGCCGACCTTCGAATACGGCTTCCATCTCGCCGACGGCACGCGCTGCACGCGCATCCACAACACCGTCGCGATACGTCCCAAGGGTTACGTGAAGGCCACGACGCCGGGTGCGGATTCCGGCATGTAGCACCGTGCGATTCGTCGAATGACTTGCCCGCCGCGCACACCTTGTTTATACCTGACGTTCGTTTCGCCGGCGGAGTCCGGCATGCACCGGGGGGAGAACGCGGATGAAGGCGCTGAAGCGGACGACAGTCGATGCGTTGATCGAGCATGCGGAAAGCGGCGAGCTCGACAAGCTCACGGGTGAAATGGTCGCGTTGTCGAAGGACGCGCTCGCCGAACTCAAGGCGCTGGTGTGGCTCGGCAAGGACCAGGATTCGCCGAAGCACTGGGAAGCGCTGGTGATCGAGGCGAAATTCCAGCTCGACGACCAGACGGCGCGCTATCTTGCATCCACGCCCGACCTGTCCGCCGTTCTCGCCCGCGCGATCGACCAGCTCGAAGCGGCCGGCCGCATCTGAATCCATGACGTGCACGCTTCATCGCAGGACGTGTCCGGCACGGCCTTGCGTCGCATCGGGCCGCAAGGGCGCGGGGACTGATTGATGGACACCATCACGCACGCCATCAGCGGCGCGGTCATCGGTGCGGCGACCAGCGTGAAGCATCCCGGGGAGATGCGTCGCCGCGCACTGTGGGGTGCGCTGTTCGCGGCATTCCCCGACAGCGATGCGGCGATGGTCCTGTTCGCGGATCACTTCACCTATCTCAACGAACATCGCGGTTACACGCATTCCGTCGTCATGCTGCCGGTGTGGGCGGCGCTGCTTGGATCGCTCGCCGCGCTTCCCGCAACCGATGGCTTTATCGCGCGCTGGCGCAACATGGCCGCACTCGCCGCTGCTGCACTCGCCGCGCACATCCTCGGCGATCTCATCACCTCGTACGGCACGAAAGTGTTCACGCCCCTGTACGATGCGCCGCTCGCCTTCCCGATCACCTTCATCATCGATCCGCTGTTCACGCTGATCCTGCTCGCCGGTCTCATCGCCGCGCTGTGGCGCACGCGTCCGATGTTCGCAACCGCATCCGGTGCGCTGCTGCTTGCGTATCTCGCGCTGCAGGCAACGCAGTACCAGTCGGCGGCGCGCGTCGGTGAGGCATACGCGCAATCCATCAACGCACCGCAGGCGCCCGTGATCGTGCTGCCGCAGCCGTTGTCGCCGTTCAACTGGAAGATCGTCGTGGTCGCGGACGGCGATTATCACCGCGCCTACATCAACCTGCTTGCCGACGCGCCGCGCGCACCGGCGGACGCCACCGCCGGTTTCATCACGCGGCTGCGTGCCGCCTATCGCCCGCGCGATGCGCTCGAGTGGCGCGTCTATCCGCGCTGGCCGAGCGACCGGGAGTACCGCGAGATCGCGCAGTCCGCCTGGCAGCAACCGGCATTCGCGGGCTTTCGCCGCTTCGCGCTGCTGCCGTACGTGACAAGCATGCACGGTGACGAACGCAGGCTGTGCGTCTGGTTCACGGACCTGCGTTTCACGCTGCCCGCGCGCGCAACGCCGTTCGAGTATGCGATGTGCCGCGAAGGCAACGCGTGGGTGCTGGATTTCGAGGCAACGAAACCGATGAAGACGACGAAGGCGCCATGAGCGAGCCTGGAATGATCGTCGTGCTCGTGCACGGCTGGAGCGTGCGCAACACGGACACCTACGGCGAGCTGCCGCAGCGCCTCAGGCGCGAAGCGCGGCGCAATCCGGAACTTCGCATCGACGTGCGCAACATCTGGCTGTCGCGTTACGTCAGCTTTCATGACGAAGTGCGCGTCGAGGATCTTGCGCGCGCCTTCGAGGCCGCACTGCATCGCGAACTCGGCGATGCGCTCGGCACGCACCGCATCGCGATCGTCACGCATTCCACGGGCGGTCCCGTGGTGCGCAACTGGCTGCAGCGCTTCTACATCGAGAAACGCCGGCGCGCACCGGTCACGCATCTCATCATGTTTGCGCCGGCGAACTTTGGTTCGCCGCTCGCGCAGCTCGGACGTTCGCGGCTTGCGCGGCTCAAGACCTGGTTCAACGGCGTCGAGCCCGGCACGGGCGTGCTCGACTGGCTGGAACTCGGCAGCCCGGAAAGCCTCGCGCTCAACCTTGCCTGGCTGGCAACCGCGCCGCGTCTTGTGAAGCAGGGCGTGTACACCTTCGTGCTCACAGGCGCGAGCATCGACCACAGCCTTTACGATCATCTCAATTCCTATACCGGTGAACTCGATTCGGACGGCGTCGTGCGCGTGGCCTGCGCGAATCTCGATTTCCGCCATGTCGTGCTGCGCCAGGCCGCGCCGGCACCGCGTGCAACCGGCATGTTGCCGCTTGCGATCGCCGAGGATGACGTGCTCGACAGCGTCCCGCTCGCGATCCTGCCGCGCATGGCGCACTCGGGCGATGACTGCGGCATCCTGCGCAGCATTCGCGATGCGGATGACGATCATCCGACAGTGGCCGCACTGCTTGCCTGCCTGCGCGTTGCATCCGCACGCGACTACCGTTCGGCGCGCACGGCGTTCGCGAAGGCGAGCGACGACGTACTCGCGCGACAGCGCGTGGATGTGCGCAACCTGCCCGGCCCGTTCGACCGGACGCGCATCAAGGATCCGTGCAGCCAGGTGATCTTCCGCGTGCGCGATCACGCCGGTCACGCGGTCGAGGATTACGAGCTGCTGCTGACGGCGGACGGCGATGACCCGGACCGCCTGCCGCCCGGCTTTTTCGTCGACCGGCAGCAGAACCGCCGCGATCCCGCCACGATCACCTACTACGTGAACGCCGCGCGCATGCTTGGCGACGGCGCCGTGCATGCCGATGGACGCGAACTGCGCGCGGCATTGCCAGGCGCCGACGGACTCGGCCTTTGCATACAGCCGTATCCGACGGAAGGGTTCGTGCATTACCGGGCAGGACGCCTGCCGGTATCGCGCGACGTGCTGCGCGCGCTGGTGACGCCGCACCAGACAACGCTCGTGGACATCGAACTGCATCGCGTGGTGCACGCAGGCACCTTCCGCCTGACGCGAAAGCATGACGCAACGGATTTCACCGCCACGAAACCCGGCGACGCGCTGGAAGAATGAACCGCGCGCATCGCGATGCGGCAGCGGAAAAGTCCCTCTGGTAACATACCTGCCCTTCGAATCACGCTCCGGGTTCCCTTGATGAAGGCACTATCGATACGCGACCTGCGCAAGGTGTATGCGGGCGGCACGGAGGCCGTGCGCGGCATTGACCTTGACGTCGAGGAAGGCGACTTCTTTGCACTGCTCGGCCCGAACGGCGCGGGCAAGACGACGACCATCGGCATCGTCACCTCGCTCGTCAACAAGACGGCGGGCAAGGTCGATGTGTTCGGTTACGACATCGATACCCATTTCGATGAAGCCAAGGCATGCATCGGTCTCGTGCCGCAGGAAATCAACTTCAACCAGTTCGAGAAGGTCTGGGACATCGTCGTGAACCAGGCGGGCTTCTACGGCATCCCGCGAAGCAGGGCCCGCGAACGCGCCGAGAAATACCTGAAGGAACTGCAGCTGTGGGAGAAGCGCAACGAGCCGTCGCGCAATCTCTCCGGCGGCATGAAAAGACGGCTGATGATCGCGCGCGCGCTCGTGCACGAGCCGAAGCTGTTGATCCTCGATGAACCGACGGCAGGTGTCGACATCGAGATTCGCCGCTCCATGTGGACGTTCCTGAAGAAGATCAACCGCGCCGGCACGACGATCATCCTCACCACGCATTACCTCGAAGAGGCGGAAAATCTCTGCCGCAACATCGCGATCATCAACAGCGGGCGGATCGCGGAGAACACCCGCATGAAGACGCTGCTCGAGAAACTGCACGTCGAGACGTTCGTGCTGGATCTGCGCGAGCGCGTCGGCGAGCTGCCGGCGTTCCCGGGCTACGCCGTCACGCAGCTTGACGACACCACGCTCGAAGTCGAGATCAGCAAGGAGCAGAGCATGAACGAACTGTTCAACCTGCTCTCCGCGAGGAACATCCACGTCCTGTCCATGCGCAACAAGGTGAACCGCCTGGAAGAGCTGTTCGTGCGTCTCGTCGAAGGCAGCAACGGCAACGCAAAGGCGTCCTGAGGAAGGCAGCAACATGTCACGCATGAGAGCGAACCTGATCGGCTTCAACACCATCGTCATGCGCGAGGCCACGCGCGTGCTGCGCATCTGGGTGCAGACCATCGTGCCGCCCGCCATCACCATGACGCTGTACTTCATCATCTTCGGCAGCCTCATCGGCAACCGCATCGGCGGCATGGGCGGCTACGATTACATGGCGTACATCGCGCCCGGCCTCATCATGATGTCCGTCATCACCAACAGCTACTCGAATGTCGCATCGAGCTTCTTCGGCGCGAAGTTCGGCCGGCACGTGGAAGAACTGCTCGTCTCGCCGCTGCCCAACCAGTACATATTGATGGGTTACGTCATGGGCGGCGTGCTGCGCGGCCTGCTGGTCGGCGTTGTCGTGACGGTTGTTGCGCTGTTCTTCACCGACCTCGACGTGAAGCATCCGTTCATCACGTGCAGCACCGTGCTGCTGACGGCCATCGTCTTCTCGCTCGGCGGATTCATCAACGCCGTGTTCTCGCGCAAGTTCGATGACATTTCCATCATCCCGACGTTCATCCTCACGCCGCTCACCTACCTTGGCGGCGTGTTCTACTCCATTGAACTGCTGCCGGATTTCTGGGAGAACGCCTCGCGCCTGAATCCGATTCTCTACATGGTGAACGCGTTCCGCTACGGCATACTCGGCACGTCCGACATCGGCATCGGCACGGCGTACGCCATCATCGGCGTGTTCATGGTGGTGCTGTATGCGCTTTGCCTGTGGCTGATGAATCGCGGCGTGGGACTGCGCTCGTAGGCCTGCGCACCCGGAAGATTGCGCAACAAAAAACCCCGCCTGCTGGCGGGGTTTTTCGTTGCGCGAATGAAGCCGTCTATTTCAGTTCTTCCTCGAACAGCGCGAAGATGCGGCGGTATTCGTCGAGCCAGGAATCGGCATGCACGAAACCGTGCGGATCGAGCGGGTACATCGCCGTCCACCAGTTTTCCTTCTCGAGTTCCAGCAGCCGCTGTGCAAGGCGCACGTCGTCCTTGTAGAAGACGTTGTCGTCCTGCATGCCGTGGAACAGGATCAGCGGCGTGTTCGCGTACTGCTCCGCGAACTCGATGGGCGAGCTGCGCTCGTAGGCAAGCGGATCCACGAGCGGCGTGTTGAGAATGTTCGCGGTGTACTCGTGGTTGTAGTGCGCCCAGTCGGTGACGGAACGCAGCGCGGCACCGGCTGCAAACGATTCCGGTGCGCGGAACAGCGCCATCAGCGTCATGAAGCCGCCGTAGGAGCCGCCGTAGATGCCGACGCGCTTCGGATCGACACTGCGGTTCTTCACCATCCAGTTCACGCCATCAAGCAGGTCTTCAAGTTCCGGGTGGCCCATCTGGCGGTAGATCGCCGTGCGCCAGTCGCGGCCGTAGCCTGCGGATGCGCGGTAATCCATGTCGATGACAACGTAACCGTGGCGCGCGAGCAGGTTGTTGAACATGAATTCGCGGAAGTAGGAAGACCAGCCCTTGTGCACGTTGTGCAGGTAGCCCGCGCCGTGCACGAACACCACGCCGGGATACTGCTTCGACGGATCGAAATCCTTCGGCGTGTAGACGCGCGTGTAGATCGGCGCATCGACGTGCGATGAGGGAACCTCGATGATCTCGGGCGCAATCCAGTCATGCGCGAGGAATTCCTTGCTGACCGTATTCGTCAACCTGCGCGCATCCTTCGCGCCGATGGTCTGCACGTAGAGCTCCGGCGGATGCGCGGGCGCGTCGTGCTTGAAGAGCAGGCGCGTTTCATCCGGCGACAGCGCGAACGGATCCAGCCAGTCGCCGGCACGCTGGCGGCTTGCGGGTTCAACGCCGATCGTCGTCAGCTGTTCGATGTCGCCGCCGCGCACCGCGACGCGGTAGACCTGCGCCTCGCCGGGATGATTGCGGTTGCCGATGAAATAGAGCTGCGTGCCATCGCGGTTCAGCACGGGCGAGGAGACTTCCCATTCGCCCTGCGTGAGCGCCTTCGCGCGGCGGTCGCCTTCCTTCACGTAAAGGTGCGCGTAGCCGCTTTCCTCGGAGACGTACCACAGCGTGCGGTTGTCCGGCAGCCAGCCGAACTCGTTGAAATACCAGTTGATCCACGCATCGTCATGCAGGCGGTGCACGCTTTCGAGTTTCGCAGCCTTGAAATCCACCGTCGCGATCCAGCGATCCTTGTTGTCGATGGCGTGCACCTGCACCGCAACCTTCGAGCCGTCGCGCGTCCACTCGATGCCTTCGTACTGCACGGTGCGCACGGCCGGCGCTTCGAGCGCCTTCTCGACCCGCTTGCGTTCGCCGCCGTTCTTCACGTGATACGCGATGGCGTCCTTGCGCAGCGACTTCAGCGGATCGTCCTTGATGCCCGGCAGCGTATTCACGTCGAGCACGGAGACCTTGCCGGTTTCGATGTCAACGAGATGCAGCGACTGCGGTGTCGGCATGTCGAGGCCGACCAGCGGGCGGACATCGCGGTTTTCCACGTAACCGCTCGGCGTGACGTAGTTCGGCATCGCGTCCTGGCGGCCTTCGTCGTAATTCTTCGGCGCCGTCACGACGAGCAGGTAACGTCCCGCGGGCGACAGGCTCGTGTAACGGATTTCAACGTCGCTGCCGAGATGAATCGCCGGATCGAGCCGCGCGGGGTTTGCATCGGCGAGTTCGCGTTCGTGCTGCAGTCTTGCATCGTCCTTGCGCTTCTCGTCGCGCAGCGTGCGGAACAGCCGCATCTGCTGATCGGCGAGGTAGTCGAACTCCCGCTTCGCGACGGCCGGATCGTCGTCCGCGCGAACATCTGCCGCCTGCGCGGTCAGTCCGCTTGCCGGATCGAACACGAAGAATGCGTGGCCTGCGCGCCATGCAATGCGGCGATCGTCCGCCATGAAGAACGGATCGGCCTCGCTGTCCGCGGTGCGCGTGAGCTGGCGCACCTCGCCGGTCTTCATGTCGGCGAGATGGATGTCGCCGTCCTTTGCATACACGCGCCGCGCAAGGTCGCGGCTGTACTGTCCGCGCGCCGCGGGAACATCTGCCTGTGCGGCGGCATCAAGACGCACTGTCGTGCCGCTCGCAAGGTCGAGCGAATAACTGTCGTAGAAATTCTCGCCGTCGCGCTTTTGCGAGTAATGAATGGTGTTGCCGTCAAGACTCCAGGATGCGCTGACCGGCGGATTACCGATCCAGTCCGGCTCCTGCATGATCAGCTTCAGGCTGATGCCGTCCTCGGTCATGGAATTGTCGGCGCCGGCAACCGGCGCGAACAGCAATCCCGCGAGCGCCGCGTGCAGCAGCGATGCGCCGCGCAGCTTTCGGTTTGAAGTCATCATCGTTCCTCGTGTCTTCGCCGCTTTCGCAGCGTTGTTGTCGCCGGTGCGACGGATATGAATCTTCACGACTCGAATGCCTGCTCGAGATCCGCGAGCAGGTCGTCCGCGTGCTCAAGGCCGACCGACAGCCGCAGCAGGTTGTCCGGCGAACGGCGCTGCGCGCCTTCGACGGACGCGCGATGCTCGATCAGGCTTTCCACGCCACCGAGGCTTGTCGCCTGCATGAAGACCTTCGTGCCTGATGCAAAGCGCCGCGCCTGCGTTTCATCGCCGCGCAGGCAGAACGACAGCAGGCCGCCGTATGCGTGCATCTGGCCTTTCGCAATGTCATGCCCCGGGTGGGACGCAAGTCCGGGATAGAAGACCGCTTCCACGGCGTTTCGTTCACTCAGCCATTCCGCGATGCGCTGCGCGCTTTCGCTTTGTTGCCGCACGCGCAAGGGCAGGGTCGGCAGGCTGCGCAGCATCAGCCAGCAGTCGAACGGCGAGGGAACGGCGCCGGCATCCGCCTGCCACGCACGCAGCTGTGCGGCGATGTCCGCATCACGCGTTGCCAGCACGCCGCCGAGAACATCGCTGTGCCCGCCGATGAATTTCGTGCTGCTGTGCATGACGATGTCGATGCCAGTCGCGAGCGTCTGCTGCAGCACCGGCGATGCAAGCGTTGCATCGCAGACCGTCATCGCGCCGTGCTGGCGCGCGAGTGCGGCGATCGCTGCGAGATCGGTGATTTTCAGGAGCGGGTTCGAGGGCGACTCCAGCCACACGAGCCGCGTCTGCGGCGACACGCAGGCGCGAACCTTCTCGATGTCCGAGGTATCGCAATAGCTGACGGCAATGCCGCGCGGCGCAAGCCAGGTGTCCGCGTACCGCATCACGCCGTGGTAGGCGTCCGCGCTCACGATGGCGTGATCGCCGGGACGAAGCAGCGCGAAGACCGCGCTCACCGCCGCCATGCCGGAGGAAAGACAGAATGCGTGATCGCAGCCTTCGAGTGCCGCGAGCGCGGCTTCGAGCCGCGCGCGCGTGGGGTTGGAGCTGCGCGTGTATTGATGTCCGCCGGGATAGTTTCCCTCGGCGTCGCGCAGAAATGTCGTCGCAGGCTTGAATGCCGGTGCAAGACCCTGGTCGCCGGGTTCCGGTTCACGGCCGGCGTGTACCGCAAGCGTTTCGACTCGGTGATTGTCGCGCATGACCTCCCCCCTTGAGAGAAAACCGATTGTCACACAGCCGCTCGTCGTGGCGCACCATCCGCTGCGCGGACTACACTGACCTTCACGCCGGACCACGGGAGAACGTCATGCCAGAACTGGATTTCAACATCGTTGCCGTGCTGGTTGCCGCGGCGGCGGGTTTCGCGGTCGGCGGAATCTGGTACGCGCCGTTCCTGTTCGGGCCGCTGTGGTCGCGCATGAGTCCGCTGGAAGAAGACCAGCGCGGCAGTTCCGGCACGCGCGAATACGCGGTGTCGGTTGCATGCGCGATCGTGCAGGCGCTGGTGCTTTATCTCATCCTGCTTGCGACGGAAACGATGGCGATCGCACCGGCGCTGTGGACGGGTTTCCTGCTGTGGGCGGGTTTCACGGCGGCGCCGTCGTTGTCCGAGGCGGTGTTCACGCGACGGCCGGTCGGCACATGGCTTGTGGACAGCGCGCACCGGCTGGTGGTGACGCTGGTGATGGCCGTGGTGCTGTCGCTGCTGGGATAACGCCGTAGGAGCGGCTTCAGCCGCGATCGAGGAGCGCGGCTGAAGCCGCTCCTACAGTTCGCTTGTCTCCACTTCTTCGATGCTGCTGTCGAAACGTTTCGCCACCACGCAGTTTCTTCCGCGCGCCTTCGCATCGTAGACCGCCGCATCCGCGATGCGGAACAGCGATTCCATTTCCGCACTCTTGCCGCGCGGCCGCGTCGTCACGCCGATGCTTGCCGTGATGCTCACGCCTGCAGGCTGCAGCAGTTCGATTTCCTTGCGGATGAGTTCCGCCTTCGCGATCGCGCTCGCGAGATCGCAGTGCGGCAGGATGAGCAGGAACTCCTCGCCGCCGAAGCGCGCGGCGAAATCCTCTTCGCGGCAGTTCTGCTTGAGCATCTCGCCGACGTGTTCGAGCACGATGTCGCCGACGAGATGGCCGCGCGTGTCGTTCACTTCCTTGAAGTGGTCGAGGTCGATGAGCATCAGGCTGAGCGAGAAATCCTTCTGCGACGCCGTCGTGAAGTACTTGCCGGCGAATTCCTTCAGCGAGTTGCGGTTGTAAAGCCCGGTGAGCTGGTCGCGCATCGCCAGTTCGTAGAGATGCTGCTGCTGGGTCTTCACCTGGTCGAACAGCTGCTTGTTCGTGATCAGGTTCGTCACGCGGGCGACGACTTCCTCGCGCATCACCGGCTTTGAAATGAAATCGTTGATGCCGATGCGGAACAGTTCCGTGCGGCGCACGCTGTCATCGAGACCGGAGACGGCAAGAATCGGAACGCGCGCCTTGTCGCCTTCCATCTCGCGAATGCGCGTGACAAGCCCTACGCCGGACATCTGGCCTTCCACCATGATGTCGCTGACGATGAGATCGTAGTTCGCGACCTGGAACGCCGCGAACGCCTCGTCCGCGCTGGTGAAATGGTCGACCTCGAGCTTCATGCCCTTGAGGATCTTCACCATCACGTGTGCGACGACGGAGCTGTCCTCGATGTAAAGCACGCGTCCGCTGATGTTGCGCCGCAGTTCCACGACGAAGCGCTGCACGCGCGCAAGCAGTCCTTCGACATCCGTCTTGTTGTGAATCTCGGTGATGCCGGCTTCGAACGCCGCCTGGCGTGCGGCCTTGTCTTCGGTCGAAGTGAGCAGGATGACGGGGATGTTGCGCAGCTGCGACTGCTTGCGCAGTTCGCGGCAGAAGTCGATGCCGTCCATGTCCGGCAGCGTCAGCGACACGCACACGAAGTCGATGTGGCGCTGGCGCAGCGCTTCGAGGCCTGCCGCACCGTTGCTGACGGAAATCGGTTCATGCCCGACGCGCAGGACCATGCGGTCCCAGACAGTGCGGAAAACCTTCGATGGATCGATGACCAGTACGTTCATTGCCCTGTCCGGCCCCCTGCCGGTCCCCGACGTTCATTTATACATAAAACCGGGCGGTCGGCCATGGAAAAAGGGCCGCCGCCGGTCATGCCGGCGCGGCCCTTTCGTCGGATGGCGCTGCTGCGCCGCAAGAGATCTACGGGTTGCGCTGGTCTGCCGTTTCCTCGCGGATGGCGCGGAACTCGTTGCCTTCATACCACTGCGGGAATGAATCGCTGTTCGCGAGTTCCTTGCCGATCTCGTAGTACATGTTGAGATCCTGGATCGCGCCTTCGAGGTTCCACCAGTCGGCGTATTCGTCGGAAGGCTTGTGGTAGTTCTGCGCGGTGTAGGCGGCTGCGCGCTTCGCCGCTTCTTCCGCGTTCTCGCCGACATACTGCGAGCCGCTTTCCGCGTACAGCGCCGGCACGCCCATCTTCGCGAAATTGAAATGATCCGAGCGGTAGTAGTAGCCGCGCTCGGGATGTTCCTCCGGCACGACTTCGCGGCCCTGCTTTTCCGCCGCGCGCACAAGGTATTCCTCGAGCTCGGAGTTGCCCGCGCCGACGACAACGACATCCTGCGTCGGGCCGTAGACGTTCATGCTGTCCATGTTGATCACGCCGGCGGTCTCGGCAAGCGAGACGACCGGATGTTCTGCATACCACTTCGAGCCGAGCAGGCCGGATTCCTCGGCGGTGACGGCGAGGAACAGGATGCTGCGTTCCGGCGGCGTGCGGAGCGAACCGAACGCTTCGGCAAGTTCCAGCAGGCCGGCGACGCCCGTCGCGTTGTCGACCGCACCGTTGTAGACCGGATCGGAGGGATTCGAGGGATCCGTGCCGAGATGATCCCAGTGCGCGGTGTAGATGACGGTTTCCTCCGGCCGCTCGCTTCCATGCAGCATCGCGAGCACGTTGTGCGAGGTGATTTCCTCGACGCTGTTCGCGATGTGGATGGATACCGCCTGGTTCAGTGGCATGGCGTTGAAGTCGCGCTGCAGCGCCTGCTTCTTCGCGGCGGCGAAATCCGCACCCGCGGCCGCGAACAGCCGCTCCGCGGCATCGCGCGTGATCCACGCGCGCAGCGGCAGGCGGTATTCGTCGCCCGTGCCGGCGAGGTCGAACTGCGGACCGGACCAGCTGCCGGTGACGACCTCCCACGGGTAACCCGCGGCGTCGTCCTCGTGCACGATGATCACGCCCGCCGCGCCGTGGCGCGCCGCTTCCTCGTACTTGTACGACCAGCGGCCGTAATAGGTCATGGTGTTGCCGTTGAAAAGCTCGGGGTCCTGCGATCCGAAGCCCGGATCGTTCACCAGCACCACGACGGTCTTGCCTTTCACGTCGAGGCCTTCGTAATCGTTCCAGCCGTATTCCGGCGCGATCACGCCATAGCCCGCGAACACCAGCGGGCTGTTCTCGACACTGATCTGCGGCTGCAGGCGGCGCGAGAACGCAACCATGTCCTTGCCGTACTCGAAGACGAGACCCTGCGGCGGATTCGCCTCGCCCGTTGCCTGGTCTTCGGCCAAGTTCGCGTCGACCTCGCCGCCGCCCGCGCGCGCGATCGTCATCACCATGTCGGGGCTCGCCGTGATCTTCATGAGCGGCACTTCCTGTGTCCAGCTGTCGCCGTTGCCGGGGCTGAGCCCGGCCTCGGAAAACTGCTGGCTCAGGTACTCGATCGTCCGGTCCTCGCCGTTCGAGCCGGGCGCGCGTCCGCCCATTTCATCCGCCGCCAGCACGCCGACGTGGCGGATCATGTCGATGCCGTCGATCGACGCGGCGCCGCGGGAATCTTCCGCCGACCGTTCGCCGCACGCGGCGAGCATGGCCAGCAGGCCGAACACCATGAAACGTTTCATCCGTGCCTCTCCTGTACGTGCGCGCTATCGCGCCGCAACAAAACGTATGAAGCCATGGAGTCTAGCATCTGCCGGATACCCGGCCCGAAACATCCGGCATCGGGCCGGACCGTTGGCCCCGGTTTCGGGTATTCCACTCAAAGCGGTTGCGGATTGTCCTGATATTGTTAATTATCAACGGGCGCCTTTCCGTCTTTCGTCGAACCCCTCGTCCAGGTCATTTCCAAGGCGCCCGGAGCTGCAATGAATACCGTTCGCTATCCCTTCACGCTTGTGCTCGCCGCCGGAATGCTGTTCGCAGCACCCGCCATCGCGCAGGAAGAGGATGACAAGGCCGCTGACCTCGATTCATACTCCGTCGGCGATCGCCGCCCGGTGATCGAGCACGAAAAAATCGTCATCGAGCGGCCGAAGATCGACACCAGCTTCAAGATCGAACGGCCGGCGGTGCAGAACATCCAGATCGCGCGGCCGACGTTCCAGGTGCTCGAAGAACCCGCGCAGCCTGATGTGGCAAGCGCACCGCCGACGCGCACGGCGGACTCCAGCGGCGCCGCGCCCGCGGTGACGCCGCCGCCCGCTGGCCCGACGACGCCGATTCGCCCGCTCAGCATGGCGCCGCCGGATTATCCGCGCGATGCGTACCGGCGCCGGCAGGAAGGCTTCGTGATCGTGGAGTTCACCATCACGCCCGATGGCACCACGGACAACATCTCCATCGTCGAGGCCGAGCCGCGCGGCGCGTTCGACCACGAAGCGCGTCGCGCTGTCTCGCGCTGGACGTTCACGCCCGCCATGCGTGACGGCCGCCCGGTCGCGCAGCGCATCCGGCACACGCTGGAATTCAAGCTCAACGGCCGGTGAGATTTCCGGCGGCGTCCGCCGCCGGTGTTTCGTTCCGCGGCATCATGATCGCGCGGCGCACGCCTTCAAGGCGTGCGCCGTTCTTCATCCAGGTACCCGCGTCATCCGATTCCACGCCGAGATCCGCAAGCGCCTCCGCAAGACGCGGAAAGTGGCGTGAATACACGTTCGCAACGTACAGCGTATTGAAGATGTCCGTGCCGCTGATGGCATCGAACTTCGCGAACAGTTCGCGCGCGCTCCATGCACGTTCGCGCGCGCGGCAGCAGGCGTTGAACTCCGCAAGCACGCGATCGAGCGACCACGCATTCTGCGTGCGGGCGCGCAGTTCAACGTCCGCCAGCAGCGCGATCGCCGCACCGCTCCAGTACACGCGCAGCACGCGCCCGCGCGAATGCATGTGCAGCGTGTCGTCACGCAGCGTGTCGTTTTCCGTATCGCGGTTGCCGCGCGCAAAACCCTCCAGCATCGCCTGCCACGCATCTTCTGCACGGATCATTCCTGTACGCGCGCGCAGCACGTTCTGGTAATAGCTCGCGAAGCCTTCCGCAAGCCACGCATCCTCGCGCTTCACGAACGGCAGCGCGAAATGCGCAAGCTCGTGCGTTGCGATCCAGTCATCGCGAAAGATTTCGGGTTTCGCCCGTGCATTCATGTAGAAATGCGCGGCCGCGCCGCCGCCACGGTTTGTCTGCGCCCAGGGTGCGGCGTCGTAGCCGTCACCCACGGGAACAACGAGCAGCTGCACATGATCGACCGGAAACGCGCCCCACAGTTGCGAGACCGCTCGTGCGGCCGGCTGCAGCCACGCAAGCACGCGCTCCGGCTGCGCAGAAGGTTCACCCGGCGCAATCGCAAGATCAAAGCGCGCACCGCCGGCATCGAACGCACGCATCTCGAGATCGCCGATGGCCATCAGGCTCGACCAGTGCAAGGGTGAGTCGCCGTAACGAAAGCGCGCAACATCGCCTTCACCGTCAAGCGGCAGCCACGGCACGCTCACGTGCATGTTCGCGGGCAGGTGAAAACGAAATTCGATGTCGCGCGTGCG